>NZ_CAJXGF010000010.1 GCF_913053745.1 uncultured Nitratireductor sp.
GGGCGACAGCGATCAGATCGTCTTCGGCGGTGGCACCGGCGGCTCGAAGTCGATGGTCGCGGCAACCACGGCGATCGTCGCTGCGAGTCAAAAGCTTGTCGAACAGGGCAGGGCGCTGGCCGCCTGGGCGCTGAACAGCTCGCCCGAGAGCGTCCAGTTTGCCGATGGGCGCTTCACCGTCGAAGGGACCGACCGTTCCATCGAGGTGATGGCGCTGGCGCAGCGCGTCCGTGAGGTCCAGTCGCTTCCGGCGAACCTGCCGAAGTCGCTCGACGTCGAGTTGGTCGTCGACGAGGCGAAGGTCACCTTCCCGAACGGCTGCCACGTCTGCGAGGTCGAGATCGACGAAGCGACCGGCGTGACGGAGGTCGTCCGCTACACCATGGTCAACGACGTCGGCACGATCATCAATCCGCTGCTCGTCGAAGGCCAGCTTCATGGCGGCGTGGTCCAGGGCATCGGTCAGGCGCTGCTCGAAAATGTCGTCTACGACGACGACGGCCAGCTGCTCAGCGGCTCTTTCACCGACTACTGCATGCCGCGCGCCGACAATGTTCCGGGCTTCGCGATCGAGCATCGGCCGGTCCCGACGAAGACCAATCCGCTCGGCGTCAAGGGTGTCGGCGAAGCAGGCTGCGCGGGCTCGCTGACCAGCGTCATGAGCGCTGTCGGCGATGCGTTGGCGCAGGTCGCAGCCGGCGCAACCATGCTGGACGTAAACGCCGGCGTGACGGCGGTCGACCCCAACGCCACCGAGCCCGGCCTCCTGGTGCAGACGCTGGAAATCGTGCAGGAACTGGTTGACGTGCCGCTTTCGATCGACTCCTCGGTTTCGGCCGCCATCGAGGCAGCTCTCAAGGTCGCCAAAGGGCGGCCGCTGGTGAACTCGGTAACAGGCGAGATGGAAAAGCTGGAAGCCATCCTGCCCCTGATCAAGAAGTACGACGTGCCCGTCGTCGCCATCTCGAATGACGAGACCGGCATTTCCGAAGACCCGGATGTGCGCTTCGAGGTGGCAAAAAAGATCGTCGAACACGCCGCCGATTATGGCATTCCCGCCCATGACATCGTCGTCGATCCACTGGTGATGCCCATCGGTGCCATGGGTACGGCGGGACAGCAGGTGTTCCGGCTTTTGCGACGGCTGCGAGAGGAATTGAAGGTGAACACCACTTGCGGGCTCTCCAACATTTCCTTCGGCCTGCCCCATCGGCACGGCATCAATGCCGGTTTCATTCCCATGGTGATCGGGGCCGGCATGACGAGTGCCATCATGAACCCCTGCCGCCCGCAGGAAATGGAAATGGTGCGCGCGGCCAATGTACTGAACGGCACCGATCCCAATTGCTACCACTGGATCATGACCTATCGCGACCACCAACCCGCAGCCGAAGCGACCTCGGCAGCCACTGCGCCATCCTCGACCGGCGGGCGCCGGCGCGGCGGCCGCGATGCGCGCCGCGCGCGGGGGTGAAAACCGGTCTTCGCCCTCACCCACAATCCCCGCCTGCGGCCGGTCTTCCCCACCAAACGGGCCTCACCATGAGCGACGATCCGCTCGTCCTCTTCATGCCGTCCGGCAAACGGGGACGCTTTCCCCGGGGGACGACCGTGCTCGACGCCGCACGACAGCTCGGCGTCTATGTGGAAAGCGTGTGCGGCGGGCGAGCAACCTGCGGGCGCTGCCAGATCGAGGTGCAGGAAGGCCATTTCGCCAAACACAAAATCTCATCCTCCCAGGAGCATATTTCCGCGGTCGGCGCCAGAGAGGCGCGCTACGCCGAAAAACGCGCGCTGCCGGTGGGACGTCGCCTTTCCTGCTCGGCCACCATCGAAGGCGACCTCGTCGTCGACGTGCCGCAGGACGCCGTCATCAACGCGCAGGTGGTGCGCAAGGACGCCGACACACGCGTCATCGAACGTCATCCGGCCATCCACCTTTGCTATGTCGAGGTGGAAGAACCCGACATGCACAAGCCGCTGGGCGATCTCGACCGACTGAAGACGGCATTGCAGAACGACTGGGGTTTCGGCCGCATCGAGGCCGACGCGTATCTGCTGCCGCAGGTTCAGGCGATATTGCGGGCCGGCCAATGGGCCGTTACGGCCGCTCTGCATCAGGACGCCGACAACGATATTGCCCGGCTGGTCGCGCTGTGGCCGGGGCTGAAGAACGAAGCCTACGGGCTCGCCTGCGACATCGGCTCGACCACGATCGCCATGCATCTCGTTTCGCTTCTCTCGGGCCGCGTGGTGGCGTCCGCCGGCGCTTCGAATCCGCAAATTCGCTTCGGCGAGGACCTCATGAGCCGGGTCTCCTATGTGATGATGAATCCGGACGGACGCGAGGCGATGACCCGTGCCGTGCGCCAGGAAATATCGAAACTGGTGCAGAAGGTGGCAGAGAACGGCGGCATCGAGCGTCACGACATTCTGGACGCCGTGTTTGTCGCAAACCCGATCATGCATCATCTGTTTCTCGGGATCGACCCGACGGAATTGGGCGGCGCGCCCTTCGCCCTCGCCGTTTCCGGCGCGGTGAAACTCAGGGCCGACGACCTGCGGCTGAAGCTCAATCCCGGCGCGCGAACCTATCTTTTGCCCTGCATTGCCGGGCATGTGGGCGCGGACGCAGCCGCCGTGACGCTATCGGAAGGGCCGCACCGGCAGGACGATATGATGCTGATCGTCGATGTCGGCACCAATGCCGAGATCGTGCTTGGCAACCGGGCACGCGTGGTGGCCGCCTCGTCGCCCACCGGTCCCGCTTTCGAAGGCGCGGAAATCTCGTCCGGCCAGCGGGCGGCCCCCGGCGCGATCGAGCGTGTGCGTATCGACCGGGGCACGCTTGCGCCGCGCTTCCGGGTGATCGGCAGCGACATCTGGTCGGACGAACCGGGCTTCCCAGAATCGCTTGGCGAAACCGGCGTCACCGGTATTTGCGGCTCCGGCATCATCGAAGTGATCGCGGAAATGTATCTGGCCGGGATCATATCCGAAGACGGCGTCGTGAACGGAGCCTTGGCGCAAGCGAATCCGCGCATCGTCGCCGACGGGCGCACCTTCGCCTATGTACTGCGTGAGACCGCCCCTCGCATCACAGTCACCCAGAACGATGTGCGCGCGATCCAGCTCGCCAAGGCCGCGCTCTATGCCGGCACGAAGCTCCTGATGGAGAAGCAGGGGGTGCAAACGGTGGACGCGATCCGCTTCGCCGGCGCGTTCGGCTCCTTCATCGACCCACAGTACGCCATGGTTCTGGGGCTTATCCCCGATTGCGACCTCAGCAAGGTTTCGGCCGTCGGCAATGCAGCCGGCACGGGCGCGCGCATGGCCCTGCTCAACCGCAACCATCGTCGCGAAATCGAGGAAACCGTGCGCCGGATCGAAAAGATTGAGACGGCGCTCGAGCCGAAATTCCAGGAGCATTTCGTGTACGCCATGGCATTGCCCAACAAGGTCGACCCCTTTCCCAAGCTGGCCGAGCAGGTGCAGCTTCCGCCACGTGCGCTAGCGCCAGGCGTTGCCGCAGACGAGGGAGCGGCACGCCCACGCCGGCGTTCACGCGAGGAACGCGCCGCGCGACGGCGGCGCGACTAACCCACGACTTTCAGCATGTTCTCGGTGATGGATTGGCGCCACTCGGCGGTTTCGGCCCACGGATCGGGTGCCGCGAGCCGGTCGTCCATATCCGCCAATGTAAACAGATTGGATGCGGCGAGACTTTCAAGTTCCGACCAAGAAACGGGTGTCGCCACCGGCGCACCCGGTTTTGCTCGCGTCGAATAAGGGGCGATTGCCGTCGCCGCGCGCTCGTTGCGCAACCAATCGACAAAAACCCGCCCTTCCCGCTTCGTTTTAGAGGCTTCGGCCAGAAAGCGCTCGGGCTCGTCCCGCGACAACCGCTTTGCGAACCCCTTGGCGAAATCCTTCACGTCTCCCCACGTCCGACGGCGTTCCAGCGGCGCAACCACATGAATGCCCTTGCCTCCAGTCAGAAGCGGGACCGTTCGAAGGCCGAGATCGGCCAATCGCTCGCATACCGTGAAGGCGGCACGACGGACAGCACCAAAGTCGAGTTCCTCATCGGGATCGAGGTCGAAGACCAATCGGTCCGGCGCGTCGAGCCGATCAATACGCGATCCCCATATGTGGAACTCCAACGTGCTCATCTGCACGGCAGCGACGACACCGTGAAGGTTGTCGATATGAAGATACTCGTCCCGCTCGCCGCCTTTCTCTGTTATTTCCATGCGCGCGACGGCATCGGGAAACCCCTTGCCGCCGTGGCGTTGGAAGAAACACGGTTTTTCCCGTCCGTCGGGACAACGCACCAAACTGACCAGGCGCTTTTCCAGATGCGGGAGCATGCGCGCACTTACGCGTTCATAATAACGCGCCAGGACACCCTTGGTGACGCCTTCCTTCCCGAACAGGAGCTTGTCGGGACTGGACAGCGAAACGCCGGCGACCTCCAATCGCTTTTCCGAACTCATGCCAGACGGCCTCCAGGTTTTCCGCCCCGGAACGCACACTTTCCGATCAGAGCCGACCGGATTCGTTGAACATGTCGAATGTCGAGCGAATATGGTCGGCCGCGGCCTGCACCGGCGCCGAGGCATCCGGAGAAACGATCATGCCTATGTGATAGTTGCAAAGCTTGGGCAGTCCGTCCTTGGGGCCGAGTTCCAGAAGATCGTCGCGCAGGAAGGATTTGGGAAGCGGTGCAATTGCCAGATCCGAGAGAATGGCCGCTCTCTGGCCGGCCGTATGGGCGCTCATATAGGCGATGCGATAATCGCGCCCGTCCTTCTCCATTGCCGATAACGCGCCGGAGCGCCAGGCGCATCCCTCTTCCCACAGCGAAAGCGGCAAAGGCTCGCGCAGATGCGCACAACCGCCCCGGGCCCCCGCCCAGACGATCGGCTCGGTGAAGACGATCTGGACGCTGCCGTCTTCAGATCCTTCGGTGCAAGTAAGGAGGGTGAGATCGAGCTGCCGGTTGGCCATTCGCTTGCGCAGATTGGCGCTCTGATCGATGACCACATCGACGGCAATGGCCGGGTGGGTTTGGGCAAAGCGTTTGAGAACGCTGGGTAATATCCGTTCTCCGTAATCGTCCGGCGATCCTAATCGTACGATGCCGCTGATATCAGGCATGACGAATTTGGACACCGCTTCGCGGTTCAGTGCCAGCAATCTGCGCGCATAGTTCAATAATAACTCGCCATCGGCGGTCAGCGACACGGAACGTGCGTCGCGCTGAAAAACAGAACGTCCAAGCATTTCCTCCAGTTTCTTAATCTGCATGGAAACGGCGGACGGGGTGCGGAACACCGCATTGGCAGCGGCAGTGAAACTGCCAGTCTCGGCAATCGCAACGAAGGTGCGCAGGACATCCAGCTCCAATAAGGGCATGGGATGATTGAGGGGAGCGTTCACGGCGTTCTCCATTCAATAATCTTGAATAAAAAGATCATTCGATTGTGTTTGATTGAACATCAACCTTGCGGCATAGTCAACAGCGTCAGGCGATGACGACTGACAAAACGGCAGACAAAGGAGAAGGATTATGTCTGTTTTCACACGCATGAATCATTATGTCCGCCATTATCGGCGGTCTCTAAACCGCCGGCGCACCGAACGGTTGATCGGCACGCTTCCACCCGAAATCCGCAAGGATATCGGCTGGCCCACTCACTACACGAGCATCCAGTCGGACGGCCGGGACAACCGCAGTATCTCGCGGTTCTGAGCGGACATTTCAGGCAAACAGGAGTGCGTTCAATGATATCTCTGACAAAAACCCTCAAGGCTATGCGTGATTTTGCGGTTGAGTTCGACGCAATGACGCATCATGCGAAGTACGGCACCAGTCCAAAGAAAAAGCCCCGGCCGGCGGCCAGGTGCTCGCATTGATATGACGAAAGCCACGCGCTTATACGCAGCCCCCCGAACACCCATCTGACCCCGGCCCGATGCCGGGGTCTTTTCTCTGCAAAACACCGCTGCCTCCGCGGAAATGTCGCTTTTTCTAAGGAGCACTTCGCATTTTCCACCGCGCGATCGGCACACACGCGATAGTTTCCGGCCATCGAACGAGCGACCCAACTTCATCACGAATGAGAAGGCGCTCGGTGAGAGCCGATTGTCTTTCGATTTTGACTGTTTATTGGAGCGCAAAATGAAGCTTTTCGCACGCTTTATACGCCGCCAGCGGAGCTCGAATCCGAACACGGTTTTCGCCCGTCAGCGGCTTGGCAAGACAATGCCCGGCGAGACAGGCGCATTGGCTGGATCCCGTTTCGGCTTCCTGGTCAACTGATCGGTTTGCCCGCAAGCCCGGTTCACCCGCCGCATAGAACCGTCGATGCGGTGAGGTCCGACGCGTGCGCACGGCGCCGCACCGGGCCACGGCATGCAAACGCCTGTAAAACCGTTCACCGCGTTCCCGAGCGGATTGACAGAAAACGCAAATCCTGATGACGCTTTGACGACAGCGGCATGTTCGGAAGACGAATGTCATGCGCGATCGGGAGGCACCATGTCGGGCGAAGTGAGCTGCAAGCGGTCGATCGTTTTCTTCCTCATTCCCGATTTCACCATGATGGCGTTCTCGGCAGCACTGGAACCCCTGCGCACTGCCAACCGCATGGCCGGATACGACGCCTATACGTGGCGCCTGGCAAGTATTGACGGCGCGCCAGTCCGCGCGTCCAACGGTGTCGAGGTGGCTGTCGGCGCTTCACTGAGTGACGAGCGGCGGAAGATGACCGGCCACGAACGGCCCTCGATGGTCATTGTCTGCGGCGGTCTCAACATCGAAGATTACGGCAACAAGACCGTCTTTGCGTGGCTGCGCGAGGAGTACAATCGCGGGGTGGCGATCGGCGGGTTGTGCACGGCGGCTTATGTGCTGGCGGGAGCCGGGCTGCTGACCGACAAACGCTGCGCAATCCATTGGGAGAACCTGCCGGGTTTCGCGGAGAAATATCCGCGCGCCAACGTGTTCGCCGATCTCTTCGAAACCGAGGCGAACATCTACACATGTGCCGGGGGTACCGCGGCAATGGACATGATGCTCAAACTCATCGGCGAGGATTTCGACGAAAGCCTGATCAACCGCGTGTGCGAACAATTGCTCACCGACCGGGTGCGCAGCCCTTCCGACCGCCAGCGCCTGCCGCTCAGAGCACGGCTCGGCGTGCAGAATTCCAAGGTCTTAACCATCATCGAATTGATGGAGGCCAATCTGGCCGAACCGCTTTCGCTGGTGCAGATCGCCGACAATGTCGGGCTCTCGCGACGCCAGATCGAGCGGTTATTCCGGCAGGAGATGGGGCGTTCGCCAGCCCGATATTATCTTGAGATAAGGCTCGACCGGGCCCGCCACCTCCTGATTCAATCCTCTCTGCCCGTGGTGGAAGTCGCCGTTGCCTGCGGCTTCGTCTCCGCTTCCCATTTTTCCAAATGCTACCGCGAACTTTATGCCCGCTCCCCCCAGCAGGAGCGCGCCGACCGCAAGCAGCTTCTCGTCGCCTGAGAAAATTACGCTGGCCTGTCGGATCGCGCGCGCGCCATTCGTTTTAACAGCACAACCGAACATTGGGAGACTTTGCAATGAGCACCACCATCGACGTCGCACCGATATCCGAGAACGAACTCGTTCTGGCCCGCATCATCGATGCGCCGCGCGAGAAGATCTTTCGCGCCTGGACGGATCCGAACATCCTCAAACAATGGTTCGTGCCGAAACCCTGGACCATCGCCAAAGCTGAAATCGATGTGCGCCCCGGAGGCTCGAGCCTGATCGTGATGAAGGACCCGGACGGCAACGAGTATCCCAATCGCGGTGTCTTTCTCGAAGTGGTCGAGAACGAGAAGATTGTCACGACCGACGCCTTCACCGAGGCATGGAAGCCGTCGGGAAAGCCCTTCATGACCATGATTCTCACGCTGGAAGACGCAGGCGAAGACAAGACCCGATACATTGCGCGGGCGCTGCACTGGAACGCTGAAGATGTCGAAGCGCACAAAAAAATGGGCTTCCACGAAGGCTGGGGCCAGTGTGCCGATCAGCTCGAAGAGATTGCCGCCAAGCTTTGACCCCACTTAGGGATCGCGCCACATCCACGAGCGGTCCCGCCACATCTTCTCGCCGACCAGACAGTCATAGGCGCTGTGAAACTGGACGAGCCTCACATGCGGCCGGCGCTCGTTCGCTCCTGCAAGCTCCAGAACCAGCTTGCGGCGAATGGCTTCGGGAAATTGCGACCACTCGTTGACCGGTATGACGAATGCACCCGGCCCGCCAATGACGCAGTTGCGGTAATAGGTGTCGAGATCCTTGACGTCGAAACTGGTCGTCAGTCCGCCATTGGTCATGAGCGGCAAGCCGTTAATGGTGATGCCCGTGCTCGCAAGCCGGTCACGGGCCTCAACCACGGGACCGCCCTGATTGTTGGGGCCGTCGCCAGAAACGTCGATCACGCGTCGCAGCCCCCGGAAATCGCTTTCGGCCAGCAGATCGCCGGCAAAATCGAGCGCACCGGAAATGGAGGTCCGGCGGGCGCTGCTCGGCGGATTGGCCGAAAGCCGCTCGGCGACGCGTTGCGCATCCTCGACCGAGGCGATCCGGGTCCAAGGGACGATAATGCGCTGTGAAAAATTGCCCGCCCATTCGAAATACGTCACGGCGATCTTGCCATGCATACCACTGAGGATGGCGTCGACGACCTCGTCATGGACCAGCGCCTCGGCATAGCCGCGACGCTGGATTTCCAGTTCGCCCGCCGACATGGAAAGGGAAACATCCACCGCCAGAACGAGCTGGACGTCGACGATTTCCTGCGCTCTGGACGGTTGCAGCCCGGCAAGAAAAACACAACCGATCCCCGTTAAAGCAGCCAGAACACTGCCTTTGGAAAAACATCGACCATTTTTCGACCTGGACATGCCCCAGTTTAACGCATGTCTGGCCGACCACAAATCACGCAATTGGGAACAACGCGCAGACGCGTGTGGAGCGAACGTCGTTCGTGCACCTGCGCTCAGCCATCGCAGCGCAACGCGGCATTCTCGGGATCGAACGGGCTTTCGCCGATCACTTTTGCCGGATGATGCTTGCCGAGGATCTTGATCTCGAGCTCGGTGCCTTCGGCGGCATGCTCGGGACGCACCATGGCAAGCGCCAGGCTCTTCCCAACCCGCCAGCCATAGCTGCCGTGCGTGGCGCGGCCCACCAGTTCGCCGGCCTTGTAAATTGCCTCGTTGCCACGCGCATCCGCATCGGTGATTGCGCCGACTTCCAGCGTAACGTATTGCCAGCCAAGACCCGCTTCACGCTGCTTGAGCAGCGCATCGCGGCCGATGAAATCGCCTTTGTCGGGATGGACGAAACGGTCGAGCCCGCTTTCCCAGGCCGTATACTCGATGGAAAGTTCGCGCGGGATCAGGCGATAGCTCTTCTCGATGGCCATTGCCGTCATGGCGCGAATACCGAACGGCTGGATACCGAATTCCGCTCCGGCCCCCATGACGAGATCGAAGATCAGGTTCTGCTGTTCGATGGGATGGTGCAGTTCCCAGCCCAGCTCTCCGACGAAATTCACGCGCAGCGCATGCACGCCGGCGCGACCGACAGAGACCGGCTTTCCCGAGAGCCAAGGGAAAGCCGCGTTGGAAAGCCCGGTGCGTGTGAGTTTGCGCAACACGTCGCGGCTTTTTGGTCCGGCGAGAACGAAAACGCCATATTGCTGCGTAATCGGCCGCAGGACGACCGAGCCGTCATCGGGCAGGAGCTTGAACAATACGTCGTGATCGTGTGCCTCGAAGGCGCCGGCCGAAACCAGATAGAAGCGGCCTGGTTTCCACTCGTAAACCGTAAACTCGGATCGCACGCCGCCATTCTTCGTCAAAAGATGACACAGCGCCACCCTGCCCCGCTTTGCAGGGATACGGTTGGCGAGAACGCTGTCGAGCCAGGCCCTCGCACCCGGCCCCGAAACCTCGATTTTGGCAAAGGCCGACATGTCGAGCAGACCGACATTCTCGTGAACGTTCCTCACCTCCTTACCGACATGCTCGAAATAATTGGAGCGGCGGAAGGACCATTTTTCCACCACGCGACCATCTTCCAGCGCGGGGGCGTGGTTGTGCCCGAGAAGCACGTCGGCGCCGACGCCAAGCTCGGTCTCGGGCACCTTGTAGCCCTCGGGCGCGAACCAGTTGGGCCGTTCCCAGCCATAGACGGAACCGAACACCGCGCCGAGCGCCTTCATACGGCCATAGCTCGGCGTGGTCTTGAGCGGACGGGCGGCGGAACGCTCCTCGTCGGGATAGTGGACGGTGAAGACGTTGGCGTAGGCCTCCTCGTTCTTCTCACGCAGATAGCCCTCGGTGGCATAGGGACCGAAGCGGCGCGGATCGACCCCCATCATGTCGATGGAGGGTTCGCCCTCGACGATCCATTCGGCGAGCTGCCAGCCCGCGCCTCCGGCCGCCGTGACACCGAAGGAGTGACCCTCGTTAAGCCAGAAATTCTTAAGACCGGGCGCCGGACCGATGATGGGGGAGCCGTCGGGCGTATAAGCGATCGCACCGTTGTAGATTTTCTTGATGCCCACCTCGCCGAACGCCGGCACGCGAGCGATGGCCGTTTCGACATAGGGCATCAAACGTTCCAGATCCTCCTGGAACAACTCGTACTCGCTGTCGTCGGCCGGACCGTCCACATAGCAGCACGGCGCGCCGACCTCGTAAGGCCCAAGCAGGAGGCCGCCGTTCTCTTCGCGCATGTACCAGGAGGAATCGCTCTCGCGCAGCACACCCATTTCGGGCAGCCCCTCCTTCTTGCGGGCGACGATGGCCGGGTGCGGCTCGGTGACGATATATTGATGCTCCACCGGGATCACCGGCACGTCGAGCCCGACCATGGCGCCGGTCCTGCGGGCGAAATTACCGGTGCAGGAGATGACATGCTCGCAGGCAATTTCACCCTTGTCGGTGGTGATGGTCCATTGCCCGGTGTCGCCTTGGGCGATGGCCGTCACCGCCGTGTTGCGGTAGATGGTTGCACCGAGATCGCGCGCGCCCTTGGCAAGCGCCTGGGTGAGATCGGCCGGCTGGATGTAGCCATCGTCCGGATGCTGAATCGCCCCGAGAAGCCCTTCCGTTTCGCAAAGCGGCCAGGCCTCCTTGACCTGCTCGGGCGTGAGAACATTAACCGGAATGCCAATGGTTTCGGCGATACCGGCGTAGTACATGTACTCGTCCCAGCGATCCTTCGTACGCGCCAGGCGGATGTTGGAGCATTGCGTAAAGCCGACATTCATGCCGGTTTCTTCCTGAAGTTCCTGGTAGAACTTCACCGAGTATTTGTGGATCTGACCGACGGAATAGCTCATGTTGAACAGCGGCAAGAGACCGGCGGCATGCCAGGTGGAACCCGAAGTCAGTTCCTTGCGCTCGATTAGGATCACGTCCGACCAGCCTTTTTTGGCCAGATGATAAAGGGTCGACACCCCCACCACGCCACCGCCGATGACAACCGCCCGCGCCTTCGTCTTCATGCCTCTCACTCCCTCGGTTGCTTCTCCGGTCAAACCGTGCAGGCAGGCTGGACGGCACCCATGATCCAGGACAATCTAGTCTGGCGAAGTCTTCACTTCTTTGCCTGAATGCGACATCGCCGAAGCGGCGCGCGCCATTAAGCAAAACGGTCGATTGAAGGCTCAAATTAACTTCTTTTGACAGCCTATCCTGTAAAACGAGCCGCAACGGCACGACATGTGTTTTCAGGAGCATGATATGGCAACGGCAGTCGAACACGCGGCGGCGGCAAAGCGGCGCACGCGCCTGACGAGCCCGGTAACGATCCTCGCCCTGACGGCGCTTGCCATGGCCGTTATCCTCGTCCTGCCGCTCAACGTGCCGATCGGTCCCATGTACTGGGATCTTTTCATCTATTTCGATGCCGCCAACCGGCTCTTTTCCGGCCAGGTGCCAGCGACCGATTTTTTCGCACCCGTGGGGCCGCTCGGCTATTATCTGTTTGCGGGCGGGATAAAGCTTTTTTCCAGCGCGCAGCCCCTGCTCCTCGTGCACTGGTCGCTCTTTGCCGTGACAGCGCCCTTGATGGCAATTGCATTGTGGCAGGTGGATGCAAGATCACGCGGGACGGCGCTGGCGCTGCTTCTGCCCTTCCTCGCTTTTGCGATACTGCCGTTCAACACCCGCGAATTCTATTCGTTTCCCGGGTCCGACGGGTTCGGAATCTACAACCGGCAGGTCTGCCAGCTTCTCTATGTATTAACGGTGGCGCTCGTCTATCTGCGCGATCAGCGGCTTCTACTCATCTCCATCGTGGCCGGCATGACCGGCCTCTTCCTGACAAAGATCACCGGCTTTGTGTCCGGCGGGCTGTTGTGCGCCTTCGCGTTTGCCGCCGGACGTGTCTCATTGCGCTCCGCGGTCGCTTCGATCGTCATCTTTCTCGGCATTCTCGGCGTCCTGCAAATATGGAGCGGCTTTACGCTCAACTATCTCAGCGACATTCTTGCGCTTGTCGTCATGAACGAAGGAAGCCTGCTGCCGCGTTTCCTGCAGGCGGCCTCGCACACATTCGGCATCGTCGTACCGGCTGGCCTGTTGGCGCTCTTCCTCATCTATCGGGATCGCAAGGCGCTTGCCGCCAAGCTGCGTACGCCGAATTTGGCGGCTGTTGCAGTTCTGCTCGACCACGACGCGTTCTGGATCATGGCGGTGCTCGTAGCCGGTGTCTTCTTCGAAACGCAAAACACCGGAAGCCAGGCGCTCATCTTCATCTGGCCGGTGCTTCTGCCCGCCATCATCCGGCTCTGGACGGCCGAGACGGGACGTCATGCATTTTTGATCGCAGCCGCCCTTGCCTCGGCCGCCGCCCTGCCGCCGCTCGTCAACACGATGGAACGCGCCGCGCGCACCTATGTCGGCGCGATCAAAAACGTGGCGATGCCAAGCAAGAGCCTGAAAACGCTCGGACGGCTCAACATGCGGCCCGAAATCCTCGCCCGTTCGGAGAAAATGCTGGATTTCTATGTCCGGCACCGGGAAACCTATACAGACTTCATCCGCATCCAGGAACTGCCGGCCTATATGTACTATTCTGAGTTCGACTTTCAGGCCGCGCACCTGATGGCCATCGACGGAGCCATCGACGCAATCCGCGAACTGGAGGAAGAGCGGGGCATCGAATTCGAGACCATCCTCAACCTCAACTTCGTCAACCCGTTCCCCTGGCTTCTCGACCGGCGGGCGCCGATGCATGTGGCGATCGGCGCCGACCCGACGCGCGCCGTTCCTCCGCCCGACGCAGAGGCGCTTGAAGCGGTGCGGCAGACCGATCTCATCCTTCACCCCACCTGCCCGCTCACCACAGCGAATGCGGATTTGCTGAAGATTTATGCGCCCGCCATGCAGGACCGCGAGCGCATTGCGCTCAACAATTGCTTCGACGCCTATCTTACCCCGCAGATGGCTGAACGCATCGAATAGGTGCCGCGGCTTTTGCCGTCGACGCTCGCACCTCATCCGCTTGCGCCGTCAAAAAAGAAGGCCGGGACAAGCCCGGCCAATTGTCGCGCGAGAGGCGCTTTTCAATCAATCTTTCAAAGCCCTGTGAGGCGAACCCGACTCAATCTGTCAGATCCCGCTCTCTACTTCACCTGGCTTTTGACGAAATCTTTCACGATGGCAACGACACCGCGCCCGAGCAGAGCGTCCAGCGAATCCACCAGCTGGTCCACATGCTCCTTCTGCATGATGAGCGGCGGCAGCAGCCGGATGACGTTGCGATTGTACTCGGTGAAGGCCACCAACACATCGTAATCGCGCAGGAGAAGCGCGCCGACGAAGCCGGAAAGCGATCCTTTCAGCTTCTCGTCCAGAACGCCGACCATCGGACGCAGAACCGCCGGAAGAGTCTGCGAAAAATCGTGGAATTCGAGCCCGACCATGCAGCCCCTGCCGCGAATGTCCTTGACGATGCGCGGATATTTCTCCTTCAGCGCGTTGAGGCGCTCGACCAGATAGGCGCCGGTGCTTTCGGCGTTCTCCATCAGCGCCTCGTCATAGAGCACATTGGTGCCCTCGATGGCCGTGGCGCACGCCTCGCCAATGCCGCCGAACGTGGCCATCGCGTGGATCATCGCCGTTTTGGGCGAGCCATAGGCCTTCATGTAGATGTCGCGTTTGGCGATCATGGCCGCCATGGCCGCCTTGCCCGCGCCCAGCGACTTGGCGAGCGCGGTGATGTCCGGCACCACATCGTAGTGCTCGAAGGCATAGAAGCGGCCGGTGCGCCCGTAGCCGCACTGCACCTCGTCCGCCACCCAGATCACGCCATACTGGTCGCAAAGCTGGCGCAGCTTCTGCCAGAATTCGCGCGGCGCCTCGTTGATGCCGCCGCCACCCTGGACGGTTTCCAGCACGATTGCGCCGATCTGCGGATCGGTGCGGAAGGCATGTTCGATGGCGTCGATATCGCCGAAAGGCACACGCACCGTGTTGTCCGTCAGGCGGAACTCGGCGCGGTAGAGACTGCCATCGGTGATGGTGAGAACGCCCTTGGTCTTGCCGTGAAAGGAGTTTTCCGCATAGACGACCTTCGGACGCTTGGGACCGGCGGCGCGTTCGGCGAGCTTGACCGCCGATTCCATCGCCTCTGACCCCGAAGAGCCAAGAAACACCATGTCGAGCTCGCCCGGCGAGCAGGCCGCGAGATTGGCCGCCAGCGCGGTTGCATATTGCGACATAAAGGCGATGGCGATCTCGTGACGTTTCTCGTCCTGAAATTTCTTACGGGCCTTGAGAATGCGCGGATGGTTATGGCCGAAGGCGAGCGAGCCGAATCCCCCGAAGAAATCGAGGATCTTTCGGCCGTTCTGGTCGATGTAATACATCCCTTCGGCACTCTCGATCTTGATCTTGTGAAAGCCAAGCAGCTTCATGAAGTGAAGCTGGCCGGGGTTCAGGTGCGCCTTGAACAGATCGGTCATCCGCTCGACGCTCAGACCCTTGGCATCCTCCACGGTCAGGAGGTCGGGTTTCACGATCGTCCCGGGTGCGAGTTCCGGTGCATTCATCACGGGCCTTGCCTCTTTCGTCTCGGTTTTCGTCACGACGGTCATGGCGACCTCCCTACTCGGCCGGAACCTGGTTGGCATCGACAGCCTGACCCGATTTCTTGGCGCGGTACTCGTCATAGGCGGCGATCAGCATGTCGCCGTCATTGTATTGCGGAATCCAGCCGAGGTCGCGCTCGCCCTTGGACACATCGAGCACGCACATCTCGTCGGCGATCAGATACTGCTCGGGATCCATGATCGGCATGTTCATCCAGTCGAGCAGATCGAGCGTGCGTTTCACGGCCCAACCGGGCGTGGGCAGAAGAAAGGACTTCGAGCCCGCATGCTTGACAAGATCGCCAAGCAGCTTGCGCACCGGCGGCGGGTTGAGAGATCCCAGATTGTAAGCCTCGTTCGGTACGCCGGCTTTCCAGGCAAGGCGCGCGGCCTCGGCGCAATCGAACACCGAGATGAACTGATACGGATTCTTGCCCGCACCGATCATCGGCACCGGCAGGTTCATGTCGACCAGCTTGAAAAGCTTCTCGAGGATGCCCAAGCGTCCCGGCCCGATGATGAGGCGCGGACGGAAAAGCGAAATATTCATGCCGCGCTTGCGCCACTCGGCCGCCAGAACCTCGGTGTCGAGCTTGGATTGTCCATACTCTCCGAGCGGCGAGACAGGATGGTCCTCCGTCATCGGATAGGCAACGGTATGCCCGTAAATCATGTCGGTGGTGAAGTGGACCAGATTCTTCGAACCCGCCTTATCCATCGCCTCGATGATGTTGACGGTGCCGTGGTAATTCACGGGATAGAAGAAATCGTGCCGCTTGGCGCGCACCTGGATCGGCGAAAGCATTTTGGCCGATAGGTTGTAAACCATATCGTCAGCCTTCATGCCGACCGCCTCGGTCGCCGAGAAATCGGTGACATCGCAATGGACAAACTCGACTTGTCGGTAATGCGGCAGATCGCTCTTAACGATGTCTGCGACAACGACTTCTTCGCCGTCCGCCACGAGCTTGGGAGCCAGATGACGACCGACAAAACCGTCACCGCCAAAAATGATATGTCTCATTGGATCGTCGACCTTTCGGACTGAAGTTTGTCTTTGGCGAGCCCCGCTTCCTCTCCAGGCGCGTCACGACCGCTCTGGGCGATCAGCACGGTGCCGACGCATATCAGCGCGATGCCGGCAATGCGGTAGGCATTCAAATCTTCCTTGAAAAGCAGGTAGGCAAAGACCGCCACCGCGACATAGGCGAGGCTCAAAAACGGATAGGCGAAGGACAGATCGACCTTCGAAAGCACATAAAGATGCGAAGCCATGGAAATCACGAAGACGCAAAGCCCGGCGAAGATCCACGGACTGAAAACGATCTGAAGAATTTTCAGGATCGGATTGACGCCCGCGAAGCTCAGTTCGCCCAGCGTCATCATGCCGTATTTCAGCATGAGCTGCGCGGCCGCGTTGGTCATCACAGTAAAGAGTATGAAGGGTATGTATTTCATCTTGTCCCGCCCGTCCCTGTCATAGCGCCTTCTTGCAAACAAAGCGTGAAGCGCAGGGTGTAAATTGCATCATTCGCGTGGGTGTCCGGCATCACTCCGGATCGAAGCCAATCATTCGGCAGCATGTCGCGCCCCTGTGCTCCCGGCCGGCAGTCGCAGCGCCGTGCGCCGCCAGAAATCGGAAAGGAAAGCCGGATCGCGCAACGCCTCGAGGTCGCGCCAGCGCGGAAAAGAGGCGTCGAAAAGCGCCGGCCCCATACGGGCATCCTTATAGGGATTGACCGCCCCTCCGGCCTCGACGGTCATTCGGTCGAGACGCTCGAACAGAGCTTGCGTGGCAGCACCCCCGTTGGAAAAATCAAGCGTCAGCGTATAGCCCGGCCTCGGAAACGAGAGAATGCCCGGAGACGCGATGTCGCCGAACCGCTTCAGGACCGTCAGGAAAGACGCCTGCCCTGCCTCGCGGGCGGCGATGAGCATGGCCGGAACGATTTCGCGCGCGGCCTCGAAGGGCACCACGCTTTGATGTTGCAAAAGTCCGCGCGGGCCGTAAAGCCGGTTCCAGTGGCGCACGGCATCGAGCGGGAAGAAATAGCTCTCATAGGTTGAGCGCCGGCCCCCCTCCACCTTCGCCTTACGCCAGGCAAAAGCCCGGTTGAACAGGGTGAGCGACCAACGGTTCAAAAGATTGACCGGAGGCCGGAAGGGAACCGCAAGACGACGCTTGGTCGAGGGACGGAACACCGGGCCCTCCTCGGCATGGTTGGCGGTGAGCAGGAAGCCGCTTCCCACACGTGTGCCGGAAGCAAGCTGGTCGAGCCAGGCAACGGCATATTCGTTCTCGGCGTCGGCATCTTCGGCCAGGTCGAAATATTCACCGAGTCCGGAGAAGCCCCGCACGCGCTCGTTCACGTCGACGGAGCCGACTTTCATCAACCGGAAGGTGGCCTCGAGGATAAGGCCCGTCAGCCCCATTCCGCCGATGGTGGCGCAAAAAAGCTCCGCGTTCTCATCCGCGCTGCAACGGCGTATCTCGCCGTCGGATCGCAAAAGCGTGAAAGACAAGACGTGGCGGCCGAACGTGCCGCGGCGATGATGATTTTTGCCGTGCACATCATTGGCGATGGCTCCGCCCAGCGTGACGAATTGCGTGCCCGGCACAACAGCGGGAAACCAGCCTTTCGGCCCGACATGAGCGATCAGATCCGACAGCATGAGGCCGGCCTGCGCGGTCACAAGCCCGCTTTCCGGGTCGAAAGCGGCAATGCGGTTCATAGAACGCATATCGATCAGCGCGCCGGTGTCGTTCAGGCAGGTGTCGCCATAGGATCGGCCATTGCCGTAGGGCAGTATGGAAGATGGCAGTCCCCTGCCCGTCTTGAGACGCTCGATGGCGTCTTCGGCCCCAATAACCGGCGTGGCACCAGCGCGAACCAATCCGAATGCGGAATAATCGGCCATGCTTCATAGCCCCGCTGCGATAAGTAGCACGGCACCCAGAAGACCGAAAAGCTGGCTGCGCCAGTCGCTGATGATGAAAACGATGGGATCGTCATGCATTTCGTCGCGACGGGCCAAAATCCATATGCGAATAGTGATGTAGAGCACAATGGGACAGAGCGGCCAGATAAGCCAGGGCATCGCGTAGAGCTCACGTACGGCGCTGCTTTGAATGTAAAGCGCCAGAACCATCGCCGAGGCGAAGGCGGACGCCATGCCCGCCTGGGCGATGACATCCTGATCCTCGGTGCGATAACCCCGTCCCGCGATGCGTTCTTTCGCCGGCAGCACAGTGGAACGCAACTCGACATAACGTTTGACCAGCGCCAGGGATAGGAAGAAGAAAACCGAAAAGGCCAGGAGCCAGAAAGAGACACCGATCATGGTCGCCGCACTGCCGGCAAGAATGCGCAGCGTGTAAAGACCGGCAAGCGTCAGCACATCGATGAGAAGCATGCGCTTGATCGAAAGGGAATAGGCAGTCGTGGCGATCAGATAGGCCCCCAGGACCAGCCCGAAGAGCGGCGGCAGAAACAGCGCAGTGATGCCGCTGATCGCAAGCAGGCCCAGCATGGCGGCGAATCCGAACGGGATTGAAAGCACACCGCTGGCAAAAGGACGGTTCCGCTTGGTCGGGTGACGCCGGTCCAGTCCCAGATCGAAGAAGTCGTTGAGAATATAGATCGCAGAAGCTGCCGTGCTGAAGGCGACGAAAGCCATAATGCAAAGCGCCAGCAACTGCATGTTGAAATATTCATGGCTCAGGAACAGCGGCACGAAGATCAGGCTGTTCTTAAGCCACTGATGAACCCGCAACATCTTCACGTAAGTCTTGAAGGTCGGTTTTGGCGCTTCGATGATCTCGCCGCCATTGGCGGCCTGCCAGCGACTGGCGGCACGATCCGGCGCAACGATCATGGCACCGCGCGCGGCGTCGAAGACCGCGACGTCGGCCCGGCTGTTGCCCGCATAATCGAAACCGCCATCACCGAACGCCGCGATCAGCGCATCGCGCTTCATTTCCGAAGCCATGTTGCGCCCGGGTTCGGTGGATATAACCTCATCGAACACGCCCAGATGTGCGGCAATCGCGTCGGCGAACTTTTTGGGCGAAGCCGTTGCCAACACGATGTGGCGACCGTCGGCCTTGTCTTCCTGGAGGCGGGCGAGCAGATCCTGCCGATATGGAAGCCCTGCAGCATCGAGTTCGACATGCGAGGCGATCTCGCATTTCAGCCGTGCCTTCCCGCCCAAAAGCCACAACGGCAGAAGGAAAACGCAAAGAGGCTTTCGGCGCAGAAGAAGGAACAGACTTTCCCACAAAAGATCGGTCGCGATCAGCGTGCCGTCGAGATCGACGGCCAATGGCACCGCATTGCGTTCAGATCGCGCATCCATAAAAGCCCCCAGACATGACCTGCTCTCGAAAGGGCCTTACGCGAAAGGAGCTTCTGAATTCTGAACTTCAAAGCACCAGGGCGGGACCTACTGCAAGAAATAATGGTCAGGCTTAACAGGCCGATAACAACCTAAGTAAAAAGCGACGCTTCCGCACAGCTTTCTTACAGAACCCAGAACGTAAACTTTCGAGTGTTCATGTCAACGTACACGACCGCGGCCTTCGGAAATTTCGACGGTTTCGGAGCCGGTCAGAACCTCTCGGTCGCCGTTCGGCATGGTCACGAAGCAGCCGGCAGAACAAAACTCGATGGTTTCACCGGCGCCGACCACGAGTTCCGACTGAGAGCCGCCCTCGGTCACCACCAGGGTCTGGGGTTCACTGTCGCGGTTGACGACACTGGCCGCGAAGGCCGCGCTACCAGCGGCAAACAGCGCCACGGCTGCAAGAGTAAGAGTTTTCATTGTTTTCATCGGTGCTTTACCGCCCCTGTAACAATGGGGCATTTCGCCCCTTTTTCCGCCTCGGTTATAGAGATTTCAATCTGAACGGCAACTGAACGGCGCGTTCAAGCTCGCCACACCTACTCCGGGTCGACCTTTCGGCGCCGCCTGCCGCGTCCGGCAGGGATCGGTGCCTCATCATCCGCATCCGCCGGATCGTCCGCCTCGTCTCCATCGTCCATTGGCGTGACAGGATCTTGCATCTTGAAGTTCCCGGAGCGCACATGAATGTCGCGTTGCGGGAACGGAATTTCGATCCCCTCCGCCTCAAACGCATCGACAATGGCAAAACGGATGTCATTTTGCACATTCAACTGCATGAGAATGTCGGAGAGATAGACGCGTATCTCGAAATCGAGAGAAGAATCGCCGAAGCCGGCAAAAAGCACGAAAGGTTCGGGGTTCTTCAGCACCAGTGGATGCGCCTTGGCGATTTCCAGCAATATCTCGTGGACGCGCCGCACGTCGGAGCCATAGGCGACACCGATCGCTATCTCCATACGCCCAAGCTTGTTGCGGTGGGTCCAATTGCCGACAGCAGCGTTGATCAGCTCCGAATTGGGCAGAATGACCGACTGGCGCTGGAAGGTTTCGATCTCCGTCGCGCGCACCGAAATCTTCTTCACCGTGCCCGAAACGCCACCGGCGACGATCCAGTCGCCCGCCTTGAAAGGACGTTCGGCAAGGAGGATCAGGCCCGAGACGAAGTTGGACACAATGTTTTGCAGGCCAAAACCGATGCCGAGAGAAAGCGCGCCGGCGACCAATGCGAGATTGGACAGGTTGATGCCCGCGGCCGAAACGCCGATGAGAGCGGCGATCACCAGTCCCACATAGCCGATGCCGGTGCGGATCGAATTGCGCACCCCCGAATCCATGCGGCTGCGCGCCATGACCTTCCCGTCAAGCCAACTCTGGAACCAGCGCGTGACGAAATAGCCGACCACGAAAACCAGAATGCCGGTCAGAATGCCGATAATGGAGAACGACAGAGAGCCGACCTGTATCTGCCCGGCAATGCGGTAGCCCCAAGCCGTCAGGTCCGCACCGCGAAAGCCCCACTGCAATAGAATGAGCGGCAAACCGATCAGAAGGACGAGGACATTGATAACCATGCCGGTAACGAGACCGAGCTGGTCGAGCGCGGTTTCGTCGAACGCAGTGTAACGTTCCAGCCGGCGTGCCAGCCACGAATTGGCGAAAGCGCCCTCGGAGGTAATCGCACCCGCCGTCAAAAAGCCGATATACATGGTGGCGACGATCGCCCCCGTCACCACCGCCTGCTGTGACAGGAAACGGGCAAACCCGATATAGCCGAGCATCGCGGCGATGATGATCGCGGCACCGAGGGCGAACAGAAGATAGCGGAACTTCAGGGGCCACGGTTTCGGGTTGCCCTCTTCATCGTCCAGAGGGCTCACACCGCCTATCGCCATGATGAGCAAGCCCACGATCACCGTGGCCACCAGGCTGGTGGCGACCGTCAGCGAAAGCTGCGAACCGAAGAGCGAATAGACCTGATCCATGAAATGGTCGAAACCGGTCGAAATCGCCGTGAAGACCGCAAGCATGAGCAACCATTGCGCGGCCTGTGAACGAACGGGCAGAAGCCGCCAATTGGGCCGTCTCGGCGCAAGAATGGCGCGTGCCAGACGGTAAACGAAATAGACCAGAATGATGACGGAGAAGAGCGCCCCGAGGAGCGGTGCTATATCGCTGCGCAGCAGGCTGAAATAGTCCAGGAAATAATAGGACAGCGCAAGAAAGACGCCGATCGAGAGGGAGGGAATCAGCGTTGAGAAAAGTGCCAGAGAAAGGCGGCTGAGATAGGTCGGTTCCGTCTCGGTCGGGTCCGGTTCGATAAAATCGCCGAACAGGCGTCGTCCGCCGAACAGGAGCGTCAGTGCGGCAATGGTGGCCAGCGCGGTGGCCAATAAGAGCGATTTCAAACGGTACTTGAAGACGAAGTTCAGCCAGGCGGAGACCCGCGTGTAGACGCGTCCCACCTCCTGCGTGAACTCGCCGGCCACATCGGCGCTCAACGCGGACGAAACGTCGTAGCGCCGCGACAGTGTCTGTGTAAACAGATCGCGCCGCAGTTCCGCGATCTCCTCGACGATGCTGTTGATGCGCACCGAGAGCCGTTCGGCATCGCCGATCAGAACATTGAAGCTCGCCTTCTCATCGAGAAGCCGCGTGCGCTCCTGCGTCACCTCCTCGGGTTCGGCCGGTTCACCATCCTTGCGCGGCTCACCGAGCTGCTCCAACCGCGTGTTGATCTCCGAAAGGCGCGGGCGAAACGCCAGGCTCGCGTCGAAAACCTCGCGCGCCAGCCTTTCCAGCTCCACACGCACCTCGACGAGTTCGCCGTCATCGGTGGACTGATCATCGATTTCCTTTTCCATCCCGTTGACGGCGGATTCGATGTCGGAAATCTTCTCGCGCTGCGTCTGCAAGAAGCTTTCGGGTCCCTGAGCGGCTGTCGGCAGGATCACCAGAAGCTGGAAAATCAGACACAGGAAAACCGGCAGGGCGCGAAGCTTCAACAACATTGCTGTCAGTCTTTTCACAGAATCAGGGGCATTCGGACGTCAGTTTCAGCGCACAGACATTGCCTGAGCGACGCTCGTCCAGCAAGCATATCGACGCATTGGGTCGGGCCTGTGAAAAGCCATGGCGCTTTATTTGCCTCCGAGGTGGGGGGTGTCCTATAGCTTTAAACCTCGTTCTGGCAAAAAAGAATGGCGGCGCATGGCGGAGTATTCAGCTTTTTCGCTTCTGAAGAATGCCTTTTCGGGAAATCGCGACTGGAAACCTGCCTGGCGCAAACCCGATCCCAAACCGAATTACGACGTTATCGTCATCGGTGGGGGCGGACACGGTCTGGCGACCGCCTATTATCTCGCTGCCGAACACGGCATTACCAACGTGGCGGTGCTGGAGAGGGGCTGGCTCGGCTCCGGCAACATCGGACGCAACACCACAATCGTGCGTTCCAACTACCTGCTGCCGGAATCCGTTCGCTTTTACGAGCATTCGATGAAGCTTTGGGAAAATCTCTCCCACGAGCTCAACTACAATGTCATGTTCTCGCAGCGTGGCGTGTTGAACCTCGCCCATAGTCCCGGGCAGGCCGACGCCTTCATTCGCCGTGGCAACGCTATGCGTCACGGCGGGGTGGACGCCGAATGGCTGACACCTTGCGAAATCGGCCGCAAGGTGCCAGGGCTCGATATCTCCGGCTCGGCGCGTTTTCCCATCACCGGCGGCCTCCTGCAGCCGCGCGCCGGCACCGCCCGCCACGATGCGGTGGCCTGGGGCTATGCACGCGCCGCCGACCGACGCGGCGTCGATCTGATCGAAAATTGCGAGGTGACGGGCTTCCTTCGGGATGGCGATAAAATCACCGGGGTTTCCACCACACGCGGCGATATCCGTGCGAAAAAGGTCGCGCTGGCGGTAGCCGGCAGCACGAGCCGCGTGCTCGAGCGCGCCGGCATCGACACCTTCCCTATAGAAAGCCACGTTCTCCAGGCTTTCGTTTCCGAAGCTTTAAAACCCTTCGTCGACTGCGTGGTCACATTCGGCGCCGGACATCTTTATATGTCCCAGTCGGACAAGGGCGGGCTGGTTTTCGGAGGCAGCCTGGATTTCTACAATTCCTACGCGCAGCGCGGAAATCTGCCCACCGTCGAAGACGTGACAAGCGAAATCTGCGCCATGTTCCCAACCGTCGCCAGACTCAGATTGCTGCGCTCATGGGGCGGTGTGATGGACATGTCGATGGACGGGTCGCCGATCATCACCAAAGGCCCGCTACCCGGCCTCTATCTCAATTGCGGCTGGTGCTATGGCGGTTTCAAGGCCACCCCGGCGTCCGGCTATTCCTTCGCCTGGACCATCGCCAAGGACGAACCCCACACCATCAACGCACCGTTCACGCTCAAGCGTTTCGAGCGCGGCGCGGCGATCGACGAAACGGGCCATGGCCCCACGCCAAAACTGCATTGAGGGACATGCCATGCTGATCGACTGCCCGCATTGCGGCGCGCGCGACCTCTCCGAATTCTCCTATCAGGGGGATGCGACACGCACGCGTCCCGACCCTGCCTCAACCGACACGAAGGCGTGGATCGATTATGTCTACAACCGGCCCAACCCAGCAGGAAAACACCGCGAATACTGGCAGCATGCGGGAGGATGCCGCGCACATCTGGTGATCGAGCGCGATACGCTGAACCATGAAATCCGTTCGGTTGCCTTGGCGCGTCGCGACTATAACGGCGGAGACGCTGCATGAGTCCGCGCCGAACCGCCAAAGGCGGGCTGATCGACCGCGCCCGCACGATCCGTTTCACATTCGACGGCGAAAATTATGTCGGCCATGCCGGGGACAGCTTGGCTTCGGCACTTCTCGCCAACGGCGTCTCGCTAATGGGCCGCTCGTTCAAATATCATCGCCCGCGCGGTGTCTTCAGTGCGGGCGTGGAGGAGCCGAATGCTCTGGTGACCATTCTGCGCGAAGGCGTGCGCGAGCCGAACATTCCCGCCACGCAGATCGAACTGCATGACGGGTTGAGGGTGGAAAGCCAGAACCGTTTCCCTTCTCTCGCCTGGGATCTCGGCGCCCTCAATCAGCTCGGCGGCAGGCTCATCGGCGCGGGTTTCTACTACAAGACCTTCATGGGACCGGTCATGGGACCGTTGAAGGGCACACGCTTCTGGATGATGTGCGAGCGCGCGATCCGCCGCGCCGCGGGCCTTGGGCGCGCCGATTACGAACCCGATCCCTCCCGCTACGAACGAATGAACGCTTTTTGCGACGTTCTGGTCGTCGGTGGGGGCATTGCCGGTCTGATGGCGGCTGAAGCGGCGGCGAACACCGGCAAACAGGTGGTTCTCGCAGAACAGGAACCGTACACTGGAGGTTTTGCCCGCTGGTCGGGCGAGATCATCGGTGGAGAACCGGCCGACACGTGGGCGGCCGCAATGACGGCTCGGCTCGCCAAACTCGACAATGTGCGTCTTTTAACCCGCACGGCGGTCTGGGGCTATTATGACAGCAACACGCTGGCAGCTCTGGAACGCGTCAACGACCATCTGGCCCGAACGCCGAAGGGCCATGCTCGCCAGCGCCATTGGACAATCCGCGCGGACCAGGTGGTGCTGGCGACGGGGGCACTCGAACGCCCCATCGTCTTTTGCGGGAACGATCGACCCGGCATCATGCTGGCAGGCGCAGTGCGCCGTTATGTTGCAGAATTTGGCGTTCTACCCGGAAGCAAAACCGTCATATTCACCAACAATGACAGCGCCTACGAAACCGCCGCCGTCATCCGGCGCGCCGGCGGCCATGTGGCCGCGATCGTCGATGTGCGCCCGCAGATCGGAGACGAAGCGGCAGCACGCGCCACCGAGGCCGGCGTGGTGGCGCTGACCGGCCATGCCATCGTCGGCACAAGGGGCGGTAAAGCCCTCTCCGGCGCGGTGGTTCAAGCCTTCGACGCGGCCACAGGCTCGCTTTCGGGTGAAGCGAGACCGATCGACTGCGACAGTATCGCGGTTTCGGGCGGCTGGCAGCCGCTCATCCATCTGGCGAGCCAGGCCGGCGCGAAACCCGTCTGGCGTGCCGAAAAACAGGCATTTTTGCCGCCCGAGCCGACGCAGCGCTGGGTAGGCGCCGGCGCCTTCCTCGGCACGTTCGGCACAAGGCAAGCATTGTCGAGCGGTCGCGACGCTGGCCTCAAGAGTGTCGGCAAACGCTCTTCCCGGGCAAAACTGCCAGAAACGCCTGCCACCGAACTCGATCTCACCCCCGCGCCGGTTCTCGAGATCCGCGGCAAAGGCAAAGCGTTTGTCGATCTTCAGCACGATGTGACGGCCGACGACGTGCGTCTCGCCCATCGGGAGGGTTTCGTCAGCGTCGAACATTTGAAGCGCTACACGACACTGGGCATGGCAACCGATCAGGGCAAGACTTCGAACGTTCCGGGACTCGCCATCATGGCCGATGCGCGTGGCATTGCGATCCCCGAGGCCGGCACCACGCGTTTCCGCCCGCCCTTCTCGCCCGTCGCCATCGGCGCCCTGGCGGCTGAGCGTTATGGCGAGTTGAAACCTGAACGCTTTACCCCCATGCACGATTGGCATTCGGAGCGCGGCGCCGAAATGACACCGGCGGGCCTCTGGCATCGACCGCTCGCCTATGCAAATGCCGGCGAAACGGTGGATCAGGCCTATATCCGCGAGACCGCCGCAGTGCGCCGTTCAGTCGGCATCGTCGATGTATCCACGCTTGGGAAAATCGCCGTGAAGGGACCGGATGCGGCCGGGTTGCTCGATCGGGTTTACACCAACACCTTCTCCACGCTGAAAGTGGGCAAAGCGCGCTATGGGCTGATGCTGCGGGAGGACGGCCTCGCCTTCGACGATGGCACCACCTGGCGCCTTGGCGAAACCGACTTCCTGATGACGACCACCACCGCGAATGCAGGGCCGGTAATGCAGCATCTGGAATATTGCCTCGACGTTCTGTGGCCGGACCTGAGAGTGCATCTGACCTCCGTAACCGACCAGTGGGCAGGTGCGGCGATTGCAGGGCCGAAGGCGCGCGCGGTGCTGGAACGTTGTGTATCAGGCACGGGTGTGGACAACGGAACACTTCCTTTCATGGGCATCGTGCATGGCGAAATCGACGGCGCTCCCGTCATGATCTGCCGCCTCTCCTTCTCCGGTGAACTGGCCTATGAGGTCTACTGCGGTGCAGGCCACGGTCTGCATGTATGGGAAGCGCTGATTGAGGCGGGCGAACCCTTTGCGATGACGCCCTATGGCATGGAGGCACTCGGCGCATTGCGTATTGAAAAGGGACATGTGACCGGTGCCGAAATCGACGGCCGCACCACGGCGCGCGATCTTTATCTCGACTGGATGCTGTCGAAGAAAAAACCGTTCATCGGCTCGGGGCTGATGGACCGCCCTGCCCTGATCGACAAGAACCGAGCGAGATTGGTCGGTGTGGTTTCGCTCGATGGACAGCGGCTCGGCGGCGGCGCTCATCTGGTGGAGCGTGGCAATCGAGACGAACCGGGCGAGAGCATCGGCCATGTGACGGCTTACTGCTATTCGCCCGCTCTGGAAAAGTACATCGGCCTTGCGCTGGTGAAAGGCGGCAAGACGCGGCATGGCACGCGGGCGTTCCAATCCGATCCGCTACGCAAGCGCTTCGGTCAGGTGGAAATCGTCAGCCACCATTTCTTCGATCCGAACGGGGAGCGTATGCATGGTTGAGCGCGCATCGCCACTGGGCAACGACTTTCGCCCCGGTTCCTACGGTGATTTCGCCAACGGTGCGGACGTTGCGATCTCGGAAGTTCCGAAAGCCGCCATTGTCGAAGCGCGCGCTTGGCCGGGTAAGGAAAATGCCCTCGCGGGGCTTGTGTCGAGCACCTGCAAGCTCAAGCTTTCGGCCTTGCCGAACAGCGGCGCCGCCAACCGCGAGGGGGTGTGCGCCTTCAATATCGGCCCTGGTCGGTTTCTCGTCAGTGGTGCGCGTGAGGCGTTGGCGGGAGACATTGCACAGGCCGTGGATGAAGAAACCGGCACCGTGACCGATCTATCCCATGGGCGGACAGTGCTCGCTATCGAGGGAGCGAAGGTGGAATGGGTTCTGGCCAAGCTCTTCGCACTTGATTTCAGCAACAACGCATTCCCCATCCATGCAGGCCGGGCAACAGCCCATCACGACGTGTTCGTGCAGATTCAACGAAGAGGCGAAAAGCGGTTCGAACTCTATGTATTCCGCTCATTCGCAAGAGCCTTCGCCAAATCTCTTCGCCGAGCGGCGCAGGACGTAGGCTATACAATAAAATAGGTCCGGCGCGGCGACACCGGACCTATCCACCGGCTCACTGAAACGCTCGTGAACCAGCGCAGTCGTCTGGAAGACGTCTTGCGCCTTCCGCGATATGACGTCAGCCGTTGTCGGCGTCGGGCATTTCTGCGGGCGGCTGTCCCGGACGCATTTCGCCACGTGGACCGCCCTTGTGGTCGCGCATGCGATGCATCTTCCCATGACCGTGACGTCCGCCGCGTTCGCCTGCCATCTGCCGGAAACCGCGGCGCATTTCACGCTGGTCGAGCGTGCCGTCGTCATTGCTGTCCATCAGCGCAAAGCGCTTGGCCTGCCGGCTTTCAATTTCCGCTATGGTCACGGTGCCGTCGCCATCGACATCGAGACGCCGCGCAGCACGGCGTGCCTGCCGCTCGATCATGCGCTGCATGACCATTTCCTGCAATTCCTCTTCGGAAAGCGTGCCGTCGCCGTCAGTGTCGGCGGCCTTCAGGCGCTCAAGGCGCATGCTGGAAAACTCTTCGACCGTGATCGTGCCGTCGCCATCCGTATCAAGACGGGCGAAGCCACGCATCTTCTTGCCGCCTTTCATCCGTTCACCGCTGGCCTGCGGCACTGCTTCATCGGACGACGTTTCCTGAGCAATGGCAGCAGAACCGGCAATCAGGCTCAGAGCCATCGCCGACAACAGGGCCTTGTTCTTCATGTCTTTCTCCTCGTAGGGGCGCCGCCAGACAAGTGCGGCAGGGTACGAAGAGACCTTGACCGATCCAACATTACCACGACCTTGCCGGGAAATTACAATTTCGTAAGCAAGGACCGGTCGAGGAAACGGATGTCAGCGCACGAAAGAGACGAACTCCTCGAGCGGGGCACGCTCGCTGCGCAAAGCGTTTTCCGGCTTCGAGGCATCCTCATAGCCAAGCGCCATGCCGCAAACCACGATCTCCTCGCCGGGAATACCGAGGATCGGGCGGATCTGTTTGTGATAGGGAGCGAAAGCGGCCTGCGGACAGGTGTGAAGATCGCGCCCGCGCGCGGCGATCATCACCGACTGCACGAACATTCCCAGGTCGATCCAGGAGCCCTTGTTCAACCGCCGATCAATGGTGAAAATCAGGCCGACAGGCGCATCGAAAAAGGTGAAATTCCGGTCGTGCTGCGCGCGCATGCGCTCCACTTCGCGCCGGCCGATGCCCAAAAGGCTGTAGAGCGCGTAACCGACCGCGCGGCGACGCGCAAGATAAGGTTCGAAGAACTTGTCGGGGTAGTATTTGTATTCGTCCCACTCGATTTTTTCCGGTCGCACGCCCGAGGACAGGATCGCATCGGAAAGCGCCTGCTTGCGTTCGCCGGAAACCACATAAACCTTCCAGGGCTGCATGTTGGTACCGGAGGGCGCACGTGCGGCAACGCGAAGAATATCCCTGATCGTCTCTTCATCGACGGGGTTCGGCAAAAAGGCACGCACCGAGCGGCGCGTCAGCATCGCCTCGTCGACAATCTCCGGAATGGACAATTCATTCTTCTTTTCGGGGGCCAACATGCCGCTATCCTTCCTGACAATCCTCAACGACGCGCGATAATGCCCCCTGCATCAATACCACCATCCAACCAGGACCAACTGTACCGCGTCACTGCGCTGTTCTCACCTCGGCCCATTTGCTAAAAGGCCGACCGATGCGCCGGTCCTCGTAGTCGAAGGACCTCCCTTTTTCAAGTCGAATGCCAAGAGCCCCTCAATGCCCAAGCCCTCCTCACGCATTTCCGGCATCGTTCCCTCCGGCAAGAACGGTTGGGAAATCCACTTTGCCGCAATGACCCGCAAGCAGGCAGGTGAAAACGTAATCATGCTGTCCGTCGGCGATCACGATTTCGACACGCCCAGCGAAACGGTCGAAGCCTGCGTCCAGGCCGTGCGCGGCGGCCATCATCACTACACGCAGCTTCCGGGACTGCCACGGTTGCGTGCCGCACTGGCAGCACTGTCCCAAGAATGCACCGGACTGGAAACGGACGCCGACGAAATCATGGTCACCATAGGCGGCCAGGGCGCGCTTTATGCGGCCTTCCAGGCCGTCCTCGACCCGGGCGCGCATGCGGTGATCGTCTCACCCTATTACGCCACCTATCCAGGCACGGTGCGCGCCGCCGGCGGCCGCTACACCGAGATCGCAACACACGCGGAGAACAATTTCGAGCCCAGCCTCGAGGAGATCGAAGCGGCGCTCGAGGCCGATACCCGCGCCATTTTGATCAACTCACCGAACAATCCCACCGGCGCGGTCTATTCGCGCCAGACAATCGAGCGGATTGCCGAAATCTGCCGCGAACGTGACCTGTGGCTGTTGTCGGACGAAGTCTACTGGACCATCCGCTCCGACAAAGAGCACATTTCGCCACGCATTCTGCCGGGAATGAAAGAGCGGACGCTGGTCATCAATTCGCTGTCGAAAAGCCACGGCATGACCGGCTGGCGCGTCGGCTGGTTGACCGGTCCCGCCGAGATGATCGCAGTCATGACCAATCTCAACCTCGTCGCGACATACGGTCTACCCGATTTCACCTCGCATGCAGCCATCGCCGCCGCCGAAAACGCGTTTGGCGTGCGCGAGATCGCCGAGCTTTACGCCAACCGCCGCGAAACCTTTCTCAGCGCGGTCCACGGTATGAACGGCATCATCGTGCGCGGCTCTGAGGGCGGTATGTATGTCATGCTCGACATTCGGGCCGTCGAAGAGGATTGCGAGAAATTCGCCTGGGAACTCCTCAACGACGAAGACGTCGCGGTCTTGCCGGGCGCCAGCTTCGGCGATGCGGCCAAAGGGCATATCCGCATTTCCATGTGTCAGGACGAAGAGACGCTTCGAGAAGCGGCCAGGCGCTTGCAACGCTTTGTTGCCGCCAGACTGGGTGAGCCAAGCCAAGGCGTCGCCGCCTCCTGAAACATCGCGAGGCGCGGCTAAGACGCGCCTCAGTCCTTCTCCTCCGGCAAGCCTTTGCGGCTGGTTTCAGCGAGTTCTTCCAGTTCCGCCTCGCTCATACTCTCGTACATCTCCCGCGACGCACCCTGAAGTTCGGACTTGGGCATTTCGCCGCGTTTGGCCGCCAGGGCAGCCCCCGCGGCCTTCTGCTGCGCCTTGGATTTTGCAGGCATTGTCGACTCCTTTGCTCTTCTATACAGAAGAACAAGCCTGCACCGGCGTTCGGGTTCCCTCTCCCTTCAGCTCACCGGCAACTTCATCCAATGCGGATCGGGGGCAAAGCGGTCGCCATACTTCTCCTGAAGGCGTTCGAGCACCGCTATGATCTCCGCGAAACCTCGCGCGCGGGCATAATGCAGCGGTCCGCCGCGAAACGGCGCAAAACCGGTGGCGAAGATCATCGCTCCTTCAAGCGTTTTCTCATCGGCCACAACACCTTCGCGCAGGCAGGTCACGCATGTGTTCAACATGGGCAGGATCAACCGGTCGGTCATGGCCGGGTGCGGCGCCAGACGTTTTTGGCTCTTTTTGGGGCGCCCCTTATCGTCATACGCGTAGAGCCCCTGCCCGGCCTTGCGACCGGTACGCCCCTCGGCCACCATCTTCTCGAGCCATTCGGGCACGTCCGGCTGCGGCGTGTCGAGACCGGCTTTCAATGTGCGAGCCACCTCCAGACAGATATCCAACCCAACGCGATCGGCAAGCTCGATGGGTCCCATGGGCATCCCGAACGATTCCGCCGCCTGGTCGATGGTTTCCTTGCGGACCCCCTCGTCCAGCATCACGAAAGCCTCGCTGAGATACGGCGTCAAAACCCGGTTAACGAGGAAACCGGGCGAACTCTTTACCGGCGCGGGAAGACGGTCAATGGAACCGCAAAACGCCGCCAGACGCTCCCGTGCATTCCGCGAAGCCTTGTCGTGCGACACAATCTCCACGAGCTCCATGCGCGCCACCGGGTTGAAAAAATGCAGCCCGATCAGCCGCTCGGGAAACGGAACGGCCGCACACAGCGCATCGAGGGGGATGCTCGACGTGTTTGTCGCCAGTATCGCCTTCTTTTTCATGAGCGGTGCGACCGCCTTGAAAACCTTGCGCTTGATATCGGCCTTTTCCGCCACCGCCTCGATCACGAGATCGGCCTGACGGGCACCGTCGCCCGAGAAATCCATAATCAACCGATCGAAGGCATCGCGGCGGTCCATGTCGGAGTGCAGGCGCTTATCGAACAAATCCCCGGCGCGCCGGTTGGCCGCGGCGAGCGCCGTTTCATTGAGATCGGTGAGCGTCACCCGCAACCCGCGCGCCGCACACCAGGCAGCAATGTCACCGCCCATGGTGCCTGCCCCTATAACGTGAACATGGGCAATGCCGCTGTCACCCTTGCCCTTGGCCTTCAGAGCTTCGCGCAGGAAAAAGACGTGAATCAGGTTCTGGGCCGTTTCGCCGGTCAAAAGACTTGCGAAGGAGCGGATCTCCTCCTTTTGCCTCAAGGCCTTTTTCCTGCCGCCATGCCGCTCCCACAGATCGATCAAGCGATGAGGTGCTGGATAGTGCTCTTCCGGCGCGCGTTTTGCGGTCGTGGAACGCATCTTGCGCGCCGCGATGCCACGAAGCGGTTGCATCCCGCGCAACGCCCCACCCCCACGGCGCCTCCCGAACTTGCGTCCCAGCAGCGTCCTGACCGCATTGTCGACATGCCGTTCCTCGACCACGGCGTCGACCAGGCCCAGCTTTTTTGCCTTTCCGGCATGAGCGGATTTGCCGGTCAACATCATCTTCATGGCCTCGATCGGATCGATCAGTTCCGGCAGGCGGACCGTGCCTCCCAATCCCGGATGAAGCCCCAAAAGCACTTCGGGAAAGCCGAACATCGCTCCCTCGATGGCGATCCGAATCTTGCAGGCAAGCGCCAGTTCGAGACCGCCGCCGAGACAATGGCCATGAATGACCGCCACCGTCGGCATGGGCAGCGCCTCCAATCGATCGACGATTTCGTGGGCGCGCGTCATCCGGGCTTCGACCGCCGCGGTCTCCGTAACTCCGGAAAAGTCCCGGATATCGGCACCGGCTATGAAGCCACCCGGTTTGGCGGATCGAATGACGAGCGCTTTTGGCTTCAAAGCGTCGATTTTCTCAAGCAGGGTTTCCAGTTCGGCCATCACCTCCTCGGAAAGCGTGTTCGTGCTTTCCTCGGCGCGGTCGAGCACCAGCCATGCGATGTCATCCGCATCCTGTGCCAACGTCCAATGCGTGGTTTTCTGCACACGCTTGGTTCCGGTACCCAGCGCGAGCAGGCGATGGGCCAGATATTCACCGGCCGGCGTTTTCCGATCAGCCATCACACCACCTCCACAAGCATGGCGCCGCCAAGACCGCCACCAATACACTCGGTCGCGACACCGCGCTTTTGTCCGCGTTTGCGCATCGCGTTCATAAGATGAAGCACGATCCGGTTTCCACTGGTGCCCACCGGATGCCCGAGGCTGATCGCACCTCCATCCACATTAAGGCGATTCCGCTCGATCCTCCCGAACGGCTTGTCCAACCCAAGCACCTCGCGGCAGTAATCCGCATCTTCCCAGGCCGCCAGACAGGCGAGAACTTGCGCCGCAAAGGCCTCGTTCAGTTCCCAAAGATGAATATCTCCACGTGTCAGTTCGTGGCGCTGAAGCAAAGCGGTCGAGCACAGCGTGGGGCCCAGCCCCATGATCGAGGGATCGAGCGCCGACCACTCGCTGTCGACGATCCGCGCCAAAGGCGTAAGCTTGTGCTTTTTCACAGCCGCCTCGGATGCCAGAACGACCCAGGATGCACCATCGGTGATCTGCGAGGAGTTCCCGGGTGTCACGCGGCCATAAGGGCGCTCGAATGCCGGTCTGAGCCTGGCAAGCCGTTCAATCGACGTGTCGGGCCGAACCCCGTCGTCATGATCGTAGAGTTCGCCGTCACGGGATACCGCCGGAACCACCTCTCCGCTGAGCGCGCCGTTCTTCTGTGCCTTCGACAGACGCTGATGGCTTTCCAGCGCATAGGCGTCCGCCGCCTCGCGGGATATGTTGAAGATGTGGCCGATTTTCTCGGCCGTCTGCCCCATATTGAGCTGGGTAACCGGGTCGGTCAGCCCGCGCTCGAGACCGATTACCGGTTGTAGCATCCGCATCTTGAAGGCCCGCAATGCGGCGAGCTTTTCAAACCACGTCTTGGCGAAAGCGAATCGGCCGAACCAAGCCGCTCCCTCCTGTGGCCAGACCAGCGGCGCATGCGAGAGCGCTTCTGCTCCACCGGCAAGAATCAGATTGGCTTTCCCGGACTGAATGGTGCGAAATGCCGTGTCGATGGACTGCATTCCCGAGCCGCAATTGATCTGCACCGTGAAGGCCGGCATCGCATCCCCCATGCCGAGCCGCAGTGCAGCCACCCGTGCCGGGTTCATCTCGTCAGCGATGACGTTGACGCAGCCGAGAATGACCTTGTCGAAACTGTCCGGAGAGAATGGCTGTCGCGCCAAAAGCGGCCGGCCACACTGGACGGCCAAATCCACCGGCGTGAACGGTCCGGGCTTTCCGCGCGCTCTCAGAAACGGGGTTCGCGCACCATCAACGATGAAGACGGGCCGCCCCGATGCCCCGCCGTTGCGGGCTTTTTGCGGTCGTCGCGAGGGCGTTCTTCCATGTCTTGCAGCGGGGGACACTTCAGACGCAGCCGCCGCGCGCTCTACAGCCTCCGCTGCCTGCGAAGATGCTTTCGCATCCTGCTGCTTGCCGGGATCGGACTCTTGCTGTCGGGATCGTTGTGCCCTGCGACACGCACCTCATTTTTACCAACCAAACGATCATCGATTGTTCAGCGTCGCTCCCCTGTCGGAGCGTCATTGTCTTCGCTGAAACAACCGTTCACTTCCTTCCTAGTTCCAGATTCGGCTTCATTCCCAATAACGCCAGCTTTAAGCCATATTTGTCGGGCCAGACCTTTGAGCTGCATTGGCCGCAACCGTGGTTTGTGATTTAACCGCACTGTTTGCAGCATAGGGGCGATGAGCGTTAACGTCACGGCAAGGCCGATGACCGACACTTCGTCTTGAAAATGGGAGACGGGTTTGAGTGAAATCGACGTGAGACCGTCGATGTGTCGGCGTTTGCACGGGCCATTAGCGCTCGCCCTCATGCTCGCCTTCTCGAACGTCTCCGCAAACGCCTTCGAACTCTTCGGGATCAAGCTCTTCGGCAAGGACAAAGCCGCAGAGGAGCCCGACACGATCGGCGAACCATGGAACTACACCGTTGAATTCGTGCTTCCCCACGGGGCCGACGATACCGAAAAAAAGCTCAAGGGTGCCTCCTCGGTATGGGCGGATCGTGAAAAGCCGGCTTCCGGCGCCGCCGGCCTGATCGTCAAGGCGCGCAGCGACTACCGCCGCCTGCTGAACACGCTCTACGGATCGGCGCTTTACGGCGGCTCGATCAGCATCACCATCGATGGGCAGGAGGTTTCCGACCTGCCGATCGATGCCGCCATAGCGAATCCCGCCAGCGTCCGAATCGTCGTGGATCCCGGCTCGGTTTTTCATTTCAGTCAGGCGCGCATCGTCAATCAAGCGCCACCGCCGCTGAAGCGCAATGACCGGGTGGAAGATCCCGCGAAAGAAGGTTTTCGCACCGGCGAAGTCGCGGCCTCTGGAACCATATTGAAGGCCGGCCGCCTCGCCGTCGAGGCATGGCGACATCAAGGACACGCAAAGGCCGAGGTTGTCCAACGTCGCGTCACGGCCGCACACGAGACCGACACGGTTGACGCGATCCTGACGGTGGAGCCCGGCCGCCGTGCCGCCTATGGCCAGGTGTCCGTCAGCGGCACCGAGCGCATGGACCCCGAATTCGTGGCGCGCCAGACAGGTCTGGTGCCCGGCCGCGAATACGATCCCGACGATCTGGAACGCGCCCGCCAACGCCTGTCGAAGCTGGATGTCTTCCGCTCCGCGCGAATCGAGGAAGCCGACGAGATCGGCGAGGGCGGCATTCTGCCGCTCGCCGTCATCGTCCAGGAACGCCTGCCACGCCGTTTCGGTGTCGGCGGCACCTACTCCACACTCGACGGGCTCGGCGTCCAGGCCTACTGGATGCACCGCAATCTGTTCGGTCGCGCGGAGCGTCTGCGATTCGAAGGACAGGTTTCCGGCATCGGCAACACGTTCAAGCCGGAGGATCTGACTTACCGGGTCGGCGCAACCTTTATCAAGCCGGGCGTATACACGCCCGATACCGACTTTCAGGCCTCGATCTTCGGCGACCGCGAGGTGCTGGAGCGGTACACACGGACCGCGGTCACCGCGGAGGTCGGCTTCCGGCATGAGTTCAGCGAAGAATTCTCAGGAAGCCTTTTCGCCAATGCGGGCCGCGCTCGCTTCGAGGACGATTTCGGCACACGCGACTTCACGACCGTCGGCCTTGCCGGCACATTGACCTATGACAGCCGCGACAACCCGGCCGACGCCACGGAGGGGTACTTCGCCGAATTGTCGCTCGAACCCTTCTATGAGATGGAATACCGCAATCTGGCCGCCCGCATGCTGCTGGAAGGCCGGGCCTATTACGACTTCGGCAGCGAGGGTCGCTTCGTCATGGCGGGACGCGCCAAGATCGGCGCGCTGGTCGGCGCTCCGATTGCCGAAACGCCGCCGGACAAACTGTTCTTCGCAGGCGGCGGCGGCTCCGTGCGCGGCTATGCCTACCGCAATATCGGCGTCGAAACGCCGAACGGCATTGCCGGCGGGCGCTCGCTGATGGAGGCCTCGGCCGAATTGCGCGCCCGTGTGACGGGTTCGATCGGCGTTGTCGGTTTCATCGACGCCGGCACGGTGGGGGCCGAATCCTTCCCCGATTTTTCGGAGGATGTCAGGATCGGTGTCGGCGCCGGCTTGCGTTATCTTACTCCCTTGGGTCCCGTGCGCCTGGATGTCGCCGTGCCGCTCGACCGGCGCGACGGCGATCCGAGCGTCGCCTTTTACGTCGGAATAGGACAAGCGTTTTGATCCGCTTTTTCGCAGCTCTGACTCTTCTGTTCGTCCTGCTGCCCGCAATGGCTCAGGACACGCCCAGCGAGAACACGCCCGAACAGGAGCGCTCGTTCTTCACCCGGCTCCTGGAAGAGCAGCTTTCCACACCAAACCGGCAGATCCGTATTTCCGGCATCCAGGGCGCGCTCTCGTCGCAGGCGACCATCGGTCAGATCACCATTGCCGACCGCGAAGGCATCTGGCTGCGCATCAGCAACGCCTCCATCGACTGGAGCCGGTCCACGCTCCTGCTGCGGCAGCGTCTTGAAGTCCAACGCCTGGCAGCCGAAAGCATCGAGGTCGAGCGGCGCCCGCTGCCCGATGAGGGCCTGCCGGCACCCGAATCGCGCTCTTTCCAGGTTCCCGAACTGCCCCTCGCAGTCAATCTGGCCCAGTTGGAGATCGAAACGGCAACCTTTGGCGAAGGCGTCTTCGGGCTTGCCGCCCAACTCGCGCTTACCGGCGCGTTGAAAATCGACGGCGGAACGCTCGACACAAACTTCGATGTCAGACGGCTCGACGGGCCCGGCGGCCAGTTTGCGCTCAATGCCGCCTTCTCCAATGAAACCGAAGAACTCGATCTCGACCTTGTTCTCGACGAGCCTGCGGACGGCGTTGTCGCCAACCTTCTCAACGTGCAGGGACGTCCGCCGCTGAAACTGACCATCGCCGGCAGCGGCCCGCTCAGCGCGCTCGATGTGAAACTCGCGCTTGAGGCCGACGGCGTTCCCGCCTTCGGCGGCACGGCACGATTGCGCGAGCGCGACGAGGGGCTCGGCTTTTCGGCCCGCCTCGCCGGTTCGATCGGCCGCCTCGTACCAGCCCAATTCCGCGATTTCTTCGGAGCCGGAACGCGAATCAACGTCAATGGCGTGTCGAAGAATGGCGGCGGGGTGCTGCTCGAAAACCTTGAGGTCTCCAGCGCCTCCATGCGCATCGAAGCCGCCGCGGAAACGGGCAGCGACAATTTTCTGACCGCCCTTTCCCTGCGCGCCAACGTCGCCGATCCCGAAGGCCGGCGCGTGCTGCTGCCCATTGCCGGTGGCGAAACGTCGCTGCAGTCGGCGAATTTCAACGTCACGTTCGGCGAAGCGGGATCGGAACGCTGGAACGGCGGTCTCGAAATGGACGGGCTGCAAACGGCCGAATTCGCGGCCGGAAAAACCACGCTCACGATGGGCGGTCTGGCCCAAAACCTCACCGATCCGGCACAGCGCCGGGTTAGCTTCGAGATCGACGGCGGGTTGACGCAGATCACCGCCAAACAGGCCAAAATCGCCGAAGCGCTCGGCGATGCCCTGACAATCGCCGCAGCGGGTGACTGGCGGGCAGGAAACCCTGTTACCGTCGACAATGCCAGCATCTCCGGCAATGGCCTGGAAACGGCCCTCAGCGGCGAGATCGACGAATTTGCTTTCACCGGCGACATCACGCTGAGCGCCGCCGATATCGCACCCTTCTCCGGCCTTGCGGATCAGGCACTGGGCGGCGCGGTCGACCTCACGGCGAGCGGCACGGTGCGCCCCGTCAGTGGAGCATTCGATCTCAATCTCGATGGCACGGCAACCGATTTGCGCATCGAGAATGAAGTCGCCGGAAACCTGCTTGCCGGCACCACACGCATCGAGGGCGGCGTTGCCCGAGGCAGCGACGGGCTGACCGCCCGCAATCTTCGGCTCGGCAACGACCAGTTCAACCTGCAAGCCGACGGCACCTTTGCAACGGGCACCGCGAATTTCCGCTTCGATGCAGCGCTTGAAAACATGGCGCTTCTTTCGGAAAACGCATCGGGCCGAGTGACGGCAGCGGGCCGTGCCGAGGGGGCGGACGGGCGCATTAACCTGACCTTCAAAGCGGACGCGCCGCGCGGCACCCTCTCCGGCCGCGACCTGAGCGACGCCACGCTCGGTTTCGACGGCCAGCTCGAAAAACAGGTTCTGACCGGCGCCATCGACGGCAACGCTTTTCTTGCAGGCGAACGCGTCGACCTGGCCAGTCGGATTGTGCTTTCGCCCGAGCAGCGGCAATTGACGGAATTCGCTTTCCGGGCCGGCGGCGCGACCGCGAGCGGCAATCTGATCCAGGACGTGAACAAGAACCTAATCGACGGGCGCGTGAATCTGGAAGCGGCCGACATATCGACGGCGGCGGCGCTTTTCCTGCGCGAAGCAACCGGCAGCGTGGAGGCCGATGTTTCCCTTTCTCCAGTCGATGAACGTCAGATCGCCGACGTCAACGCCACCATCCGCAATCTGGAGATCGAAGAGACGCGTGTCTCCAGCGCCACGGTTGCGGCCACCATCGAGGATCTGTTCGGGGTCCCGGCTGCCGTCGGTTCCATCACGGCGCGGGATGTCAGGGCCGGCGGAATCGCCATTACCCAACTCGACGCCAATGCGCGGCAGAACGGCGACGCTACGGATTTCGAGAGCTCGGCGCTGCTTAACCAGGGCACAAGGCTTGCAACCGAGGGCGCCCTGGCTCCCGAAGGCAATGGCTATCGCGTACGGCTCAGCCGCCTCAGCCTCGATCAGGGCACGGTCCGGGCACGTCTCGTCCAACCCACATCCCTGCTGGTGGAAGGCAATACGTTCACGCTCGATCCCTTGGAGATCGACGTCGCGGGCGGGCGCATCACCGCCGGCGGCAGGGTGGCCGACACGCTCGATCTCGCCGTCAACCTCCGGCAGGTTCCGCTGTCCATCGCCAACACGATCCAGCCCGACCTCGGTCTCGGTGGCACGCTCCACGGCAGCGCCGACATCAAGGGCACACGCGACGAGCCAGCGGTTGATTTCGACATCGAGGGGCGAGGCATCATCTCGACCGTTCTCAAACAGGCGGGACTGAGCGCGCTGACGGTAGACGCAAGCGGCACCAGCGACGGCAACCGGCTGACTGTCGATACCAGCGTCACCAGCCCTGAAGGGTTGAACGCCAGTGCGCGCGGCATCGTACCGTTCGACGACAGCCAGCTTTCCATGGATGTGGCCCTGAACGCGTTCCCGCTGGCCGCCCTCAACCGCGTTGTCCGTGGCCAGGACCTTGCCGGCCAGGTGACAGGCAGCGCCCGCGTAACCGGCACCCTCACAGCGCCGCAAGCCAGCTTCGACGTTCGCGCAAACGGCTTGCGTGCAGCGCCTTTGACAAATGCCGGGCTCGGCCCGCTGCAACTCGCAGCCAACGGTCGCTACGCCGACAACGCCGTGCAATTGAGCCGTCTGACCGCTGATGGCCCCTCCGGCCTCGGTGTCGAAGCGAGCGGGACGATACCGTTTTCCGGTTCCGGTCTCGGCATCAATGTGGCGGGCACCGCTCCCCTTTCCATTGCCAACCGTATGCTGGCCGACCGCGGCACGCAGCTTTCCGGCACCGCCACGGCCAATGTCCGCGTCTCCGGAGCGCTGGCCAATCCGGTCATAAACGGTACGATTTCCACCGCCAATGCGGCCGCCGTCGATCCGCTGACCAATCTGCGCATCAGCGATGTGCGGCTGGGGGCCACCGTCAATGGCGAACGCGTGTCAATTACAGAGGGATCGGCGGCGCTGTCGGCCGGCGGGCGGGTTTCGGTGTCCGGCACGATCTCCACCAATGCCCAGGCCGGTTTCCCGGCCGATCTCAGGATCGGGCTCGACAACGCCAGGCATACCGACGGCGAGATGGTAACGGCGACCGTGAACGGTGCCCTGTCCCTGACCGGTCCCCTCACCCGCGACCCGCTGCTCGCCGGCGAGGTAAACATCGAACGGGCCGAAATCATCGTCCCGGAAAATCTCGGCGGCGGGGCCGCGGCCATCGACGTACGCCACATCGATCCGCCGCCTGCCGTGCAGCGCACACTCGAGCGCGCGCGCGCCGACGATGGCACACCGATGCCGTCGTCGCGACCAAGCGTTATGAGACTCAACGTCAATGTGACCGCACCCGCCCGCATTTTCGTGCGCGGACGCGGCCTCGACGCCGAACTCGGAGGCTCGGTCCGGCTGACAGGCCCCGTGACGAACATCCAGCCGGTCGGCGGCTTCGAGCTCATCCGCGGACGCCTTTCCATCATCGGCCAGCGCATCACCTTTGACGAGGGCGAAGTGACACTTGTGGGCGATCTCGACCCACAGCTTGATTTTGTCGCCCGCTCGCGCGGGAACGACATCATTGTCTTCATCACTGTGCGCGGTCGCGTTTCCGATCTCAATATTGGCTTCTCCTCACAGCCGGAACTGCCGGAGGACGAAGTGCTGGCGCGCCTCATCTTCAACCGCGGCATCAACGAATTGTCGGCGGTGCAAATCGCGCAATTGGCAGCGGCGGCGGCCGAGCTTGCCGGCGGCTCCAACACATCCCTTCTGGGCTCATTGCGCGACGCGACAGGCCTCGACGATCTGGACGTCGTCACGGACTCAGAAGGCAACGCAGCCGTTCGCGCCGGGCGCTATATCCAGGACAATATCTATCTGGGCGTCGAGGCGGGCGCGAAGGGAACCACCCGTGGCACGGTCAATCTCGACATTACCGACGAGCTGAAGGCGCGGGGCGCGGTCGGATCCGACGGAAATTCAAGCCTCGGTATCTTCTTCGAGAAAGATTATTGAGTGGGTCAAAAGAAAGCCGGCCAGTCTCCTGGCCGGCAAACGGCGCGCTTGGTTCGGGTCGGGGGGATGGTGGGGGCGCGCCTTCAGCAAAAACACGCGCGGACGATAAAGGTTCCACACAAGGGGCTTTTTTTTCGGCCCGAAGGAATGTGCCGAAACATGTCCTATCGCCGCCAGCCCTGCGCGCCAATTAGCGGCACGAAGGAGACCGGCGCCAGCACCTCCGTGCGATACGTCTCGTCGTCCTCGCGAACGATGCAATTGAGCTGCTGCGGCCCAGAGGCCGAACCGACCGGCATGACGAGCCGCCCACCCGGTGCGAGCTGCGCACGCAGCGCCTCCGGCACACGCGGTCCCGCCGCTGCAATGATGATTGCATCGAATGGCGCCTCTTCGGGCAATCCCAGCGTACCATCGCCAACGGAAATGCTGACATTGTCGAGATAACCGCCCCTCGCCAGACGCTCGCGGGCTGAAATCGCCAATGCATCGTGCCGCTCTATGGAGAAGACATGGCCGACGAGCCGCGAAAGGATGGCTGTCGAGTACCCCGATCCGGTGCCCACTTCCAGAACGCGGCTCCTGTGTCCGAGATCGGCGGCTTCCGTCATCAAGGCAACGATATAGGGTTGAGAGATGGTCTGCCCGTCACCGATAGGCAACGCACCATCTTCATAGGCGAGTTCGACAAGGTGTGCCGGAACGAATAATTCGCGCGGCACCTCCGCCATAGCCTCAAGCACAGCGGCGGACGCGATGCCGCGCCGCTTCAATGTCGAAAGCATTTCGTTTCGACGGCTTGCCTCCCCATCCATGTCGTTCTCGCTGCTCACACCTGCCCGGCTCTATTGTTAGAGAACATCGAGCCTGCATAATGCCGCCAAAAGGGGCTGACCGTCCATCCTCGATACCAAGATGTGATGCAGGCAAACACGCCAAATCGTGGGTGCGCGCCTGCAAACTCATGATGTCTGTGAGGAAGATGGTGGGTGATACAGGGCTCGAACCTGTGACCCGCTGATTAAGAGTCAGCTGCTCTACCAACTGAGCTAATCACCCGACCGTCTGGCGCAGCGAGAAGCTCACCGCCAACCGAATGTCCGGCTCCATAAACGGTTTCGCGCATGCATGCAAGACACTCCGACATGAGTTTGTCACTTATTGCTCAAATGAACAGCCGACCCTCCGCAACGCGCACCGCATGACCACCGATGCGGACAGCGTCGATCGCGCCGCCATGCACGTCGACCTCTAAGCGTATGCTCGAAGGGCGGCCCATTTCGATACCCTGCTCGATCAGGAAACCGTGCGAACCGTCAACGGGTGCGTCGTATTGCATGATGGCCCCGGCAAAAGCGGCGGCGGCCGAACCCGTGGCCGGATCTTCGGCAATCCCGTCGTCAGGCGCGAACATGCGCACATGAAACGCGTGATCGTGATTCACCGTCTCCCTACAATAAACGTAAGGAAAGGGAGCCGGCCCTTCCAGTTCGGGCATCAGCGAGCGCCATAGCGCCGCGTCGAGCCTAGCCCGCCCGGCCACGTTCAGATCGGCAACCGGAACACAGACATAGGGCACACCGGCGCTCCAGGTGCTAATCGTATGATTCTCGAAGCCGATCTCGTGGTAGCCGAGCCCCAGGGAGGCTGCGACAGCTTCCGGCTCGATCGAAACGGGCAGCATTTCGGGGAGTCGCGGGAGGTCGAACTCGGCATACGCCGCTCCCTTTCCCGCAGACACGGCGCACCGCACCGCGCCTACCCGTTCCTCCAGCATCAATATCGAAGTCTGCGCGGTGCCATCACCGGTTCCCTCGTGCTGCACCAGCGCCACGGCCGCTCCCACCGTCGGGTGCCCGGCGAACGGCAATTCGGTCCGCGGTGTGAAAATGCGCAGCCGGGCGGTGTGGTTCTTCTTTTCGGGCGGCAGGACGAACACGGTCTCGGAAAGATTGAACTCTCGCGCGATGCGTTGCATCGCACCTTCATCTAGCCCTTCGGCATCGAGCACGATGGCCAGCGGATTTCCCGTTAGAACGCTATCGGAAAAAACGTCGTAAATATAATAGTTTCGTCCAGACATCTCGCCTCTCGCAAAAACCCTCGCCGATCCGGAGAAAATGGCGATCCGGCGGCAGTCTCGCCATTTTTTATCCACTTTCCTCATAGCACGTCACCGGAACGGGGGCGCGCTGGAAACAACCGAGCATCCATGAAAACGACAGCCCGCGAACCGGACGGGTTCGTATCGACAATCGCTCAAGGCTCCAGCCCCACAGCCAAGCCTCCTCGAAAACGCCGCTGCTGGCCGCTTCTGCTGCCGGTGGGAGGCCTGCTGGCGGCAGGAATCTGGTTCTTTTCGGGCATTCAGACGGTTCAAACGGGTGCGACCTATCAAAGCCGTCCGGTGGAGCGCGGGAATCTCGTGATCCGTGTGGCGACCACCGCGATGCTGCGGCCACGCACCCAGATCGAGATTTCAAGTGAACTCAAGGGGACGGTGCAGCGCGTACCGGTGCGGCAGAACCAGCGTGTCAGTCGGGGCGATGTGTTGGCGCAACTCGATGCCACAATCTTCCGGCATCAGGTCGACCGTGCGGCAGCTCTGGCAGACGGAGCCCTGGCAAGCCTGGCGGATGCACGGATCACGCAGGGTGAAGCGGAACGAAAGCTTACGCGGGCAAAGGCGCTCAGATCGAGAAATGCGCTCAGCCAACAGACGCTGGAAGACACGCAGGCCGAGTTCGATCGCGCCGTCAATCGCGTCGCCGCCGCGACGGCCGATCTCGCCGCCAAACGAGTGGAGCTCACACTTAAACGCTTCGATCTCAACCGTACGACAATCCGCTCACCGATCGACGGTGTCGTGCTGGCACGCAAAGCCGAACCTGGCAGAACCATTTTTGCCACCTCCGATGACGGCGTGCTTTTCGTCCTCGCCGAGGATCTGGAACGTATGGAGCTGATCGCCAGGATCAACGAAGCCGACATCGGCGCGATCGCGAAGGGGCAGCAGGCCACCTTCACAGTGGACGCCTACCCTGACCAGATTTTCAGTGCGACCATTCGCGATGTGTCCTTCGCCCACATCCGCGAAAACAACGTGGTCACCTATGAAGCCAATCTCGATGTCCGCAACGGCGACCTGAAACTACGTCCTGGAATGACGGCCTCTGTTTCCATCGGGATCGGCGAAGCGAACGAAGCCCTTCTTATTCCCGCAAGCGCGCTGCGCTATCGACCGCATGCGTTCCGTGAAGACCCGACCCAGGATGATTTTGAGGGAACGTGGGACACCGGTCTCGTCCATGTGCTCGATAAGGATGCGCCGAAGCCCGTGCGCGTGCGGCTCGGTGCGCGCGACTGGGAAAAAGTCGAAGTGCTTTCAGGCCTCGCGGAGGGTCAGAAAGTGATCACCGGCGACACGGCCGACGAGGCGCTCCAGTGACTGCGCCGTGCAAGGCCTCGACACTTCTCGCGTTCGACCGCGTATGGCGCAGCTACGGAAGCGGGCACACAAGCGTCGATGCGCTGGCGGATGTGAGCTTCGAAATCGTGCAAGGAGCTTTCGTCGCCGTGACCGGACCCTCCGGTTCGGGAAAGTCCACCGCGATGAACATTCTGGGCGGACTCGATGTTCCAACCCGTGGCGCCTATCGCTTCATGGGAACAGGCGTAAGCGCTTTCGACAAAGCCGGCAGGGCCGAACTGCGCAACAGGCATATCGGTTTTGTCTTCCAGGGCTACAATCTCCTGCCCCGCACAACCGCGCTCGAAAACATCGAGCTGCCGCTCGTCTATCGAGGTCTGTCAAAACGTATGCGCCGAGAAATGTCCAGAAAGGTACTGGATCAAGTCGGGCTCGGCGGACGCGGACACCACACACCGGCCGAACTCTCCGGTGGCCAACAGCAGCGCGTGGCGATCGCGCGGGCCTTGGTATCGGAGCCAACAGTGCTTCTCGCGGACGAACCCACAGGCAACCTCGACACCGAGCGAAGCCTCGAGATCATGGCACTTCTGACCGCGCTCAACCGAGAGCGTGAACTTACCACCGTCATGGTGACACATGAGGCTGGAATCGCTGCCTTTGCGGACCGGCGGATCGGCTTTCGCGACGGGCGCATCGCCTTCGATAACGATACGGCGCCGGGGATTTGATGTTTCTACAATCGGTTCATCTGGCACTGCGTACCATCGCGCGCAACAAGTTGCGCTCGGTTCTGACGCTTCTGGGCGTGATCATCGGCGTTGCCGCCGTGGTCGCGCTTGTAACCATCGGCAGAGGTGCCAGGGAAAGAATCCGCTCGGAATTGGCGGGCATGGGCACACATCTCATCTTTGTCTTCGCGGGCATGGTGCCCGACCCCTCATCGCCGAGCGTCGTCGAAGCGCAGCCGTTGACGAACGAACAATTCAACGGTCTGGCCAAAATCCTCGGCGCCCGAACTACGGTCGCGGCTCTGGCGGCAAGCCGTTTGCGCGTCTCCCATGGCGGACGAAGCATTTCTGCACCGGTCACGGGTGTGAACCAAAGCTATTTTGCATTGCGGGAGTGGACGCTCGAACGTGGTCGCCTCCTTTCCCCGTTGGAAACGGCAAGCAATGCAAGTGTCTGCGTGATCGGCAGTAAGGTGGCAAAATCTCTCTTCGGGCAGGAAAACGCAATCGGCGCGCGCATTCGCGTCGGACAGATTCATTGCCGTGTCGTCGGGGAACTCGCGGCCAGAGGAGCCACATTTTCCGGTGGACAGGACACGCTGGTGCTTCTGCCTCTTGGCCTGTTCCAGACCCGGCTCAGCGGCAAAGCCTATGTCGATCAGATATTGATCGGTTTGCACGGCGACGCGTCGATCGCGCCGACCAAGCTGAGGGTGATGGAGGAAATGCGCCGCCTGCGCCGCATCGGCCCAGCCCGCAACGACGATTTTCAGGTCGACGATATGACCGAATACATGCACCGGGCAAGCAGCGTCATAGACAACGTCACCGCGCTTCTAAGCTCAATAGCCGCGATCAGTCTTCTTGTCGGCGGCATCGGCATCATGAACATCATGCTGGTGTCGGTGAGCGAACGCACCCGCGAGATCGGCATCCGCATGGCCATCGGTGCGCGCGAGAACGATATTCTGGTGCAGTTCCTGACCGAGGCTTCGGTGCTGTCGCTACTGGGCGGATTGATCGGCATCGGGTTGGGCCTGACCGTTGCCTGGGCCGCGACCGTATTCATGGAGATAAGCTTCGTACCCGACCTTAAGGCGATCGCCTTTATCACGGCGATATCCATTATGATCGGAATGATTTTCGGTCTCTTCCCCGCCCTGCGTGGCGCACGGCTCGATCCCATCGAGGCGCTGCGGCATGAATGACCGGGCGCGAAACGCCGAGCGATGCCGTCAGGACAAACCCACCAGGCAATTAGACCCGACCAATCAGGCCCCACCAATTACGCAAGGTCGAGTTGAACGACGACCGGGCAGTGGTCGGAGGCCTTGGGTCGATCCCAGCCAATGCGCGGGAAACGGGGCACGTCCTGTTCAGGCGGAAATACGGTGCGCCAGGGTTGGCCTGCCCGGATGATGTCGGGCACCGTTCTGGCGTTTCGCCGCGCCAGCGCCCGGGAAGCGAGCAGATAATCGAGCTGGCATAGATGACGTTCTTCGGGACCACGCGTGTGATAAAGCGTCCAGCGGTCCATCTCGGGACGGCGCTCAACGAGATTTTCACAGAAACCGCCATCCGTCAGCGTGTTGACGCTGGAGAGAGATTCCTGCACGGGCTCGAACCGGTATCCCGCATGCGCCTCTCCAGAAATGACGACGCGTTCGCGATAGTCGTTCAGATCGCCGCAAACGACCCAGCGCTTATCGGCCGCCTTCTCGGCGCCACCGAAACGATCCTCGATTATCCGCCGGACCGCGGCCGCCTCCGCCATGCGCACCGGCATGGAGGCCGTGCGCCCGTCCAAACCGTTGCGCGGCGGGCTCATGGCTTTGAAATGCACGACATAGAGGGTCATGGGCCGGCCGCCTACCTTGATGTCGAGTTCCAGACAATCGCGGCGGAAAATGCGCTCCTGCGGCTCGATCTTGAGTTCGGCCAGCGCCTCGTTGTGCAAGTCGAGATCGGCGAAAGTCAAATGGGCGTGGCTGGTCATACGCACGAACTCGATCGGCTGGCCGTGCGCGGGTTCCGGCCGCATCATCACGGCCACATCGATGCCGCGTGAATCGTTTCCCGAAGCGGAATATTTCTCGCGGTAGCCACTGCCTATCATTTTGAAAAGATAGCCATATTCGAACGCCTTGAGCGCGGCGAGATTGTCGACCTCCTGAAGACACAGAATATCGGCGCGTGTCGCGGCGATGGCGAGCGCGGTCAATTGCCTGGCGTCGTCCGTCAATGCGACGGCGCGTGCCTGCTCGAGCGCACGGTAATGCGCCTCGTCCTCGATCTCATAGAGAGACAGGGCACGATCCCGGCGCAAATCGTTGCGATAACCGGAAAGATCGAACCGGTTCATCAGATTTTCGACGTTGAAGGTGGCGAGCCGGAGCGACATGCGAGCAGGTTTAACCGGCATAGCCGGGAATACAAGCCTGCGTTTCGCTAACCGTGCCGTGCAACGCTTCCATTCATCACACGTTCATGGAGAATATGATTGGTTTTGATACTATAAGCATAGATGACATCGCTTGAACGAAGGGATGAAGGGGCATCTCGGGGGTCTGGAAACCAGGAGACCATTATGAAACACGGACTGACTAAAATCGCCTGTTCGGGCCTGCTCGCCTTAGGCTTCGTTTTCGTTGGCGCGCCCGCAAACGCCAATGCGCTGGGTATCGCCAGCGGCGCGGCATCCAATGCGGTGGAGCGTTCGGCATCGGAAACACCGCTGGTTCAGGTCGACCGTCGCGACCGCAGGAAATGGCGCCGCCATCACGAGCGCCGCAAATGGCGCCGGCATCGCCCGCGCGCGGGCTTCTATCTGGAGTTCGGCCGCCCTGCTCCCTATTATCAGCGGCCCCGTTACGTTCGCCCGCGGCCTGTCCGGCCCCATTACGGCCGTCCGATGAGGCTGTCGCGAGCCCATGTGCGCTGGTGCTACAATCGCTATCGGTCGTACCGCGCCGCCGATAACAGCTTCCAACCCTATCATGGCCCACGCAGGCCCTGTATCTCACCCTATTACCGATAGGCGACTTCTGACTTGATCAAAATGGCGCGGCTCGGCCCGCGCCGTTTTTTCATGAGCAAAAGATCGCCAATCCGTCAAATTGCAAAAACTCTTACGACAATTGAACTTTTAAAGCCGGAACAAGCAATTACTCTCCAGAATTTCTATCTGGAGTTGCATAACATGTATTACTTGAAATTGCTTCCAATCGCCGCCCTTCTTCTGCTCAGTGTACAAAGCTCCGCCGCCGACGGCTTTTATCGCGTGGAGATCGATCGAACGTGCTCCGTCGGCTGGAACGAGCGCCGCGCGATGCGGAAACTTTTTCCCGGCCGGATGCAATTGACGCTAGGCGACATGCATCGCCGCCACTGGCGTGAACGCTGTCTGGCGCCCGACAGGCTACCCGAGCGCACAATCCCCTCCTGGTCGCGACGGTACGATCCCCATGGCCGCTTTGCGGGCTATTTCTACGGTTTCAATGACATTTACGGCCCGGGACGACCGATCCTGAGGCCGCGTTACGGCATACGGTCGTTTCACTGGCGCCCCGAGCGCAGACGCATACGCAAAAAGGCCGCCTCGCGCATCTACCCAAGCCACGATGCACGCGCAGCGCATCTGGCCTGGTGTCACAGCAAGTATCGCTCCTTCCGTGCGAGCGACAATACGTTTCAACCCTATCGCGGTGCGCGCAAACGATGCGTTTCGCCCTATGGCCGATAAGGTGCGCCTGTTCGCCAAGAAAGCCGGTCAGCCACGAAAAAGTGCCCGATAGGCACGCGGGGTCATGCCCCGAAGGGCCTTGAACTGACGGTTGAAATTGGCCAGGGCCCTGTAGCCGACCGCTTCGGCCACATAGCCGATCGGCTGGTCGCCGGACGAAAGCCGCGCACAGGCCTCGCCGATGCGCAGCCGCTTCACGTAATCGGAGATGCTGGTGCGCATATGGCGGCGAAACAGGCGATGCAGGCCGGACGCACTGAGCGCGGCGATCCCGGCAAGGTCCGCGTTGACAATCCCCGTGGCATAATGCGTGTGGATATGAACAAGGACACGGTCAATACGCTCGCGGTCCGCGCGATCGAGGTAGCGGGCGGCAACCGTGCTCGCCAGCGGCGTGGCTTCTCCATCCTCGGCCAGGACCAGAAGCACACGGATCAGCGTCAGAAAGCGCTCGGCGAGATCGGCCTCAAAGAGCGCTTCGATCATTGGCCGGGCGCGCATGGATGCCTGCGGCGAAAACGAAAGTCCGGCTTCCGCCCGCGCCAGAAGCCCGGCAATGGGCCGCAATTCGGCAAACCCCTCGCCCAACGTCTCGGCCCATTGGTGGTGAAACCACATCACCAGCGCGATATGGGGTTCTGCCGGATCGGGCCGGGCGCGCGAAGCCCAGGTGTGCGGCAGGTTCGCGCCCACCAGAACCAGATCGCCGTCACGGTATTCGCCCACGTGATCGCCGATGAAGCGCTGGCCCTCGGAATTGAGTGTCAGCGTCAGCTCGTATTCGGGGTGGTGATGCCATTGGAAAGGGATGCCGTCTTCTAGACGGCGGTTGAGCATGCTCCAGGATGCTCCCGGAACAACCGGCAATTTCTCGAGAAAGGGCCTCATACAGCGCCTTCTATAATAAGAACGCCATAATAATATCGATATTGGCCATGTCAGTACAACACCGCCCCTCGCAGACACGCTAGGGTTTTCGACAGGATCATGCATAATATCCGGGAGGAAACCATGCAGGAAGCAACCGTCAAACGCGACGCGCACCCGTCGTCCACGAAGGTCGGGGCGCAACTCAAGGACATCGAGAAGACCCTGCCGCTGCGCGTTCTGAGCGAGGGCGACTGGCAGCATTGGGTCACCAAAGGATATGTGATCGTACGGCAGGCGGTTCCACGCGAAAATGTCGAGCGGCTTGTCGACCTCCTGTGGGCGTTCGACGAGAAGGACCCGAACGACCAATCGACCTGGTACGCTCCACAGCGCCGTGAGCACAAGATGAAGGAGCTCAACAACACCGGCATGCTGGAGATCTACAATCATCAGTATCTGTGGGACAACCGCATGGCGCCGCGTGTCTATGAAGCTTTCGTCGACATCTGGGACCGCGAAGACCTTTGGGTGACCATCGACCGCGCCAATCTCAACGCGCCGAAGAAGAACCCG
>NZ_CAJXGF010000011.1 GCF_913053745.1 uncultured Nitratireductor sp.
GATGAGCGTGGAGCACAACAAGCTCAAGGTTCTGGCCGGCGGCAAGTCGGCCGATGCTTACGATTTGAGCGAACAGGTCGGCTTTGTGCTGCGCAAGGCCAATCAGCGCCATCTGGCGATTTTCGCAGCCCGGATCAGCGATCTGACCCCACCCCAGTTCGCAGCTCTTGCCAAACTCTATGAAGTGGGCGCGACATCTCAGAACCAGCTCGGCCAGTTGGTGGCAATGGACGCGGCCACTATTAAGGGCGTTATCGACCGGTTGAAGGCGCGCGCACTCGTCGCGCTCGAACCTCATGGGCGCGACCGGCGCCGGCTTGTGGTCAGCCTGAGTGAGAGCGGCAGGGATCTGATCGAAGCGCTGTTGCCGGAGGCGCTGGAGGTAAGCGAGGAAACGCTCGCCCCACTCACACCGCGTGAAACCGCTACGTTCCTGCGCCTTTTGGCAAAGCTCGCCGAGGGCTAAACCTATCCGCGATCATAGGCGGGGCCGGCGCGCTGTGTGGCGAGCAATGCGCCATAGGGCACAAGCATGGCCAGGCCGATCAGGATTTTTACCGCAAAATCCCCAAGCGCCAGAGAAAGCCATAATGGTGCTTCGATCCCGGTGCCGAACAGCGAAACCGGGAAAGCCAACGACCCGTCTTCAAGACCGAACGCGGTATCGAGGAAGGCGAAATTGGCGGCAAACGCCAGCGAGAAGAACAGAACGGTATCGAGGACGGAGCCGAACAGTGTCGAGATCAGTGGGGCATGCCACCATGCGTTGCCCCGCAGCCGGTCGAAAACGGCTACGTCGAACAGCTGCGCAAAAAGGAATGCCGCGCCCGAGGCAATGGCGATGCGAGGGCTGGCAAGCCAGATCGAGAGTATCGCGGCCAGCACAAAGCCGGAAAATACAACGCGCCGCGCGGCGATCGGGCCGAAACGGCGATTCGTCAGGTCATTGATGAGGAAAGCCACCGGATAGGTGAAGGCACCCCAGGTGAGCAGGTCGCCAAGGCCGAAATGTTGGAACGGATACTGGACGAGAAAATTCGAAGCGGTGACGATCAACGCCATGGCGGCCATGAAAGGCCAGATCGCATAAAGACGGTTCATTTTTTTAACCTGGGTGATGGAACCAGAAAGCCCGCCATCAGTACATGCTCGGAAAGAAGGCGAAAGCCTTGCTCATCCGGTGCACGGCCATGGCAGGCCATGATCTTGTCGAGCACTGCCTCCGGCTATGCCGGAGCAATCACCAATCAAGCAGCGGCCTGTTCAGCGATCTTCTTCTCGATCTGCTTCTTGAGCAGACGAGCGCGCTGGGACAGTTCGCCAATCTTCGCCTTAACGAGGAATGCGTCGAGACCGCCGCGATGCTCCACGGTACGCAGGGCATTTGCGGAAACGCGCAAACGCACATTCTGGCCGAGGGTCTCGGACTGCAGCGTCACGTGGCACAGATTCGGCAGAAAGCGACGACGCGTCTTGTTGTTCGCGTGGCTCACATTGTTGCCGGTCATAACGGCTTTGCCGGTCAATTCGCAGGCGCGGGACATGTTTCAAACCTTCATCGTCTTGGCCCGTCCATACCCCACTGCCGCACCTGAAATTGGCGGCGCGCGGTCGGTCATTGGCGGCCTTATGGAAAAAGTTGCCGTTCCATAGAGATATTTGGCGTGTGGGTCAAGCGCCCAGCGCCGACGTTCGGACAATCTCCATGGCCATTTTTCAAAGAAATGCCGTATTATTCTTCTCTACGCAAGGGGAGGGACATTGTCGGCTTTCCGGCCTCGCTGGAGGATACCGCCCGTGATGCGGCCCGCTGCATATCGTCTCTGTCTCGCAATTACGCTGGTCGGGTTGGCCGGCGCTGCCCATGCGGACAGCGAAATCCATCGTCTTCGCTACAGTGCTTCCCTGTTTGGCATCCCCATTGGAAAAGCCGATTTCACGAGCCGATTGGAAGAAAGCGATTTCGAGGTGTCCGGCCGCTTTGCCAGTGCCGGTGTCGCCCGCTTGTTCGACAAGACCGACGGAACGGTGACATCGAAAGGACGGCTCTCAGGCCAATCCGTGGTGCCGTCTTCCTACGAATTGGCTTATACCAGTGGCAGAAAACGTGAAACGACCTCCATTCGCTTTGCCCGGGGGCGGGTCTCCGAAACGGTGATAACACCCAAACCCAAAAAGCGCGCCAAGGACTGGGTCGCGGTGACGAAAAAGGATCTCGCGGGGGCGCTCGATCCCCTCTCCGCCCTGTTGTCCCCAACGGCCGATGCGGAGGAAGTCTGCAATCGTCGCTTCAAGGTGTTCGATGGCGAAATGCGCGCCGATATCGCTTTTTCGCCGGCGGAGCGCGGCGAGCGGATCGGTAAGGACCTGATCACCTGCAAGGCACGTTTCATTCCCGTGTCGGGTTACCGCAAGGGGCGTTCGACCATCGCTTTCCTGCGCGATAAAGCTCGTATATTGGTTGCCTTCAGGCCGCTTGGCGCGCGTGGTCACCACACGCCTGTCGAAGCGCGAATCGGAACCAAGATCGGCACGGTTCATATTCAGGGCCATCCGGTCGAGTAAGCGCGCGAGTGCGCCGGGAGAGAAATTTGGCGCGCGCCACTCTGGTTGGTTTTTCGGCGGTTGTTATGTGGGCGCTTCTGGCGCTCTTCACTGCCGGGTCGGGAACGGTGCCGCCGTTTCTCCTCTCCGCACTTTCTTTTTCGGTAGCGACACTGATCGGCCTCATCATACGCGTGGCTGCGCCGACCTCGGCGCCCTCCGTTTCCATCCCGCCGGCGGTCTGGCTGATCGGCATTTCAGGGCTGTTCGGTTATCACTTCTTCTACTTCACGGCGTTGCGCAACGCGCCAGCGGTGGAAGCGAGCCTGATCGCCTATCTCTGGCCGCTGCTTATCGTGCTGGGGTCCGCACTGATGCCGGGCGAGCGACTGGGCTGGCACCACATCGCCGGTGCGCTTCTCGGCCTTGCCGGCACGGCGCTCATTATCACCAAGGGCGGCGGTTTCACCTTCGAAAGCCGATATGCACTGGGCTATATGGCGGCAGGAGCCTGTGCGCTTTTCTGGTCCGGTTATTCGCTGTTGTCCAGGCGGTATCAAGCGGTTCCGACAAGCGTCGTCACGTGGTTCTGCGCAGCAACCGCCGTCCTTTCCGCGCTCTGTCACATCTTGCTGGAGGAAACCGTCTGGCCGGTCTCATCGGCGGAGTGGCTGAATGTGCTCGGTCTCGGTCTGTTGCCGGTCGGAGCAGCTTTCTATGCGTGGGATTTCGGCGTCAAACGCGGCAACATTCAGGTCTTGGGCGCGGCGAGCTATGCCGCCCCGCTGCTTTCCACTCTTATTCTGATCGCTGCCGGTGCGGCCGAACCCACCGCGAACATCATTGTGGCCTGCCTTTTGATCACATTCGGCGCGGCGCTCGCGGCGAAAAACATGATCCTCAAACGGCGAAAGAAACACGTCGGCGAAGCGGCTTAGCTTCGAGTGACTCAGGAAATATCCTTGCGCTTTCTGATCTCGGCAAAGACGGCCTCGTCGCTAGCATCTTCCATGCCGAGATTGCGGCGGATGACCGGGTCGTGCCAGCGCAGGAAGGGGTTGGTTGCCATTTCCGCGCCGATGGTGGTCGGCAGTGTCGGTTTGCCCTCGCTTCGCAGGCGGGAAACTTCCTTTGCGCGCTCTTTGAGAACCGAGTTGGTCGGGTCCACCGTCAATGCGAAGCGAGCATTGGTTTCCGTGTACTCATGGCCGCAATAAACTGCCGTTTCGAGCGGAAGCGCGGTTAATTTCTTCAACGAAGCGAGCATTACCGGCGGTTTGCATTCGAAAAGACGCCCACAACCGAGCGCAAAGAGTGTATCGGCTGTGAAGGCTATGCTGGCCTCTGCAAAATAATAGCTCACATGTCCGGCTGTATGTCCCGGCGTTTCGATCACCTGTGCCGTGTGTTTGCCTATGGAAACCGTGTCGCCTTCCCTCACCGCCCGGTCGATGCCGGGAATGCGGTCGGCTTCCGCCGCCGGGCCGGTAATTGTAAGACCGAAGTGCTCCTTCAAGGAAAGATTGGCTTCCACATGGTCAGGATGATGATGGGTGGTCAGGATCATGGTGGGACGCCAGCCCGTGCGCTCCACCGCCGACAGTATGGCGCGCTCTTCCGGCGCGTCGATCAGCGCGGTTTCGCCCGTCTCGGTGTCATGGGCCAGAATGCCGAAATTGTCGCTCCGGCATATGAACTGTTCGATTTCCAGGGCCATGAATCTCTCCGTTGTCGCTCGGACGATAGGGCCAGGGCGGCGGCTTGTCACGCAGGGTGCGACAATTCTTGCCGGTGTCCTGGAAGGGGGATACCGTCCCAATCATGATTTCGGACATCGTTGCGCTTCGAGCTTTCTATTCTTCCTTGCTTGGCCGTCTGGCCGAGCGCTCCATCGCCATGGCGCTATCTTCCATCTGGTCGAAAAGCACCAGCGAGCGTTTTGTCGGTCTTGGCTACACCCTGCCCTGGCTCGATCGGTTCGGGGCCGATGCGGAACGCACCTTCGCATTCATGCCGGCCATGCAGGGTGCGGTGCCCTGGCCGACGGGGCAGCCTTCCGCCACAGCGCTGGTGTTCGAGGAGGAATTGCCGCTTCCCGATTCGTCGGTCGACCGGATTCTGATGGTTCATGCGCTGGAGCATGCGGAGAATCCGCAGCAGGCTCTCCTGGAAATATGGCGCGTTTTGGCACCGGGCGGACGTCTGATAATCGCCGTGCCGAACCGGCGTGGCATGTGGGCTCGCTTCGAGCATACGCCTTTCGGGACAGGCCGTCCTTATTCACGTGCGCAGCTTGCCGAGGCGTTGCGCGAGGCTAACTTTACCGCGACCGCATGGGGCGATGCCCTTCATTTTCCACCCTCGGAGCGGCGCTTCGTTCTGCGCCTGCACCGGTTGCTGGAACAGGCCGGACGGCGGTTCTGGCCGATTTTCGCAGGTGTTCTGGTGGTGGAAGCTGAAAAGCGTCTTTATCAGGGTTTGCCGGTGGCGGCCCGTGCATCGCGCCGTGTCTTCGTGCCGGTGCTGTCGCCCCAGGGGGCGACACGGATCGGTGCTGTTCGCTGCAATCAGGGAAAGGAATACTGAATCATGGCGATGGACAGCCGAATTACCGACCTTTTCGGTATCGACCTTCCGATTCTCCTTGCGCCGATGGCGGGTTCGGCCGGATCGGAACTTGCCATTGCGGTGAGCGCTGCAGGCGGACTGGGATCGCTACCTTGCGCCATGCTGACACCGGAAAAGATTCGCGCCGAGATGGGGGTCATTCGGCAGCGTACCGACAAACCGGTCAATCTCAATTTCTTCTGCCATGTGCCGCCGGCACCGGATGCCATACGGGAAGCGGCCTGGCGCGAGCGGCTTCGGCCCTATTACTCGGAGTTCGGCATCGATCCCGATGCGGCGCCGCCCGGTGGAGGGCGCAACCCCTTCAACGATGAAAGCTGCGCGATTGTCGAGGAGTTTCGTCCCGAAGTGGTGAGCTTTCATTTCGGCCTGCCGGACGAAGCGCTGATGAAACGTGTCAGGGCGGTTGGGGCGAAGATCGTCGCATCCGCTACGACCGTTGCAGAGGCCCGTTTTCTGGAAGAGAACGGTTGCGACGCCATCATCGCGCAAGGAGCGGAGGCCGGGGGGCATCGCGGTGTCTTCCTTGAACCGGACATTGCCACGCAACCCGGCACACTGGCTCTGGTGCCGCAGGTGGTCGACGCCGTATCCGTGCCGGTTATCGCGGCCGGAGGTGTTTGCGATGGTCGCGCGGTCGCTGCCTGTTTTATGCTCGGCGCTTCCGCAGTTCAGGTCGGCACGGCCTATCTTCAGTCGCCAGAAGCCCTGACCGGCTCCGGCCACCGCGACGCGCTGGCATTGGCGCGCGACGATCGTACGGTCCTGACCAACGTTTTCACGGGCCGACCTGCGCGGGGGCTGCTGAACCGTTTCGTCAGCGATGTTGGACCGATGAGCGATGAGGCTCCAGAGTTTCCCCTGGCGACAGCCGCAATCGGTCCACTGCGCGCCGCGGCCGAAAAGGCCGGTGTGAGCGATTTTTCGCCACTCTGGGCAGGACAGGCGGCGCCCCTTGCAATCCCGATGCCAGCGGGCGAACTGACGGTGAAGCTCGCCCGTGATGCGGCAGTGCTCCTGGGAGAGCGACGTTTACCTCAGGGGTAATTGGTTTCATTCGGCAAGCGTTGCAGAGTGCCTTCGAACATCGATTGAGACAGAAGGATTATCCACATGCCAGCTTATGCCGTCGGCCATATTCGCAATGTCGTTATGGGACCCGCCCTCGTGGAATATCTCGAGCGTATCGACGAAACGCTCGAGCCGTTCGGCGGTCACTACGTCATTCATGGCGGTTCACCGGAGGTGAAGGAGGGCGATTGGAGGGGCGATCTGATCGTGATCGCTTTCCCCGATCGTGAGCATGCGAATGCCTGGTACGCATCTTCGGCCTATCAGGCCATCAAGAAGCTGCGCAGCGACAATTCGCAGGGCGAGATCCTGTTGCTCGACGGTGTCGATGCCGGCCACAAGGCAACCGACGTCCTCATTCACGCCGGCGAGTGACCGGCTAACCCCTCACACCGATATGCTCGAGCTCGTAGGGCGTGGACTGATAGACCTGGTTGATCCAGTTGCCGAAGAGCAAATGCGCGTGCGAGCGCCAGCGATTGAGCGGCGGTCGGCCGGGGTCGTCGGAAGGGTAGTAACCGTGAGGCACAGCGACCTCGATGCCCGATGCGACATCGCGGTCGTATTCTTCCTTGAGCGAAGTGGAATCGTACTCGATATGGTTGAACATATAGAGCCGGTTGCCGGTCTTCTCCGTCAAAAGACAGGGTCCCGTGACTTCCGATTCCATCAGCACCTGAAGCCCACGATCTGTAGGGATATCGGTGGAGCGGACCTCGGTCCAGCGTGAAACGGGAATGGCGAAATCGTCGGAAAACCCGGCGAGGAACGGCGAGGCGGGTGCGTTGTTGCGATGCCGGAAGACGCCGAAAGCTTTTCTGTCCAGCGTGTATTTGGGAACACGATGGAAATGCCATGCAGCGGCCATCGCGCCCCAGCAAATGTAGAAGGAGGAATGAACGTTGGTCACCGTCCATTCGAAGATCTGCTCCAGTTCCTTCCAGTAGGTGACGTCCTCGAATGGAAGAAGCTCGATCGGCGCGCCGGTGACGATGAAACCATCGAACTTGCGCGCGCGAACCTCCTCCCAGGTTTGGTAGAAAGAGATAAGGTGATCTTCCGGTGTGTTCTTTGCGCGGTGATTGCCGATGCGCACAAGGGACAGCTCCACCTGGAGGGGGGACGCACCGATCAGTCGGGCGAACTGGGTTTCAGTGCGAATCTTGTTGGGCATGAGGTTGAGAAGCCCGATCTGCAGCGGCCGGACGTCCTGCCGCAGCGCTGTTTTCTCGTCCATGACGGACACACCCTCGCGTACAAGCACGTCGCGGGCTGGAAGCTGATCGGGAATCTTGATCGGCATTGCGTTGCTCCAACAAAAAAGACCGGCGGCGAAATCGCGACCGGTCTCAGCAAACTCTGCTTCGCTCGGTCTTTTAGCGAGTTGTTTAACGTGGCTGCAAGCCGACCGGCCAAATCACCACGAATGGAGCTTACTATTTAAGGTGGCGTTTTCTTTGCGTCAATCGCTCTCATGGTCTAAAGCAACGGACGGATTTTCACCTTGCGCGGTGGGAGGTCCGTCAACCGTTTTCCAATCACAGGACCAGTCAATGAGCATGTCCGTCCGTCCCGAACCGAAGCCCGGTGTCATGGATATTGCCGCTTATGTGCCCGGCCGCGAGAGCGCTCCCGGTGCGACGAAGGTGTGGAAGCTTTCCTCGAACGAGTCCCCGCTCGGCCCGTCGCCGGCGGCCGTCGAAGCGATTTCCAACGCCATGGGGCATCTGGAGCTTTATCCGGACGGGTCGGCGTCCAAGCTGCGTGATGCGATTGCGGAGACGCACGGTCTGAACCCGGCCAATATCCTGTGCTCGAATGGGTCCGACGAGCTCCTGGGCCTGCTCGCGCAGACCTATATCAAGCCGGGTGACGAAAGCATTTTCACCGAACACGGTTTTCTGGTCTACCGCATTCAGACCCTGGCCGCCGGCGGCACCCCGGTGGTGGTGAAAGAAAACAACGAGCGTGCGGATGTGGATGCGATCCTGGCGGCGGTGACGCCGAAGACGCGTGTCGTTTTCCTCGCCAATCCGAACAATCCGACGGGCACCTACCTGCCGGTTGACGAGGTGCGCCGTCTGCAGGCAGGACTGCCGAAGGATGTGCTTCTCGTGCTCGATGCCGCCTATGCCGAGTATGTGCGTCGCAACGATTACGAATCCGGCATCGAGCTGGTCTCTTCGAGCGAAAACGTCGTAATGACGCGCACATTCTCGAAGATTCATGGCATGGCGGCGCTGCGCATCGGCTGGATGTATGCACCGGCCCATGTGGTGGATGCGGTGAACCGTGTACGCGGACCTTTCAACGTTAACGCGCTGGCGATTGAAGCGGGGGCGGCGGCAATCCGAGACAAGGGACATATCGATCGCGCCATCGCGCACAACGAGACCTGGAGCGTCTGGCTGGTTGAGGAACTCGTGAAACTTGGCCTGCGCGTCACGCCGAGTGTCGGCAATTTCCTGCTGATCCACTTCCCCGAAAACGGTGGAAAATCTGCGGCGGATGCGGATGCCTTTCTAGGAACACGCGGCTATGTGCTGCGCCGGGTCGTGCCTTACGGTTTCCCCAATGCGCTGCGCCTGACCATCGGTCCGGAAGAGGCCAATCGCGGCGTTGTGGCCGCCCTCAAGGAATTCATGGAAGGCTGAACTGTGTCCGACCCACTTTTCGACAAGGTCGCGCTGATCGGCATCGGCCTGATCGGTTCGTCACTGGCGCGCGCCATCCAGCATGCCGGGCTGGCGACCACTGTCGCGGTCTCCAGCCGCAGTGGCAAAACGCTCGCGAGAGCGGGTGAACTGAAACTGGGGGACGTCTATGAACAGAATGCAGCCGAGGCGGTGCGCGATGCGGATCTTGTGATCGTTTCTGTACCGGTCGGCGCATCGGCTGCCATGGCGCAGGCCATTGCGCCGGGGCTCAAGCCGGGGGCGATCGTCACCGACGTCGGATCGACCAAGGCTTCAGTCATCGCGCAGATGCAGCCGCATCTGCCGGACAACGTGCATTTTATTCCCGGCCACCCCATCGCTGGCACCGAGGATTCCGGCCCGGATGCAGGTTTTGCCGATTTGTTCGAAGGACGCTGGTGTATTCTCACCCCGCTGCCTGATACGGATGCGGACGCGCTCGCGCGCTTGACCGCCTTCTGGGAAGGTTGTGGCGCCATGGTCGACAGGATGGATCCCGAGCATCACGACATGGTGCTGGCCATTGTTTCGCATCTGCCCCACATCATAGCCTACAACATCGTTGGCACAGCCGACGATCTGGAAGCTGTTACCAAATCGGAAGTCATCAAGTATTCGGCCTCCGGTTTCCGCGACTTCACGCGTCTGGCAGCCTCCGACCCGACTATGTGGCGGGACGTGTGCCTGCACAACAGCGATGCGATCCTGGAAATGCTGGCCCGTTTTTCGGAAGATCTTTCGGCGCTTCAGCGCGCAATCCGCTGGGGCGATGGAGAAAAGCTTTTCGAAATGTTCGAGCGCACGCGTGCGATCCGCCGCTCCATCATCGAAGCGGGGCAGGATATCGACGTGCCGGACTTCGGCCGCCACGCGTTGGCACATCCCGAAAAGACCTAGAGCCTACTTTACCGGCGGCAATTTTCCGAGCGGTAGAAACCCAACGAAGATACGGCCCTGGCGGATATTGACCGGCAGGGTCGGAGCGGAACCGAGATTGGCAAGCCCTGCCGTTATCCCGTCGATTTCGTTGCGTTTGTCCGGGAAGATTTGCCCGACGAGCTGCGCGATTTTCTGCGGTTCATTGACGGTGACGCGCAGCTCGGCATCGACCAGCCCGTTGTTATCGATCCGGATCGGACCGTTGAGGCTGATCCCGGCGCCGCCTTCCGCCGCCTTTATGTTGAGATTTTCGATGGTGCCCGAACGGCCGCTCAATCCCGGCGCGGCATTACCGACCAACGCCACGCCATCGTTCAACGTAACGAGCAACTCACCGTCGAGGGCCGGCATCGCGGCGTCCCTTGTCAGCGTGGGATCGATCGACAGGCCCTGCGCGATGAGGGCGATATCCAGATCCGCTCCGTTCTGGCGGGTGTGTGCCTGAATGCTTTCGGCGCGCGCGATGGGTTGCCGGGCATCGTCGTCCAGTGTCAGCACGACCTTTTTTGCCTGGCTTGAGATGCGTTCGGGCAGGCTTGCCGTCAGGTGCGCACTGATGCGCATATTGTCCCAATCGGCTTCGATGGCCGGCAAATAGGGAGTGGCGATGCGGGCCGGAGCGTCCAACTCGCCGACCGTGCGCATTGGCTGATAAACCTGTGCGGCGGAACGGAAGGCGCCGGCGCTGACGGACACGCCGTTCTCGGCATCCTCGAAAAAGATGCTCCGGCAGAACAAACCTATCCGGAACGGGTAGCCGCGCGCCGTCGGCTCCTCGCAATTGACCCGCTGGTGACCGAGGTTGAGATCCTCTATCGCTGTGATGGTGCGCTGTTCCAGCGTATCGGCGGCATAGAACCAGCCAACTGTATAGGCCAGGATTGCCAGAACGATGAAGAGCGCGAACAGGAAGAAGCGACGGCTGAAGCTGCGTTTGGCGCGTTTTCTTGACGGCATAAGGTCCTCCGGTTAACCCGTTCGTCTCCAGTGATGACGACACGGCAACACCCTTTCAAGCATTGGGCAGGCGATATGGACGATTTTTGGGTCTTTGGCTATGGATCGCTGATGTGGCGACCGGGTTTCGCGCATGTGGAGACCCGCAAAGCCAGGTTGCACGGATATCGTCGCGCATTGTGCATCCATTCGCATGTGCATCGCGGCACGCCCGACCGGCCGGGGTTGGTTCTGGGGCTCGACCGGGGTGGTTCGTGCCTTGGTCTCGCCTTTCGCGTGCCGGGGGACCTCGAGGGAGAGGTGGTCGCCTATCTGCGCGAACGCGAGCTCGTCACGAACGTCTATCGAGAGCGCCGGGTCGGCATTCGTCTGGAAGATGGCGCTCTGGTGACGGCGCTCACCTACGTGGTCGATCGCAGCCATGACCAGTACGCAGGCAGGCTCGATGTTGAACACGCCGCGCAACAGGTCAGTGCGTCGGCGGGGCAATCGGGACCGAATGTCGATTATGTACGCAACACGGTCGAGCACCTGAAGGCACTCAGCATTCGCGATCACTGGCTGGAAGCCGTGGCCGCCCGTATCGCTAAAGCGGGCGACACTCTCTAGGTCTTCGCGCTAATGCTTCGGAATGCCCAACTGCCTCAAGCGGTTGCGGGCGGTTTCGGGCAACGGGGGCGGATTGGCAGAGGTTGCTGCTTCCACCAGCATTTCATCGCAGGCAGCCTCCGTCTCGTTCATCAGCCGCGTCTGAAACGCTTCACGCGAAAGGCCGGGTTCGATGGGTGGCAGAAATTTCGCGCGGATGACCCCTGGGTGGCGAAGAAATTTGCGACGCGGCCAGAAAAGTCCCGCGGCGTGTGCAACAGGCACCACGGGAACGCCGAGCTGCGCGTAGAGCTCGACGATGCCATATTTGTAAGCCGGTTCGGCGCCCGGCGGACGGCGTGTGCCTTCCGGGTAGATGATGAGCTGACGGTTATCCTTCATCAATTCATGGGCTGATTTGACCGCCTGTTTCAGCGCTTTGGTGCGGCTTCCGCGATTGATCGGGATCATGCGCATCTTGGCTACATACCAGCCGAAGAAAGGGATCCAGACCAGTTCGCGTTTCAGGATGTAAAGCGCGTCAGGAATATTCGGCAGAAAGGCGATCGTGTCCCAGAAGGACTGATGCTTCGGCGCAATGATACACGGACCGTCCGGGAGGTTCTCCAGGCCTGTTATTTCCGAGCGGGCGCCGGTGATCACCTTCTGCAACCAGAGGCTTGAGGCGGCCCAGAATTTTGGGACGAACCAAGCTTTCTTTCGGGGCAACAAGAAGAAGATCGGTGTCCAGAACAGCATCTGAACAATCAGGTTCAGGTAAAAGACGGCATTGAAAACGGCGGAGCGGATAAAGAGCATGAAGATGGCCCGTTCGGTGTCATCCGAGGCTCTTACATCATGCTGGCGGCGAGGCAAAGCGCTCGCGGATCAGTCCTGGCGCACCGTGGCCTTGGTGATCTCCGCTGGCCCGTTGGCAGGCGTATTGCGGGGGAGGGGAACGACCTCGCGGACGAGCGCGCCGACATATTTCGTATACTCGGTGGCAAGCACCCGCAGCGCGTCGGGTTTGGCGAGCCAGGCCCCGTTGTCCAGCGGCGTGTTGACCACAGGATATGGATGGACTTTCGAATAAGGAAGAAGCCGGCGCATTTCCAGAAGACTGCGTGGCATATGATAGTTGTTGGTCACGAGGATGATACTGTCATATGCATTTGCTCGCACCCATTTGGCGCTTTCCTCGGCGTTTCCGATTGTATCGAGAGCCGCATGGTCGATGTCGACGCAGCAATCGAAAAGCTCGGCCTCGCTGCCGGTGGCGATGCGCAGATCGTCGGCCCTGGCGACAGGATTGACACCGCTGATTAACAGGCGTTTGCCTTTTCCGGCCTTTAGAAGGCTGACGGCGGCGTCGATGCGCGATTGTCCACCCGTCAGTACGATAATTCCGTCGGCATCGTCCACGTCGCGTGGAACCGACAGATGGCCGATATGATCGGCAAACAGTCCGAACCCGGCAATGAAGGCGAACGCCGCCAGAACACACACCAGCAAGGAGGGGCCGATCAGGCGGCGCACACCCGATCGCCCGCCGCGTCGGGGCGGCTTTCCCTTGCCGCCAAGGCTGTGCCGGTGTTCTCGTTTCATGCTGCGATCGTTAACCGCAAATTGCGGCAATGGATAGTCGGCGGGGCGCTGGTGAACAAGACAATAGCCGTTGTCGAATCGTTACATACTGTCGGGATGGGTGCTGTCGACGTTCTTCAGGTAGGACAAGACGGTGACATGCGTGGTGGCGGCAGTCAGCACGGCGATGACGATGACGATTGCGCCGACCCCGATATAACCCGATGGGCCTATTGCGAAATTGCCGAACAGGGCCGTCGCCTGATCCGCTTCGGGCGTTGCCATGTTGCGGGACGACCACCAATAGAATCCGATAAAAACCAGGATTGCACCGATTCCGCCCGCGGCGGCGCCCTTCATGCCGGCAAGCAGGAAGTGTCGACGGAACTGGGATGCGATAAAGGGTGCTTCCGCGCCAACGAAATGCAACACTTCGATGATGTGGCCATTGCCGGCCATGGCCCCGCGTGTGGCGAAAATGACGGTCAGCGCTGTGGCCGAAAGCATCAGCGCAAGCGCTGACATTCCGATGGTTACCGTGGTCCGTGCCATGGCAACCAGCCGATCGACCCAGGTGCGGTGATCGTCCAGTGTCGCGTTGGCGACAGTCTCTTCGAGCTCGGCGCGCATGGCCGCAAAATCGGGCCGTGACATCGGGTCGATGGTGACGATCACGAGACGAGGGACGGGCAGGCTTTCGATGTCGAGGCCGGTGCCGAGCCATGGCTCCAGAAGACGCGCGGTGGCCTGCGCATCGACAACGCTGGCGTCGATAACGCCGCTATAGCCGGCGGCTATGTCACGCGCCCGGGTGAGGGCAGCCGCCATGTCGAGCCCTTCCTCGGGCTTGATCTGGATGGTCGCTTCTCGGGCGATTTGCGTTTGCCAGGTTGCGGCCGTATCGCGCACCAGCGTTACCGCGCCCAGTGTCAGGCAGGAAAGGAAGGTCATGATCGCGATGACCAGCACCATGGCGCGACCGGCCACATTGTCCGGCGGGACGATTGGCATCTGCTTTCGCGCTACCGCGCCCCGTGCGCTGGAACTCAGGCGGGCACCAAGATTCTTCAGGAGGCGGGTGGTCTCAGTCATAGATTTCCAACCTCCCGCCCGACAGCACCATGCGGCGCGCATCCACCTGATCCATCAAGCCGAGATCGTGGGTGGCGATGACGACCGCGGTGCCAAGCCGATTCAATTCGAGCAGCAATCGAAGCAGGCGGCGGGCGAGTTGCGGATCGACATTGCCGGTCGGTTCGTCGGCGAGCAGGATGCGCGGCTGTTCGATCAGTGCACGGGCTATGGCGGCACGCTGTTTCTCGCCGCCTGAAAGGATCGGCGGTAGCACATGCATGCGCTCGCCTAGGCCCACCCACTTCAAAAGCTCGATCACGTCGCCGCGATAAGTGGATTCCTCGCGGCCGCGCACGCGCAAGGGAAGGGCCACGTTCTCGTAAGTGGTAAGGTGATCGAGCAGGCGGAAATCCTGAAATACGACGCCGATGTTGCGTCGTAGCAGCGGTAGCTCCGTGCGGGTGATCTTGGAACGATCCTTGCCGAAAATGGTGATGAGACCGCGTGTGGGTTTCAGCGACATGAAAAGCAGGCGCAGGAGCGTCGTCTTGCCGGCCCCCGATGGACCGCTCAGGAATTGGAACGACCTTTCCGGCAAGTGGAAAGAGACATCGCGGAGGATCTCCGGACCCATCCCATATCTATGGCCGACATTTTCAAATCGAATCACGAGGAACCTGCGTTCTGTGAGTGGCGGACGCTGCCTGGACGCATTCTGCCAGACCATCAACCCGCATGGTTAATAGCAAGTTAACTCCTGCTTGATAGGCGTGATGTCGAAGCATTAACCATTTCCATTTACCTCGGAAAGGCGGATCACGAAAGGACAGTCTGCCGCATGAGGCACTCCGACAACGCACGCCTGGTTTCGGGCGAAATCATGATGCCGGACGGGAAGGACGGTGCGCCGCGCCGGGGCGCGGTTTCGCATGATGCGATCGATGTGGAATTCGAAACGATTGGTCCGGCGGAAGAGGCGGATGCCGGTCCGTGCTCCGCATTTCTGGGTGGCGGTGCCGTCTCGGGGCTCGACCTGCTGAAGCCAGGCGGGCGGACGCAAGGCAAGAAGCCTGCTCGCGCGGGGCCGCTTTTCTGGGTGTTCGGCGTGACTCTCATCGCCGGTGCTTTCTGGGTTTCCGGCGGTCACAGCCTTGTGGGCGCGACGGATAGGCACGCACGCGACACGCCGTTTCAGATTCTGCGCCTTGTGGATGTGACATCGCGGGTGGAGCGGCAGGGTTCGAACGCCGTGCTTGTCGTCGACGGTACGGCGCTCAACAGTGGCGGAAAAAGCGTTGCTTTGCCCTCCATCTCTATCAATGTCTTGACAGAAAACGGCTCGACAACGCGATATTTTTTGGGGACAACCGGTCAGCACCTCGGCCCCGGAGCGCGCTTTCCCTTCTCCAGCAGGCTCGTCGCGCCTAGGGAAGGGGTCAAGTCCGTCTCTGTGACGTTTCGTTCGTCGTAGATCATCTCGTTTATGCGGGTCCGGGAGAAAAGATCTCCGGAGCCGCCCTGACAGGAGTCGCCGCCCATGCCTGTTGTCCGTGGCAAGGAGATCGAGGTTTTGTTTTCGGCCTCGACCATCGCCAGGCGCAATCTGGAACTCGCCAAGGATATCGCTTCGCGCGAGTATGACGACCTCCTGGTCATTTCCGTTCTCAAGGGATCGTTCATTTTTGCCGCCGATCTGATCCGCGCCATGCATGATGTCGGTATCTCGCCGGAAGTGGAGTTCATCATGATTTCCAGCTATGGCAGCGGTACGGAAAGTGGGGAGATCAAGGTGTTGCGCGATATCGACAACGACGTGACCGGTCGCGACGTTCTCTTGATTGACGACATCCTGGAATCGGGCAAGACACTGAAGCACACCCGCACACTGATGCTTTCACGCGGTGCGAAGTCGGTTTCCATCGCCGTTCTGCTCGACAAGCATTCGCGCAGGCAAACCGAGGTCGATGCCGATTTTGTGGGTTTCGAGTGTCCCGATTATTTCGTTGTCGGGTATGGAATGGATGTGGCCCACGCTTTTCGCGAACTGCCCTTCGTCGGCGTCGTCAAGGACGATGCTTGATCAGCACACATTTGAAGAATCTGAGACCGGCGCGTTTACCTAAGTGTAATCGGATCAGGCGAAAAAAGGCCATGGCTAAGCTTCTGATCGTTGAAGACGACGACTCCGTACGTAATTTTACCGCCCGCGCGCTGAGTGCAGCCGGTCACACCGTGGAAACCGCGGCTGATGGGCTGGAAGGACTTGAGAAGATCAATGCCACGGCTGGCGATTACGATCTGGTTCTGTCGGATATTCGCATGCCGGCAATGGACGGCATCGAGATGGCGCGCGCCGTGGCCGAAGCTTTTCCCGGGTTGCGGCTTCTCTTGATGACCGGTTATGCGGATCAGCGCGAGCGCGCGGCGGAACTTGAGGGCACTGTTTCGGGTGTTGTGAACAAGCCATTCACGCTAAGTGAGCTTCGCGAACGGATTGGCCAGGCGCTCGCAGCTTGAAGCCCAGTCCTTTCGCTGAAGGTGTTGCAGGTCGAAAAGCGCTCATTCGGCCGATGCGTTGGTCGTTGCAAGAATGTCTTCATGCGCGCCGGTGGCGCCCCAGCGGATAATTTCCGACAGTATCGGAAGCAAGGCTTCGCCACGCGGCGTCAGTGTATATTCCACTTTCTTCGGCACCACGGGATATTCTTTGCGGCTCAAGAGGCCGAGGCGTGTCATATCCTTCAGTTCGCGGCTGAGAATGCGGGGAGTCACCGGGTTGCCCAGTCCTCCCTTCACCAGCGACCTTCCAATCTCGCCGAAACGAAGCGGCCCGCGATGCAGGACGCAAAGAATGTGCAGCTTGTAGCGGCCACCGACGATCCGGTTGAATCCAATTGCCGGGCAAAGTCGAATGTGGCTCATGTCGAGACCTGTCAGAAGCGACACGGCGGGCCCGCTACCGATCTCCTCATCATGTTCCACTCACAATCTCCATACTATCGTTTTTGTCCGTATTTACGAAATCGTACTGGCACATATAGCCTTCTGGCAATGCCAGTGGTGGAGAGGAAACATGACAAGCTCCGAAGTACGCGATCAGGGAAAAATCGTAACCGCGACGGCCGACCATGAAGCGGGAGAGGTCGACGCGTCTGCTTTCTTCAGATGTACGCCCGAGCGATTGTTTCGTGCACTCGTCTCCGATGAAATCTGCAAATGGTGGGTCAGGCCCGGTGTGTTCGACACGCGTGAATGGAGCGGTGAGGTCTGGGAAGGTGGAGCGTGGAAGGCTACCGGCGTCGGCGGTGGTCAGCCTTATCGGCTAGAAGGCGAGTTCGTGGTCATCGATGCGCCGCGCAAACTCACGCAGACGTGGAAACCGGCTGGCGCTCCTATCGCTCCGGCGTTGCTGAGTTACACGCTGGAACCCTCGAACGATGGCGTTCAACTTCGACTTCGTCACACGAACCTCACGAACCCGGACATCTGCGAAAAGACGCGGGCGGGTTGGGAGACGAGCCTCTCGCGGCTTCAGGAAATCATCTCGCCTGAACCGGGAGGTTCAAGCAATGGCCTATGATGAAGAGCTGGCAATTCGCGTAAGGACGCATCTCTCCATTGCTGGTGAGGTCGTTGAAAGGCGCATGATGGGCGCGTTGTGTTTCATGCTCCACGGGCACATGTGTTGTGGTGTGACCGGGAATGCATTGATGGTGAGAGTGGGGCGGGACGACTACGAAGCGGCGCTTGAGGAGGACCATGTGCGGCCGATGGACATATCCGGACGCATACTGCGCGGTTTCGTGCTTGTCGATCCTCCGGGTGTGAAGACCGGTCGGTCATTGAGATTCTGGATCGGACGCGCGTGTGGGCTAGTCTCAACGCTCCCGGCGCGCGAGGGATAACAGCGAAGACAGCGGGTTGTATCTCGGCGCTTTGCGAAAACGGCTTTCGTTCCAGAAAGCTGCGTTCGGCTATTGCATATCAAGCAACCGTTCCAGATATTCCTTTTCCAATGCAGGGCTCAACGCGTCGCCAAGCCGCTTGCGGATCGCATCCAGGATACGGCGCGCACGTTGGGTATCGATTTCGTCGGGGACTTCGACCGAGTCGCCAAAATCGGGACCCGTCGTTGCCTGGGGGCGGCCGAGCGGGTCGCGACCATTGTTACCCTGCCGATAGCCTTGCTCGCCGCCACCTTGCTCGCCGCGCATCGCCTGCTGCATCTGGTTCATCATGTCCTGCGCGCCGCGCCGCAATGCCTCTAGCGCACGCCCTTGCTCGCCGACGGCTTGTTCGCCCTCGCCCTCACCGAGTGCTCCCTCGGCCTGTCCCATCGCCTCGCCGGCCTCACCGAAACCTTCTCCAGGCTTTATACCCAGCCCTTCGAGCCCATCCATAAGGCCCTGCAGATCCTGTCGCAGCGAACCTTGGCCCTGTTGCAAACCGCGCATGGCATCCGCAAACTCCTGCGGTGACATGCCTTGGCCCTGCCCGGGTTGTTGTCCCTGCCCGGGTTGTTGGCCCTGACCCGGCTGGTTCTGGCCCTGTTGATCCTGCTGTCCTTGTTCGCCCTGCTGGCCCTGTTGCCCACGCTGCATCTGGTCCATGCGGAAGGTCTCGTTCATCAACTCCTGCTGACGGCGCATAAGATTGCCGAGCTCGTCCATCTGCTGACGCATTTCCGATTGCTGGTTGCCGGACTGACCTTGCTGAGAACGCCCGGCCTGCAGGTTGTTCATCATGTTTTCGAGCTGCGAAAGAAGCTCTTGTGCCTGATCGCGCGCGCCGGATTTGGCCAGTTCCTCGATCTGATCGAGCATGCGGTCCAGATCGTTCTGGCTCAACATCTCGCTGTTTTCCGGCATTTGTTGCGCCATGTTGGGATTCTGCTGGGCACGTTCGGCGAACTCGCGCATGAACTCCTGCATGGCACTGCGCAGCTCGTCCATGAGGCGAGCGATTTCCTCTTCGCTCGCGCCGTCTTCCAGAGCCTTCTTCAGGGCTTCCTGCGCCTGCCGCAATCGCTTCTCCGCAGCGGTCAGATCGCCGTCCTCGATGATGAGCGCGATCTCCCAAAGGTAATCGACAACGTCGCGGAGTTGGTCGTCGGTCTGGGCGGTTTTCAATCGTGACCGTGCGGCTGAAATGCCGAGAAACTGCGACAGTTCTGTCAGCGTTTCCTCAGGCCAGGTCATGACGGCGTCCATCATCGCGAGCACGCGCGGCTTCTTGTTGGCGTCAAGCGCCAGAACGCGCCTTTGCTCGATAAGCGCCTTGGCGAGCGGATTGGTGAAAATCCGTTCCGGAAGGGTGAAGACCTTCTTGTCGCTTCGTGCTTCCTGTCCGGCATCGTCGACGGCACGCAGGGTCGTGGCCACCGAACTGCCGGCCCACGGATGTTCCGTGAGGTCGCGCGAGGTTTTTGCAGCGATTGTGCGTCCGTCGCGCCGTGGCAATGACAGGGGCAGCTCTGGTGCTTCGTAGAGAGGCCGTACATCGGGCATTTTGTGGGCCTGTTCGAACACCGCTTGCGCTTCCGCAGCACCGTAATCGTCCTCGATTTCGTAGGCGAGTTCCAATGCGCCATTCACAGCCCGCTTGGGATCTTCGGCGAAGCGGATTTCGGGGGGATTGTCGGGCGTCACCGAGAAGAGCCAGCCCTCGACCTCCTGTTCGTCGCGCTTCAGCACCAGTTTTCCATCTTCGCTCAGTGTGCTGGCAAAGCGCCGCGCGGTGCTGTCTGCCGACAGAGCGCCGCTCTGCGAGGCGCCCTCCGGCTCGATGGGCGTTTCCGTGTCGCCTGTGTCGAGGAAGGAGAGTGTTTCGGTTCCCGAGCCGCCTGTAACCCTGAGCGCCAGCATACTGCCTTGCGGCACCGTAAAACTTTCGGTTTCGCGGTTTGCCTCGGCTGTCAGATAAATGGGCGCACGGCGGGTGTAGGTGGGAGGTGTCACCCAGGCATCGATACGTGGCGGTACGACGTCCACTCCGCTATGGGCCCGAAACGCATCGAGGACGCTGCCGCCATAGGGGCCGGTGGAGAATGCAGCGGCAATGACCAGGAGCAAGGCCGCCGCCGCCCGTACGCCCCAGGGATCTTTCTCCGGGATGCCGGTTTCCGGCAGGTCTCCGTGTAGTTTGTCGAGCCGGCCGGCCATGCGTTTCTGGTGTTCTCGCCAAAGGGCATCGGCAAATCCGTCCTTGTTGCCGGCAAGCCGATCCGATTGTACGGCGACGGGTTCGTGCGTCAGTTTGTTGACACGCTCAATGCGCCGGTCGATCTCGGCTGGCCGGGGGTGGCGGAAACTGCGCAGGGGCCACAGCGATGCAAGGCCGAAGAGGCCGAGTATGCTGATGACGCCAAGGCGTGTCACATCGGGCATGAGCCTGAACAGGCCGAGCCAGGAAATGCTGAGGAACAGGCTGACAATGACCAGCAGCGGGAGGATAAGCGGCCATAAGCGCTCCACGAGCATGACGGAGCGGATGGCGAAGCGGGTGCGCGTCAGCCGCGCGAGCCGACCACCCATATGCGTCTGTCTTGAAGGTGTTTCAGTCATAGACGCTCTCAGCACATTGCCGCAGCGTGCGTGAATCACACGCCCTACCGTTCACAAGGATAGCAGCAAACACGGCGAAGGCGAGGCGGCGCGCGAAATTGTGATCCGCGCATTGCGGGTGTCTTCAGTCAACCAGCCAGGTTGGCATTGAATCCATCGCGATGAGCTCCTCGTAGCTCGGGCGGGAGCGAATGACATGAAATTCGTCCCCATTCACCAGCACTTCCGGCACGAGCGGACGCGAATTATAGGTACTTGCCTGGACGGCGCCATAGGCGCCGGCAGAGCCTATGGCGACGAGGTCGCCTGCCTTGAGGCTCGGAATCTTCCGGTCGAGCGCCAGATAGTCACCGGTTTCGCAAACCGGACCCACCACATCGGCGACAAGCGTCTCGGCGTTTTTTCCGGCCTCCGTCACGGGTCGGATAGAATGGAAGGCATCATAAAGCGTGGGGCGGATCAAATCGTTCATCGCCGCATCGACGATGACGAAATTCTTGGCTTCTCCCTCTTTCACGAAGACGACCTCGGAGACAAGAATGCCGGCATTTGCTGCAATCAGGCGGCCAGGTTCGAGCATCACCTTTAAGCCTAGTTTCGTCACATGTTTACGCACAACCTCGGCATAGGCGTCGGGCAAGGGCGGCTGGTTGCCGTCTTCGGCATAGGGTACGCCAAGCCCGCCGCCGAGATCCACATGTTCGATGGCGTGACCGTCGGCACGCAGCGTCTCGGTCAGTTCGGTGAGCAACGCGAAGGCGTCGTCAAAGGGTTGCAACTCGGTGATCTGACTGCCGATATGCATGTCGATGCCGGTGACATTGAGACCCGGTAGTTCCGCAGCACGCGCGTAAGCGGTGCGGGCATCCCGCCAGCCGATGCCGAATTTGTTTTCGGCCTTGCCGGTGGAGATTTTCTTGTGTGTTTTGGCGTCAACGTCCGGGTTGATCCGCAACGACACGTTTGCGGTCAGGCCCAGGGTTGTGGCGCGGGCGGAGAGTTGCTCAAGTTCCGGCATGGATTCCACATTGAAGCACAGAATCCCGGCATTCAGTGCGAAATCCATTTCCCGCGCGGTCTTGCCGACGCCTGAGAACAGTATTTTGTCGGCTGGAACGCCAGCTGCGAGCGCGCGGCGGAGTTCGCCTTCGGAGACGACATCCATGCCGGCGCCCAGGCGCGCGAGCGTGGCCAGAACGGCCTGGTTGGAGTTTGCCTTCATGGCGTAACAAACAAGCGCATCCAGCCCCTCGAAGGCTTCCGAGAATACGCGGTAATGACGCGTCAACGTTGCCGTGGAATAGCAATAGAATGGAGTTCCAACCGCCTCGGCGATGGCAGGCACCGGCACATTTTCGGCATGGAGCACGCCGTCACGATATTCGAAATGATTCACGGCAGCAGGCTTTCGGCTGAGCTGTTTTCCTGAAAGCGCCGTTAGACAGCGCAGGTTTTGTGCAACACGCCCCGGATTCAGAGTTCAGAGCAGTCCGTCCAGGATAAAGGGTCGGTCCTGAACGGGTTTGTCCGGTGCAGGTGGCATGGGCTCGTCGTTCTCTTCGGCCTGTTTTCGCGCGTCCACCGCTGCCTCGTAAGGCGAATCGAGCGGGGCCTTGCGCCCGCAGGCGGCTAAGCCAAGCGCGAAACCGAGCAAGACAAGGGTGAGCGTGCGGCGGGCCGTCATGAGCGTTCCATTCCTCGATGGTGTGTTGGCTGGGTTTTAGCGCTTTTTGACCGGGCTTGCATCCCGTTTCAGGCGTTTCTTCCAGTTACGGATCTGGCGCCGCACTTCCGATGGTGCGGTTCCGCCGTAGGATGTGCGGCTTTTCACGGAATTGCTGACCGAAAGGACGGAGAAGACACCCTCGTTGATAGCCGGGTTGATGGCCTGGAGATCTTCCAGCGCAAGCTTTTCCAGCCCGCATTTTCTTTCCTCGGCAAGCGCTACGGCGCGGCCCGTGACGTGATGGGCCTCGCGGAAAGGCAGGCCCGCCTCGCGCACCAGCCAGTCCGCAAGGTCTGTGGCGGTGGAGAAGCCGGCGCCGGCGGCTTTTTTCATGGCCTGAGTGTCGACATTCATATCGCCGACCATGCCGGTCATTGCGGCCAGCATAAGATCGAGTGTCTCAGCGGCGTCGAAGACGGCTTCTTTGTCTTCCTGCATGTCTTTCGAATATGCGAGGGGAAGCCCCTTCATCACCGTCAAAAGCGCGACCAGGTCGCCATTGATGCGGCCGGTCTTGGCGCGGATCAGTTCGGCGGCGTCAGGATTCTTCTTCTGCGGCATGATGGAGGAGCCGGTGGAGAAGGAATCCGACAGCCGCACGAAGCCGAATTGCGGCGTCGACCAAATGACGATTTCCTCGGCCAGCCGCGAAAGATGCGTGGCGCAGATCGCGGCAACCGAAAGAAATTCGAGTGCGAAGTCGCGGTCCGATACGGTGTCGATGGAGTTGCGGGTCGGTTCGCGGAATCCAAGTGCCTCCGCCGTCATGTGGCGGTCGACCGGAAAACCGGTGCCGGCGAGCGCGGCCACGCCGAGCGGGCCTTCGTTCAGGCGCTCGATGGCGTCGCGCACGCGCGAACGATCGCGGCCGAACATCTCGACATAGGCCATCATATGGTGGCCGAAGGTGACCGGTTGCGCGGACTGGAGATGGGTGAAGCCCGGCATCACGCTGGCGGCATGCTCTTCGGCCCGAGTGAGGAAGGCTTCAATCAGGCCACCCAGCGCGCCATCAATGCGCAGCAATTCTTCCTTGACCCAGAGGCGGAAGTCGAGCGCTACCTGATCGTTGCGCGAGCGGGCCGTATGCAGGCGACCTGCGGCGGGTCCGATCAATTCGGCCAGACGCGCCTCGATATTCATGTGGATGTCTTCAAGTCTGGCGGAAAAGGTGAACTTACCAGCCTCGATCTCTGACAGGATCGTGTTCAGCCCGTGAACGATGTTTTTTTCGTCCTCTGCCGAAATTATGCCAGTCTTCGCCAGCATGGCGGCATGTGCCAGACTTCCGCGTATATCCTGGGCGTAGAGCTTCTTGTCGAAACCGATGGATGCGTTGATCGCTTCCATGACGGCATCGGGTCCTGAGGCAAAACGTCCACCCCACATGCGGTTGCTGGCTTGGTCTTCGCTCATCATGATAACCGGGCGCTAGTGTGGAAAGAAATATGTCGAAGCAGAAACAAAAATTCCCGGCACTCCGCCTGGTTTTCCTGGCCGTCGCCGCGGGCGCCGTAGCGGGTGCGATTGCGGTATACGTGAAGGGCGGGTTGGATGGCAACATGGCCGCTACACCGATTGCGGCCGAGGCAGAGGATGCAGCCTGCACCGCCAAGCAGGCGCAGGCCAAGGCGGTTGGCGATGCGGCAACGGGACACGTGGCCGCGATGCTGGCGGCAGATCCGCCCCGTTCGCTGAATGCGCTGACGTTCGCGGGGCCCGAGGGTGAGGCGATGTCCATTGCGGACTTCGCAGGTCGCACGGTTCTGATGAATCTCTGGGCCACGTGGTGCACGCCATGCCGGGAGGAGATGCCCGCCCTGGATGCACTTCAGGCCGCGAAGGGCTCGGACGATTTCGAAGTGGTGGCGGTCAACGTGGATCGCGGCGGCGACGAAAAACCGACCGCCTTCCTTGAGGAAACCGGCATCCAGTCTCTTGGGTACTACCGCGACAATTCCATGAAGATATTCAACGACCTAAAGAGCCAGGGGCTGGCTCTCGGCCTGCCCGTGACCTTGTTGATCGATGAAGAGGGGTGCTTGCTGGCGCACATGAACGGTCCGGCAGAATGGGCAAGCCCCGATGCCGAGCGTCTCGTGGATGCGGCGCATTCAACCGGTAAATAAGGCGAGCACCGGGAAATTTTTTAATCACTGCGATCGCGGCGAGATCGGTCTGTTTTTTCAGGCGGCTTCGCGCGGTCGCCGATAGATACAGCCTTCGGCCTGGCCTTCAGCACCGCGCTTGAGTTCCACGCGGTCGAGTTCCGGAGATTTGTCCGCCAGCTTGTCGTAGATCCATTTGGCGAGGTTCTCCAGCGAGGGAACGGAGAGACCGTCGATGTCGTTCAGATACGTGTGGTCGAGCGTCTTGTGAATCTCCTCGATCTGCTTTTCAACCTCATAGAGATTGGCTGCCCAGCCATAGACGGGATCCGGGTCGCCGACCAGATGGACGGAGACTTTGAAGGAATGGCCGTGGAGACCGGAGTAGGGCTCCAGCTTGTGCGCTGCCTCGAAGGTGAATTCCTTGTACGTTTCCACTTCCTAAACCCCTGATCTGGAGATGTATTTATTGGTTTTTTGAGTGTCTTTCTCCCACGTGTTTTCGCGTTGGGAGACATGTAGACTTGAGGCCGTTATGAGGACCGGGCAATCTACTGTACAATCCTTTTGACTTAGAGCTTTGGCATCGGCTGCGGAGCGTGTCAATCGCCCGTAACGTGTAGGCCAAAAGACCGCTGTCGTTAACCTGTTGTTTGGTTAGCCGGCATTATCGTGGGCTGCGTTCCAGTATACGCCAGTAAAGAGGCTCAAGAAATGTACAAAAAGAATCTCATGGGAGGCTGGCTTGCGGCAGCGGCAATGCTGCTCTTCTCGGTTATGGCTCCTGCCAATGCACAGGACGCCGCTTTGTCGACGCCGCAGGGCGATGTCATTTTGACAGTTGACGGCAATATAGGCGCGACCAACGGTGAAGGGGTCGCGGATTTCGATCTCGCGATGCTTGAGACGCTTAAATCCGCAAAGATCCGCACAAGCACGCCTTGGTTCGACGATGTGGTCGAATTTGAGGGCGCGCTGCTTACCGAACTGATGGCGCTAGTCCAGGCAAATGGCGAAGAAGTGGTCGTAACGGCCCTGAACGATTACCAGGCGCCGGTGCCGATAGCGGATTTCGCCGCGCATGGCACCATTCTCGCCTACAAGCGGGATGGCAATTACATGCCAGTCAGCGACAAGGGGCCCTTGTTCATCATCTATCCGTACGATTCCGACCCGGAACTGAATACGCAGAAATTTTTCTCGCGTTCTGTATGGCAGGTTCGACGCTTTACCGTCCGGTAGGCGTCTGACAGGCTTTGTCCATGTCGGAACCGGGGAACAAAAAGATGAGGCGTCGCACAGCCTCGCGCGTCGTGCAGATGGTGCTGTCCATTGGCATGATCGCGTTGGCGATCGCGGCGCTTTATATCTCCGTTCTGGTTTTTCAGCGTCAGGAAGCGCTGACGCAGATCTTCCGCTACAACATCGCCTACAGCGCCAGCCAGGGCATGAACGAACTTCTGCGTTTTCGCCAGCGGCTCACGGCTATACTGGTTGAGCCGTCGCAAGCGAGCAAACAGGACGTGGAGTTGCGGTATCAGATCCTGGTCAGCAGGCTCAGCCTGTTCGAACAGGGTGAGTTTGTGAATTTCGTCTCGGCGATGCCCGAAAACCAGCAGACGGTGGATGAACTGGCCAATGCCGTGGATCAGATTTCTCGGTTCATCGGCCGGATCGACGATCCCGCAAACGCCCAGCGTGCACTCCAACTGACGGCTCCGCTGGAGAGCAAGATGGTGGCGCTTGCGTCCAAGGCCAATGAATACGGTGCGACGGCCCAGGCGAAAGACCAAGGCGAACTTCTCCGACTTCACTGGATATTCTCCGCGCTTGCGCTTTCCCTTGTCGTCACAGGCTTTGTCTTCATCGCCATGCTCAGATGGCAGCACCGGTTGCAGATCAGCGTCCAGCAGCGTCTGAAGGCGACCAATGAGGACTTGTTGCGGACAAGCGCTGAGCTCAGTGAAAGTGCTGCGGCGGCGCGGCGCGCAAACGAGGAACTGATCACGCAGAATCTGCTGTTCAATACCGCTTTGAACAACATGTCCCATGGCCTGTGCATGTTCGATGCAGAAGACCGTCTCATCGTCAGCAATCAGAAGATGGAGAGCATTTACGGTCTCACTCAGGAACAACTGCGGCTGGGAACCTCGCTGAACACGCTGATCGACCACATGGTCGACGCGGGTGCCAGTGCCGAAGACGAGGCCGAGCAACTCGCGCATCTGCAGTCGCGTCTCATCGAACAGGGCCGATCGGATACGTTGACGCAGGAATTGCGCGACGGGCGCACGATCCTGATTTCGCATCAGCCGATGCGTGGCGGTGGATGGGTCGCAACCTATGAGGACATCACGGAACGCCACAAGGCCCAGGCCCAGGTTGCCTATATGGCACGCCACGATACGCTCACCGATCTTCCGAACCGCATGATGATGCGTGAGCAACTCGAGGAAATTCTGGCGGGAAGCACCGAACGAGGTCTCTATACGGCCGTCATGTGCGTCGATCTCGACAATTTCAAGAGCATCAACGATACCCTCGGACATCCCGTCGGCGACGGTTTGCTGCGTGCCGTTGCCGGGCGCATTCGCAACACGGTGCGGGAAACGGATGCGGTTGCGCGTCTGGGGGGCGACGAGTTCGTCGTCGTCCAGGGAAACATCGAGAAACCGGAACAGGCAAGCAGCCTTGCCAAACGACTGATAGAGGCACTGGACGAACCCTATATTATCGAAGGGCATCAGGTGCTCACGGGTGCGAGCGTGGGCATCGCCGTCGCCAGTCTGGAACCGGAGGCCGACGATCTTCTGATGCAGGCCGATGTGGCGCTTTATCAGGCCAAGGGGGACGGTCGAGGCATTTTCCGCTTTTACGAACCGGGCATGAACAAGCGCTTGCAAAGGCGCCGCACGCTCGAGGCCGAGCTCCGCTCAGCCAATCTGGACGAACAGTTTCATGTCGTGTTCCAGCCCATAATCGGGCTGGGTTCGAACCAGGTCACGACGTTCGAGGCTTTGCTGCGCTGGACGCATCCGGTTCACGGACCGATTCCGCCCGACGAATTCATCCGGATCGCCGAGGAGACGGGCGCGATTGTCCAGCTTGGCGAATGGGTGCTGCGGCAGGTTTGCCTGGAGATGAAATCGTTGCCCGACGGTATCAACATCGCGGCGAACCTCTCGCCGATGCAGTTCAAGCGGGACGACATCGTTGAAACCGTCGCGCGGGTTCTCGTCGAAACCGATACACCGGCAAACCGGCTGGAGTTGGAAATCACCGAAACGCTCCTGCTCGAAGACAATCGTAAACTGCACGCAGATCTCCGGCGCCTTCGTCAGCTTGGAACGCGCATCTCCCTCGATGATTTCGGCACCGGTTACTCCTCGCTGAGTTATCTGCAGAAGTTCGCCTTCGACAAGGTCAAGATCGACCGCCTTTTCATCAAGGAGATCACCAAGAGTGCAGACCAGGCGGCGATCGTTCAGACGATCGTCAATCTGGCCTTCACGCTTGGTATGACGACGGTGGTGGAAGGCGTTGAGATGGAAGAACAGTTGCGCATTATCCGCGCTATGGGCTGCGACGAGGCGCAGGGCAATCTGTTCAGCAAGCCGATTCTCGCCAAGGAAATTCCAGCCTTTCTCGATGAACACAAGCGCAGACGTTACGCGGCCTGATCATCGCTCCTGGAGCGAAGATGCCCGACGCGCGGCGTCATTCGCGCCCCGCGCGCTCGCGGAAGATACGACGGATCACTTTGCCGGTGGTGGTCAACGGCATGGATTCGACGAAGGCGATTTCGCGGGGGTATTCGTGCGCTGAAAGCCGGTTGCGGACCCACAGGCGGATTTCTTCCGCCAGCGCCTCGCTTGGCTCCGTTCCTTCGCGAAGAACGATATAGGCCTTGACGATTTCCGTACGTATGGGATCGGGTTTGCCGACCGCAGCCGCGAGTGCGACTTTCGGGTGCCCGGTCAGACAATCCTCGATTTCGGTGGGGCCGATACGATAACCGGCAGATGTGATGACATCGTCGTCGCGCCCGACGAAGTGGACATAGCCTTCCTCGTCGCGGACGCCCTGATCGCCCGTGGTCATCCAGTCGCCGATGAACTTCCCGCGTGTTGCGCTTTCGTCTTCCCAGTATCCTAGGAACATGACCGGATCCGGCCGGAGGACGGCAATATCTCCTGCCTCGCCGTCGCGCACAGGCCGAGCCTCGCCGTCGATGATTGCGACGCGATGGCCGGGGACGGGAAGGCCGATAGCGCCAGGCTTGCCGATATGCAGTGCATGGCAGGAGGAGAGCACCAGATTGCACTCGGTCTGGCCGTAGAACTCGTTGATCTGCAGGCCCAGTTCGGCGCGGGCCCATTCGAAGGTTTCACGACCGAGCGCTTCGCCGCCGGAACCGATGGTGCGCAGAGAAAGGTCGAAGCGCGCTTGAATGTTCGCCACGCTTCTCAACATGCGCAACGCCGTCGGCGGGATAAAAGCGTTGCGAACCTTCATCTTCTCCATAAGGCTCAACGCCATCTCCGGATCGAATTTTTCGAAACGACCGGCGACCACGGGAGTGCCGAGATGGAGCCCGGGCAGGAGAACGTTGAGCAGACCGCCGGCCCAGGCCCAGTCGGCCGGGGTCCACAAAAGATCGCGCTCCTGGGGCAGGAACTCGTGGTGAAATTGTACGCCCGGCAGATGCCCCAGCAGGACACGATGCCCGTGCAGCGCGCCTTTCGGTGGTCCGGTGGTGCCGGAGGTGAAAATCATCATCGCTGGATCGTCGGGACCGGTGTCGGCGGGTGTGAAGGGTCCGGAATTATCGGCGACGATTTTGTGGAAGTCCCGTGCCCCGCTGTTCTCGCCGTCGATGTTGACGGTGAGTTGCAATGCCGGCAGGCGGTCGCGGATGCGGAAAACCTTCGCAAACCCGGCATCGTTTGTGATCACCGCGACCGCACCGGAGGTGAAAAGCCGATATTCGAGCGCTTCCGAGCCGAAGAGAAGGGCAAGTGGTACGGCGATGGCGCCGAGCTTGTATATGGCGGCATGGGCGATCGCGGTTTCGAAGCATTGCGGCAGGAGCAGCGCGATCCGGTCGCGCCGCTCGATGCCGGCCTTGGCAAGGCCGGCTGCGAGCGCGTCGGACTTTTGGGCAAGCGCGCCATAGGTGAGCGTTGCCAGTGGATCCTCGGCGCGATGTTCGAAAAGCGCGATGCGCTCCGGCACGCGAGCGGCCCAATCGTTGGAAATGGCGGTACCGATGTTGAACGCTTGCGGGATGTTCCAGCGGAACCCGTCGTAAAGCTTTCTGTAGCTTTCGCGCCGTTCAAGCATTCTCGCGATGGTTCCTCCCCTGTCCCGCACTGCGATGCTTCGGGGAAAATGGTGCCCCTGGCCGGACTCGAACCAGCACTCCTTGCGGAACTCGATTTTGAGTCGAGCGCGTCTACCAATTCCGCCACAGGGGCCCGCCGCGAACGGCCGGACAGGGTGCGGACTATACGGGGAAGGGGGCTTGCGTCAACACTTTGCGATGCAAATCGTCACGCCCGCCGTCTCTTTTGTCATGAGCGTTGCACCCGCCCGCTCCAAGGGCTAGACAAAGCACCTCATCGAGGGCCCTTCATGCTGCGCAAACTCTACGATTGGACCATGTCGCTCGCTGCCACACGGCATGCGGAGAAGGCTCTGGCTTCTGTATCTTTCATAGAGAGCTCGGTCTTTCCCATCCCCCCGGATGTGCTGCTGATCCCCATGGTGCTGTCCGAGCGCGCCAAATGGTTGCGCTATGCTTTTATTTGCACGATCAGTTCCGTTCTGGGTGCGCTCCTGGGCTATGCGATAGGGGCTTTTCTTTACGAGGCGGTCGGTCAGCCGATCCTTGCTTTCTACGGCAAGGAAAACGCGTTCGAACAGGTGGCCGGTTGGTACAATGAATGGGGAGGTTGGGGCGTGCTCTTTGCCGCTGTGACGCCGTTCCCATACAAGGTGCTCACAATCTTTTCGGGGGCGACCGGGCTCAATCTCATGATTTTTGTCGTCGTCTCGGTGATCGGTCGGGGGCTTCGCTTCTTTCTTGTGTCTTGGCTGCTCTACAAGTTCGGCCCACCGATTCGGCTCTTCATAGAGAAGAATCTCGGCCTTCTTTTCACCGTTTTCATGGTTTTGCTGATCGGCGGTTTCGTCGCCATACGCTATGTATTCTAGAGGCTCTGAATGTCCCTTTCCGCTCCCACCGGCGTCACCCAAACCTTAAGCGCCGGATTGCTGACCGTCGGAATGGCGGCAACGGTGGGCACCGCACTCGGATTCGAGCATATCGGTGGCTATATCCCCTGTCTTCTTTGTCTGGAGCAGCGCACGCCGTATTACATCGGCGCGCCGCTAATGCTGCTTGCGCTTTTGGCTTCCTGGCTGAAGGCGCCGCCCTTTGTAACGCGTGGACTCCTTCTCGCAGGTGGTGCGCTCATGCTCTACGGCATGGGGCTCGGCATCTACCACTCCGGTGTCGAATGGGGCTGGTGGGACGGTCCGGCCGATTGTGGCGCCGGTGCCGCGAATCGGGAATTCGGCGGCAATCTGCTCGATCAGTTGAATGCCGTGGTGCCACCGTCTTGTAGCGAGGCGGCGGGCCGTTTCCTCGGCTTGTCCTTTGCGGGCTGGAATGTGCTGGCAAGCGCGCTCTGGGCTGCCGTTGCACTGCGTGCCGCCTTCAAGCGGTAAACGCTTGGGTTCTGTCGCGCACTTGCGTGTTTTCAGGCCCCTTGTCGGCCAAATGCTTCGGCAGGGCTACGGCTCCAGTTCGACGTCCCAATAGAGATAATCCATCCAGCTCTCGTGAAGATAATTGGGTGGAAAAAGTCGCCCGTTATTATGCAGATCGTGCACGGTGGGGCGGTAAGGCCTCTGCTGAGGCCACATCTTGGCGCGGGCGGGCATAACGCCCCCCTTCTTTAGATTGCAGGGCGAGCAGGCCGCGACGACGTTCTCCCAGGAGGTTACACCGCCGAGGCGGCGTGGAATGACATGGTCGAAGGTCAGGTCTTCTCGGGTGCCGCAATACTGGCACTGGAAACGGTCGCGCAGGAAAACGTTGAAGCGTGTAAAGGCCGGGTAACGCGACGGCTTTACATAGGTTTTGAGGCTGATCACGCTCGGCAGTCTCATCGCGAAGGATGGCGAGGAGACTTGCTGCTCGTACTCGGCGACAATGTTGACCCGGTCCAGGAAGACTGCCTTGATGGCATCCTGCCACGACCACAGTGACAAAGGATAGTAACTGAGCGGTCTGTAATCCGCATTCAGCACCAGAGCAGGCATGCTGTCTGGCGAAGTCGCGATCGTCACGTCCTTGAAGCTCCTTCAACTGACCAAGTCGATCGATGCGGATACTGTAAGCCTGCCGTGACAGGAATGTGAAGCGCATATTTTGCTTTATGACGCTTCAAACACCTGGATTCTCGCAGTTTTTTACGTTGCTTGGGGCAAAGGAGCCGCTTCTTTGCCCTTCATCTCGCGATAATAGGCCCAAAACAGGCGTGCGGCGACCGCACGGAATGGTGCCCATGATTCGGCCAGCTTCGCCAGATCGCGTGTATCGGGCCGGTTCGGAAGCGCCAGAGCGTCGGCCACGGCGGCCTGTAGAGCCACGTCACCGGCCGGAAAAACGTCCGGATGGCCGGCCGATACCAGTAAGTAGACCTGTGCAGTCCATGGACCGATGCCCGGAATCGCGATGAGACGGGAAATGGCCTCGTCGGCATCGAGCTCGCAAAGTTTATCGAGGTCCAGTCCTTCCTCGCAAATCGCGTGCGAAAGCGCGACGATGGTGCGTTGCTTGGCACGCGACAGGCCTGCGGCGACCAGTGGTTCTTCTCCCGCGGAAAGAACGTTCGGGGGCGTGAGCGGGTCGATGAGATTGACGAGCCGTCCCTGGATGGCATCGGCGCTGGCGCGGGAGACCTGCTGCGATACGATGATCGAAACCAGACTTGCAAAGCCGGGTGTCGAACGCCTGAGTGGTACGTCACCCGAGCGCGCTCGCACAGCATGGAGCCGGCGGTCGATGGCCATCAGCGCGTCGAGCGCCTTTAGCATCTGCGCATCGGTGTCGATCCGGTCCATAGCGGCAATGTGTCCTCTTCTTGCCCAGAGCCAAAGAAACCCGTAGCAATCGTCCGATGCCGACCGCAACCCGATTCAAGCACCTCTCATGACACATCCGGTTTTCCGGTTTGCCCCGAGCCCGAACGGCCAACTTCATCTCGGCCATGCCTATTCCGCGCTTTTGAACCGCCAGTTGGCGCGGGAGGCGGAGGGTCGGTTCCTGTTGCGCATGGAAGACATCGACGTCACTCGCTGCACGCGGGAGCTGGAACGTGGCGTTCTGTACGATCTCACCTGGTTGGGTCTGGACTGGGAAGAGCCGGTTCGACGCCAATCGGATCATTTCGATGATTATCGTGCCGCCCTGGAGCGGCTTATCGACGCCGATCTCGTTTATCCCGGTTTCATGAGCCGCGGCGAGGTGCGCGCACGCATCGCCGACCATGAATCGGGGGGCGAATTCTGGCCGCGCGATCCGGATGGCGCACCTGTGTACCCCGGTGATGATCGCTATCTGAGTGCTACGGAGCGAGAGACGCGGATGGCCGAAGGTGCGCCCTTTGCCTGGCGGCTCGATATGTCGGCTGCCGTCGCGCATGTAGGGCGCGCACTCTCCTGGGATGAGACGGGGCAGGGACCGGAGGGGGGAACGGGGCCTGTAGCGGCGGAGCCTGAACGATGGGGCGATGTGGTGATTGCCCGCAGGGAGATCCCTGCAAGCTATCACCTTTCTGTGGTGGTGGACGATGCGCTGCAGAGCGTGACGCATGTTGTGCGTGGGCGCGATCTCTTCCACGCTACGGCCGTGCATCGTCTGCTACAGGAGCTTTTGGGCCTGCCGGTACCGTATTATCATCATCACGATCTGGTGTTGGACGACGACGGTCGCAAGCTTTCCAAGAGTCGCGGCGATACAAGCCTTGCAGCCTTGCGCAACAGTGGCGCGACACCTGGCGATATTGCGCGGATGATCGGGCTTTCTAGCTCAGGCGCCTGAAAAGCGCTTTTGCCATGACGAGAACGAGAAACGCGGCGAAAGCACCACCGAGCCCGGCAGTTGCGCCTTCGATTAGGCTTGTGAACCGAATACCGCGTTGATTAACCAGATAGATTGTGCCGAAAAACGCCACGGTTATGATCGTGGCGTTTCCCATGGCGCCAAATCCGTCGTCACGCATCGCGGCATTGAGGCCGAGCGAGAGGATATACGCGATCATCGTGACGGCAACGAGCGCGAAGATCAGCCAACTTGTGTCCAGTTTCATCAGCATTGGCGCATCCCCGGCGGTAGAACGGATCACATTCATTGATCCTACAATGGAAATGTTTCGCTTTCCTTGCCGGGGGTGTGGCTGATAAAGCCGCGGTTGAAACCCGCGCCACCGCATCCAGGGATACATTCGATGAAAGATATCACAAGGGCGATCCCGGCCTTGTTCGTCCTTCTCTGGGCGACAGGTTTCATTGGTGCGCGCTATGCCATGCCATGGGCGGAGCCCTTTACGTTCCTTTGGGTCCGCTTTGCCCTGACCTTTGCCGTTCTGCTGATGATCGTGCCGCTGGTGAAAGCGAAGTCCATCGGCCCGCGCAATGCTTTGCACGCCGCGATTGCGGGCGTTTTGATGCACGGCGTTTATTTAGGCGGTGTTTTCTGGGCGGTTCGCAACGGCTTGCCGGCAGGGTTTGCCGGTCTCATCGTCGGGCTTCAGCCGATGCTGACTGCCGTTATTGCGGGCTTGTTCCTCGGTGAAAAAGTGACCCGGAAGCACTGGCTGGGTCTTGTGGTCGGACTCGTTGGCGTCGTGACCGTGCTTTCACCGAAATTCGGCACCGTAAGCGGCGGGGTGACGGTCGCGACCATCGGCGCGTCCATCATTGCAGTGGTCGCAATGAGCGTGGGCACGGTCTGGCAGAAGCGCTTCGTGGCAACCGCCGATCTGGTTACCGTAACGCTTTATCAGTATGTCGGCGGTTGGGCGGTAACGTTCTTCGTGTCGTTGATGCTCGAGACTTGGCGGTTCGAGCTGAACGGGGAACTGATCTTTGCTATGGCCTGGCTGGTTTTCGTTCTGTCCATAGGGGCGATCTTCCTGCTTATGATCCTTATTCGGGAAGGCGAGGTGGCGCGCGTGGCCTCGCTGTTCTACCTCGTACCGGCGGTGACCGCGCTGATGGCGTGGGTGCTTTTTGACGAGACGCTGACCCCGGTGCAACTCGTTGGTATGGCGATCACGACGTTCGGCGTGGCGCTGGCGACGCGGCGCGCATCGCGTCATCCGGTTCCGGCAACGGCGCGTGCCTCTCGGTAGCGTTTGATGGAGGCGTTCAGCTCCCCGCCTAGGATGAACACGGCCGAGATGATGTAGAGAAACACCACTGCGATCATAATCGAGGCGAGGCCGGCATAGGTGCTCGCATAATTGCTGAAACGGCCGAGATAGGTTGCGAAAAGGCTTGATCCGATAAATGAGCCGAGCACGGTGAAGGTGACGCCGGGCAGCACGTCCCAAAGGTTGCGCCGGCCGGCCGGCAGCCACAGATGCACCGAAATGAGCGCAAGGACGAGCACCGTCAATGCGATGACGTAGCGCCAGAACGTGATGGTGCCGACATAGGGGGCGATCCATTCGAGATTGTTTGCGGCGATGCGCAGTGCCACTGGCGCGATGACGAGCAACAGGCTGATGGCGAGAAATCCGAGCGTCGCGACGAGCACGAAGAACAGGCTTTGCGCACGCAGGCGAAAGATGGAGCGCCGTTCACTGACGCGATAGGCCCGGTTTAGCGAAAGCCGCAATGCCTCTACGCCGTTCGAGGCGAAGACACCCGCCAGAACGACACCGACTGTGAGGACATCGCTGCGCCGCACGCCGAGCACATTGTGAACTTCCTGCGCGATCGGCTCGGCGACTTCTTTCGGCCAGGTGTCGAAAATGAGATCGACGGCTTGTTGCGAAAAGGCATCCGCGCCGAGAAAACTCGCCAATGCGGTGGCGAAGATCAGGAACGGAAAAAGGGCCATGAGTGCCGAAATGGCGACATGGCTGGCCATCGCCCAGCCGTCATCGGTGTTGAAGTGACCGAGCGCATCGCCGACAATGCGTCTGGTGGCTTTCAATCCGCGCACGGCAATTCCTTTCGTGGTTCTCGACGCTGCTTCTTGTTGTTTCACTTCGGCCAATATGTGAAACCGTGACACTTATAGACAAGTGCTGACGGGAATTTCATGGGCACGGACCGCACGATTCTGATCACCGGTGCATCATCCGGCATCGGCGCCTGGTGCGCCAAAGCACTGCGTAAGGACGGTTGGCGGGTCTTTGCAACGGTGCGCCGAACGGAGGATCGTCAGTCGCTCGAAAAGGAGGGGATAGAGCCCTTCTATCTCGACTACGCCGAGCCCGAATCGATTGCCACCCTTGTCGATGACGTCATGAACCGAACCGGCGGTTCCCTGGATGCGCTGTTCAACAATGGCGCCTATGCACAAGCAGGCGCGGTCGAGGATCTGCCGGTGGATGCATTGCGCCATCAATTCGAGGTGAATGTCTTTGGCTGGCACGATCTTACGCAACGCATTGTCCCGGTGATGCGGAGGCAGGGGCATGGCCGGATTGTGCATTGCTCATCGATACTCGGGCTCGTTCCCATCAAATTCCGCGGTGCCTATGCTGCGTCGAAACATGCTCTGGAGGGGCTCATGCTTTGCCAGAGAGCAGAGCTCGAAGGCTCGGGCGTTCATGTTTCGCTGATCGAGCCGGGCCCGATCGCCTCGAAAATGGCCAGCAACGGGTTGCCCTGGTTCGAACGTTACATCGACCATGAGAATTCCGTTCACCGGAAAGCGTATGAGGCGCAGCTTGCGCGTTTGCGGCAAGGCGGTGTGAAGTCGCGTTTCAAACTCGGACCGGACGCCGTCTATGTCCGGCTTTCCCACGCACTCCTTTCTCCGCGCCCGAAACCGCACTATGTGATAACCACACCGGCGCGTATCGGTGTCGCATTGAAACGGCTCCTTCCCTCGCGCATGCTGTATCGCTTCCTGTCCAATCAGGGCTGAACCCGAGAAGAAAGCCGTCATGTCCACAGTCTTTAACATTCTCTCCATCCTCGTGATGATGGCGGTCGTGATCGTCCTCATTCGCGGCCTCATGAACATGATGCGCGGGGGCTCGGCCAACACGTCGAACAAACTTATGCAGGCGCGGGTTGTGCTCCAGGCTGTCGCCATCGTCTTTGTTGTGCTCGCGCTTTACTATGCGCGCTCCAAGGGCGGTTGAGGCGTTTCATGGTCAAGCTGAACAAAATTTACACTCGCACGGGCGATGACGGGACCACGGGTCTCGGCTCGCGCACGCGTCGCTTGAAGAGCGATCTCAGGGTCGCCTCCTATGGCACCGTGGACGAGGCGAACGCCTGTATCGGTATGGCGCGTATTCATCTGGCCGACACGCAGCCAGCAATTGATGCGATGCTTGCGCGCATCCAGAACGACCTGTTCGATCTCGGGGCGGACCTCGCCACGCCCGACACGGGTGAAGCGCTGGAATATGAGCCATTGCGCATCATTCAGAGCCAGGTGGATCGGCTGGAGTCCGATATCGATGCGCTGAACGCCAATCTCGCTCCGCTGCGCTCCTTCGTTTTGCCTGGCGGAAAACCGGCGGCCGCGGCGCTGCATCTTGCCCGCACCGTTTCGCGACGGGCCGAGCGTTTGATGGTGGAGCTCAGGACCGTTGAGGGCGAGACCGTAAGCGATGCGGCCATGCGCTACATCAATCGTGTCTCGGATTTTCTGTTCGTTGCTTCGCGCGCTGTAAATGACAATGGCGCGCTCGACGTGCTATGGGTGCCGGGGCAGAACCGCTGACGCATTAGGGCCGGAATCGGGGCCCGCAACGAGGGCTCCGATGTTCATACCGCTGCACGATGCCAACAGCCTGCGCCATATCAAACGACAATATGTCACGCTGACGATTATCGCGGTCAACATCCTGGCCTATCTGGTGACGGCGGTTGGCGGTACGGATTTCGCGTTCGCAGCCGCCCTGGGGCTTGGTTATATCCCTTCCGTTTCCAACGACCTGGCGGTATTGCCGCCGGAGCTCGATCTGGTTCCCGAACCGCTCACCTACATTACCTACTCCTTCCTGCATGGCGACCTGATGCATCTTGGCGGCAACATGCTGTTTCTCTGGGTGTTCGGCGACAATGTGGAGGATGCGCTCGGGCATTTCCGCTATCTTGTTTTCTATCTCGCCTGCGCTGTCGCAGGTGCCTATATGCATGGTTTCATTGCACCGGATTCCAACGCGCCGCTGATCGGTGCATCCGGTTCCATTGCAGGCATCGTCGCCGCCTATCTGATCCTACATCCACGGGTGAAGATTTGGGTGCTGGCGTTTGCGCGCATCCCGCTGCGCATACCCGCCTTCATTCTTCTCGCCTTATGGATCGGCTTTCAGTTTCTGATGCTGTTGATCGACACCGAAAACCAGGTTTCCTGGGCCGCACATGCAGGCGGTATCCTTGCGGGCGCCGTGCTCGTGTTGGTGCTTAGGCGTGGCGACGTTCCGCTGTTCGACCGGCGGCTTGAAAAACCACGCGCCGTCGAGCTCGAAAAACCGGATATGGCGCGGCCGTTGGAAACGGAACAGCCACGCTGGGGGCGACAATAGCGCATTGCAACATATTGACGTGAACGTCAGGCCTCTCTACGGTCCCGCCAACTTCGGGGACGAGCCGCAACGAGGGGAGGAGTGTCTCATTTTCCTTGCATATGTCGGCATTCGGCTACCCGGCGGGTCCATCTGCTGATATTCAGCACCAGAACCGAAATCCACCATGGAAGGTGATTGCGCATGAAAGTCCTTGTTCCGGTAAAGCGGGTCATCGACGCCAATGTGAAGCCCCGCGTGAAGGCGGATGGCTCGGGTGTCGAGCTGACGAACGTCAAGATGGCTATGAACCCGTTTTGTGAAATCGCGGTCGAAGAAGCGATCCGCATGAAAGAAGCCGGCAAGGTGGAAGAAATCGTCGCTGTGTCGATCGGCCCGGAGAAGGCCCAGGAGACATTGCGTACCGCCCTCGCAATGGGCGCTGACCGCGCCATTCTGGTCAAAACCGACGACGCTGTTGAGCCACTCGACGTCGCCAAGATTCTCAAGGGTGTCGCCGAAGAAGAAAACCCCGAGATCGTTATTCTGGGCAAGCAGGCCATCGACGACGATTCCAACCAGACCGGCCAGATGCTGGCCGCGCTCCTTGGCTGGAGCCAGGGCACGTTCGCGTCCGATGTGGAAATTTCCGACGGCAAGGCCAAGGTCACCCGCGAAGTGGATGGCGGTCTTCAGGTGGTCGAACTCAAACTGCCGGCCATCGTTACCACGGATCTGCGTCTGAACGAACCGCGCTACGCTTCACTGCCGAACATCATGAAGGCTAAGAAAAAACCGCTCGATGCCAAGACGCCGGGTGATTACGGCGTCGAAGTCAAGGCCCGCCTCAAGGTGCTGAAAACCGAGGAGCCGGCCGGTCGCAAGGCAGGTATCAAAGTGGGTTCCGTCGCCGAACTGGTCGACAAGCTCAAGAACGAAGCCGGCGTGCTTTAAGCGGAAGGGAGAAACAAGATGGCCATTCTTCTGATTGCCGAACACGACAATGAAACCCTTTCCGATCAGACTGCCAAGGCGCTCTCCGCGGCGAGCCAGATCGGCTCTGACGTGGATGTTCTGATCGCCGGCAAAGGCGCAAAGGCTGTGGCCGAGGCCGCATCGAAACTCTCTGGCGTGCGCAAGGTTTTGCTGGCCGAGAGCGATGCGCTCGCCGAACGCCTGGCCGAGCCGCTCTCCGACCTTGTGGTTTCGCTGGCAGACGGTTACGACACCTTTGTCGCCCCCGCCACGACCACAGGTAAGAACGTGATGCCGCGCGTTGCAGCGCTGCTCGACGTGATGCAGGTGTCCGACATTGTCGAGGTGGTTGACGCCAAGACGTTCAAGCGTCCGATCTACGCCGGCAACGCCATCCAGACGGTCGAGGCGACGGATAGCAAGCACGTGATTACCGTCCGCACCGCTTCGTTCCAGGGGGCCGGCGAAGGCGGTTCTGCTTCGGTGGACAGTGTCGATGCACCTGCCGATTCCGGTCTGTCGACTTTCGTCGAAAACCGCATCGCCGAGAGCGATCGTCCGGAGCTGACATCGGCCAAGATCATCATTTCCGGTGGTCGCGCGCTCGGCTCGGAAGAAAAGTTCAAAGAGGTTATCCTGCCGGTGGCCGATAAGCTGGGCGCCGCCGTGGGCGCTTCGCGCGCAGCGGTCGATGCGGGCTATGCTCCGAACGACTGGCAGGTGGGACAGACGGGTAAGGTGGTTGCGCCCGATCTTTACATCGCCTGCGGCATCTCTGGTGCTATCCAGCACCTGGCGGGTATGAAGGATTCCAAGGTGATCGTTGCGATCAACAAGGATGAAGAGGCTCCGATCTTCCAGGTTGCCGATTACGGCCTGGTCGCGGACCTTTTCGACGTGCTGCCGGAGCTCGAAAAGGCGCTTTGAGCCGATAATCAGAACACCGGAATCTCAGGCAACAGCCCCGCTTTCGAGCGGGGCTTTTTTTGTCCGGAATGAAGAGCCCGGGTGGCCGCGTGCGGATGCGAAGGATTTTGGGCGCGGGGGTAGACGTCATTGCGCGGCGCATCTAGTTTGCAGCGCAACAATAGTGACGAAGGGTGCGTGGTGCGCCTCACGGGGTTTTCGACATGACTGGAAAGATTGAGAAAGTGGGTGTGATCGGTGCGGGTCAGATGGGCAGCGGTATCGCTCATGTCGCCGCGCTGGCAGGCTATAATGTAAAACTCTACGATCTTTCCGCGGAGCGGATCGAAGCGGGCATCGCGACCATTTCCGGCAACATGGCGCGACAGGTTTCCTCTGGCAAGCTGGAAGACAAGGTTCGCCAGGATGCACTGGCATGCATTGCGCCGGCCACAACCATGGAGGCGCTCGCCGACATGGATCTGGTGATTGAAGCGGCCACCGAAGACGAGACGGTCAAGCGCAAGATTTTCGCGCAGCTTTGCCCCGTCCTCAACCCCGAGGCCATTGTCGCCACCAACACCTCCTCCATTTCCATCACGCGCCTTGCAGCACAGACCGATCGGGCCGAACGCTTCATCGGCATTCATTTCATGAACCCGGTTCCCGTGATGAAGCTGGTGGAACTGGTCCGCGGCATTGCTACGGAAGACGATACGTTCGAGAAGGCGCGCGGCTTCGTTGAAACTCTCGACAAGACCATTACGGTGGCCGAAGATTTCCCGGCCTTCATCGTCAACCGCATCCTTCTGCCGATGATCAACGAGGCGATCTACACGCTCTATGAGGGCGTGGGTACGGTGGAAGCCATCGACACGGCCATGAAACTGGGTGCCAACCACCCGATGGGACCGCTACAGCTTGCCGATTTTATCGGCCTCGACACCTGTCTGTCGATCATGCAGGTGCTCTATGAGGGGCTGGCCGATTCCAAATACCGTCCTTGCCCATTGCTCGTGAAATATGTCGAGGCGGGTTGGCTCGGCCGCAAAACCGGCCGTGGCTTCTACGATTATCGCGGCGAGACGCCGGTGCCGACGCGTTAGCCCGCCGAATTATTCGGCGGCCTGTCGGGCCTGTCGCTGCGGTGTTCGACGCCGCGCGGCGGGCTTTTTTCGTTTATGCTGGGCCGCGGTTGCAGAGATTTCGTCCATGGGGAAAGCGTCCACCGCGATCACCTTTTCGACGGCTTGCTGTGCTTCGCGAAGCTGTGTGAACTCTCCGTCGCTGATGAGGTCCATATCGTGTGCTTCCTGCGCGTCGCTAATCTCCTTGGCGCGCATTTTCTTTTCGATTGGCGCCGCATCGACGACGAGACGGAACGCGCGTTCGAGGTCCTTGAGCGGATGTGTGTCATGCCCCTGGCCGAGATAAAGGTCGGGCGTCAGTCGATCCCGCTGCTCCGAGGGTTTCATGAGGATTTCGGCCAATTGTGTGGCGAGCTTGTCGGATGGGGCTGGCCTGGCCACGCCTGCAGGGAAGGCGATCAGTCGAACCAGCCAGGCTGCCGGACGCGCCGGCAGGTTGTCCAGAACGCCTCGGAACGCGACGCTCAGGCGCGCCTCGCCCTCTAGCATGAGATAGTCGACAATCGGCTTATCCTCGGCAAACCGCCCCTCGCTCTCATAGCGTTTGAGGACAGCGCCCAGCAGATAAAGCTCGGCCAGAATATCGCCCAGCCGTGCCGAGATCATCTCTTTGCGTTTGAGTGATCCGCCAAGCGTCAACAACGCAAAATCGGACAGGAGTGCAAAGGCGGCGGAATAGCGCGAGAGTTTCTTCCAGTGATGCGGCATCGCGGCGTTGTCGGGCGCGGGGCCGATCAATCCGCCGCTCCAACCGCGGACGAAGGCACGGCCAGCCGTTTTGAAGGCATGGCCGACATGCTTCCAGAAGGTCTGGTCAAAACGATCGAGCCCCTCTTCCCGGTCTTCGTTCGAAAGCGCGAGAAGTTCCTCCAGCATATAAGGATGGGAGCGGATCGCGCCTTGCCCGTAAATCATCAGGTTGCGGGTCAGGATGTTGGCACCCTCGACGGTGATGCCCACCGGCACCGCACGATAAGCCGCGCCCATGTAATTGTTCGGACCGTCGATGATGGCCTTGCCGCCATGAATGTCCATGGCGTGTTCCACCGAACGGCGCATCCGCTCCGTGGCGTGGTATTTCATGATGGCCGAAACGACGGACGGCTTGTGTCCCTCGTCGAGCGCGGCAAGCGTGACCCGCCGCGCTGCGTCGACCAGATAGGCGTTGCCGCAGAGCTCAGCAAGGGGCTCCTGGATGCCTTCGAACAAGCCGATGGGCACGTTGAACTGGGTGCGCACCCTTGCATAGGCGCCTGTGGCACGCGCACACATGGCTGCGGATGCGGCGGATTGCGAGGGAAGCGATATGCTGCGGCCGGCGGCGAGTGCCGTCATGAGCATGGTCCAACCCTGTCCGATTTGCTCCTCGCCGCCGAGAATGTGATCGAGCGGCACGAACACATCGTCCCCGTAAAGCGGACCGTTCTGGAAGAATGTGAACTGTGGAATGTGCCGGTCGCCGTGGCGCACGCCCTTGGTGTCGGTCGGCAGAAGCGCAACGGTGATGCCCAGATCCTCGCCCCGACCGAGATGGTTTTCGGGATCCTGCATCTTGAAGGCGAGACCCATGACGGAGGCGACGGGGCCGAGCGTGATATAGCGTTTGTGAAAGTTGAGACGCAGGCCGAGGACCTTCTTGCCTTTCCAGGTGCCGTATTCCACGACGCCCGTGTCTGTCATGGCGGCGGCGTCGGAGCCCGCATGGGGGGAGGTTAGGCCAAAACAGGGAATTTCGCGCCCGTCGGCCAGGCGCGGCAACCAGTATTTACGCTGTGCGTCCGTGCCGAAATGCATGAGCAATTCACCGGGCCCGAGCGAATTGGGCACCATCACAGTCACACCGGCGACGATGCTGGCGGAGGAGAGTGTGCGCACCACTTCCGAATGGGCGGTGTTGGAGAAACCGAGTCCGCCGAACTCCTTTGGAATGATCATGCCGAAGAATTTGTTCTTGCGCATGAAGTCCCAAACGGCGGGCGACAGATCCCGGTCTTGCCAGTTTAGTGTCCAGTCCTCCACCATAGAGCACAACTCGCGAACCGGTCCATCCATGAACGCTTGCTCGTCCTGGGACAGACGCGCCGGGGGCATCGCCAGAAGCTGTTCCCAATCGGGATTCCCTGTAAAGAGTTCACCGTCCCACCAAACCGTTCCTGCGTCGATCGCCTCCCGCTCCGTCTCCGAAATCGGGGGCATGATCTTACGCGCCCAGTTGAAGATGGGCTTCGAAACGTGGTCACGGCGAAAGGTTTTGAAACGCATGGCCGGCCTCCAGTTTTGCGCCAATATATCAGGCTTGCCTGTGTGAGGCGAACGGGTGGTGCGGCGGGATGGTTCCGCCCTTCATTTTTAGCCGCGCAGACGATTGCGTAAAATACGCAGGCGATTGCGCACACGCCGTGCAAGACCGAGTTGTGCGGCTGCCTTCCGCACATGGCGGTCTGCGTCCGGGGTGAGCCCGACGACCATGGTGCCAAGGGGGCGACGTTCTGTCCACAGTCGGCTCATCACGGGATGATCGGGCACGGCACATGAATCCGTCATCATGATATTCGGATCGTCAAGATGCGTTTTTGTCACCTCGATCATCAGAAGTGTGCCTGGCGAGTAACCCGCAAAGCCTTCGTCATAAGCTGTTTTCCATGTGTAAGCCGTGCCGTTCTCGATGAAGACGATCAGGCAGGCGATCACCGTATCGTCGAGAGTCAGCATGTGGATGCGGCACATATCCCGTTCGCATAGGCGGTGAACCGCCTCGCGGGCGAACGCAGCGCGATACCGGTCGATGGCCATGGCCGACCGTTCGCGCCCCTTCCATCCGGAGGCCTCAAGTGTGAGAAACGCCTCGATGCCGTGCCGTACTTCGTCCGGATGGCGGGCGATCTTGTATTCAAGACTGCCCAATTCTTCGAGCCGGCGTTTCAGCCGGCGGAATTCGCGATAGTGATGTGAGCGCAGCGAATCGCGCAGATAGGTGTTGCCGTCGAGTGCGCTCTCAAGCGTTGGACGTTCGACACGATTGGTGATCTGAAAGGGCAGATTGCGGGCGTCTACCACCGTGCGCAGGATCGCGGCGAACGCGCCGTCGAGGCCCACATCTGGGAGGACAAAGACCTTCGGATGATCGAGATGCGGTCGTGCCAGCATGGTGAAGAAATCCTCGATCACGCCGGCCGGGTCGTCATAGTCGACAAGCGGTGTACCGAGTGGGCCGAAAGGATTTGACCATGTGCGCAGCACTGGAACGCTGAATGGTAAGAGCGGGCGTTCGATGGTGAAGGGCACCAGAAGCCGAAGGCGGTTGCGCTCTTCGGTGCCGTCGCGAATCACCGCGAGCCTTACCTCCCGGTCTTCGAGCCGCGGCATGGCCGGGGCCAGAAATCGCGGATTGAAGAAGATGTTCGTCTCGATGGAGCGTGCTGCCAGATAATCAAGTTCATCGACCAGTTCGAAGCCGGCCGATGCCGGATAGATGGCAAGTTTCCGTTCGCTCTGCTGTGCTGCGAGCAAAGCGAGATGTTCCGGGTCGAGTTTCCGTGTAGCGTCGGCGGTGTGGTCGCTTGTCGCGCCGGGTGTGCCGGTGCTCGATTCTTCCAGGAGAGGGGGAATGCTCAAGAGCTCGTCTCCTTTCTGGCGCGCGGGAGAAACACCAACATGCGGATCCCAAGTTTCCGCCAGGCGGTGAACGAGAGGGCTGCAGCCTCGAATAGAATCGCGAGTCCCGTGGCAATGGCCGCACCCCAGAGACCGTAAAGCGGGATCAGCAGCATGTTGAGCCCCACATTGATGCCGAGTGTGAAAGCGTAGATTCCGGCGCAGACTTTCTGGTAGCCGCTCATGGTAAGCAGGCTTTCGGCTGGTCCGACGGCAGCACGGGCGACCACGCAAGAGACGAGCAGGAAGAGTAGCGGATAGCCGGCGGTAAAGCCGCTGCCGAAGAGCATCAGCATTGGCCTGCCGACAATGAGCACGACGAGTCCCATCGCCAGCGATGGCCAGAAAGTCCAGGTCACGGTCTCGGCGGCGAATGTGGCCAGCCCCTTTTCGTCGCCACCATGCATATAGGCTGAATAGCGTTGTGCAACGCTGGCCTTTACCGCGAAATACACAAAATGAACGAGGGCCAGCGTTTTTACAGTGGCGAAATAGACGGCGACGTCGGTGGGCGCCATGTAGCGACCGACCATGAGGACGTCGGCGTTGGTGAGCAGGAAATAGAAGCTTTCGACGAGAAAGATCGGCAGGGAAACGCCCACCCAGTGCTTCATCATGAAGCGCGGCTTGCCTGGCGGGGTGTTGCGTTTCACCCGCGTCGTGATGCTGAAGAACTGCACCAGCGTGGTGACATAAGTGGCGAGGATGGCTGTGACGATTGCTGTCTTTGCGTCGGGGGCATAGCCGGACAAAACGGCCACCGCCATAAAAAGAAGGATCAGGAGAGGGCGAATGAAATAAGCTGGGATGAGAGCCCAGATAACCCAAGCATTGGCTCGCGAAACACCCTGTAGTAGATCGCTTAGCGCGAGCATCGGCAGGCAGATCAGACCGAGATAGAATGGGACCACATAGTAGGATTCGATGAACGGTTCCAAATAACGCAGCCCAAGAAGACCGGCGAGCATGAACAGGGTCGAGGTGGCGAGCACGAACAAACGTCCGGCAACGTTGACCCCGCGCAGCTCTGCAAAGGCCTGTTTGGTACGATATTCGGGAATGAAGCGGATGATGGCTGTATGGAAACCAAGGCACGAAATGTTGCCCAGGATAATCATCGTCACCCAGACCAGTACATAGATGCCGTATTCGAAACTGCCCATCCAGCGCGCCAGAAAGACCTGGCTGAAGAAGGCGATGACGGCGTTCACGATCCGAATGGCAAAGGCGATAAGGGCATTGCGGCCGGCTTCGCTGCGCGCGTCGCGCGCGGAAACAAGGCCGTCGATTCTGGCGAGCCATGGACGTATGCGGGCCGAGAGCCGCTCCGGCAGCAAACGTTCACCGGTCCCCGTGGCTGAAAAGCGCACCCGCCAAACTCCGTTTCAAATTACCCAGACTGGGGTTTAGCGCAAACTGCTTAAGAAAAAGAAAGGGCCCGATCCGCCACCGTTCCGGCCGGCGCATGTAGAAAAGGCCGGGCAAGAACCCGGCCTTCCTGATCTCCATATTCTCCGGCTTTGGCCGCTAAAGCCTAGGCGAACGCCCCGTGGCAATGTTTGTATTTCTTACCCGAACCACAGGGACAAGCTTCGTTGCGGCCCACTTTGCCCCAGGTCGCGGGATCGTTCGGATCGCGCTCTGCCGCAGGCACCGCGCCGCTGGCTTCGCTGCGGGTTAGGGTCATCGTGTCGCCAGCGAATTCGTCTTCTCCCGTCGATCCATCGACGTGATGGGCCTGCATGTCCGGAGTTTCGGGTGGCGGCGCATCCGCGGCTTCGCGGACCAGCTCCACCCGCATAAGCTGCGAGGTAACCACCTGGCGCAGATTGCTGAGCATGGACTGGAAAAGTTCGAAGGCCTCGGTCTTGTACTCGTTCAGCGGGTCGCGCTGGGCATAGCCGCGGAAGCCGACGACGGAGCGCAGGTGGTCGAGATTGACCAGGTGCTCCTGCCACAGGCTGTCGAGCGTCTGCAAGAGAATAGACTTCTCCACATAGGTCATGATCTCGGGACCGAAACGCTCTGCGCGGTCCTTGGCGGCAGCTTCTGTCGCCTCGCTGATGCGCTCGCGAATATCGTCTTCCGCAATGCCTTCTTCCTGCGCCCATTCCTCGATGGGCAGATCCAGGTTCAGCGAAGTCTGCACGGCTTCGCGCAGTTCCTGTGTCTCCCACTGTTCGGCATAGGCTTTCTCGGGGATGTGGCGCGCGACCAGATCGTCGACTGTGTCCTGCCGCATCTCGGCGACGGTCTCAGAGAGATTCTCGCCATCCATGAGTTCGAGGCGCTGCTCGAAGACCACCTTGCGCTGGTCGTTCATCACATCGTCGAATTTCAGCAGGTTCTTGCGGATATCGAAATTGCGCGCCTCGACTTTTTTCTGCGCCTTTTCCAGTGCCTTGTTGATCCAGGGATGGACGATCGCCTCGTCTTCCTTGAGGCCGAGTTTTTGCAGCATCCCGTCCATGCGGTCGGATCCGAAGATGCGCATCAGGTCGTCCTGCAGCGACAGGTAGAATTTGGAGCGGCCCGGATCGCCCTGACGCCCGGAACGGCCGCGAAGCTGGTTGTCGATCCGGCGGCTTTCATGGCGCTCCGTGGCCAGAACGTAGAGCCCACCGGCAGACAGGGCTTGTTCCTTGAGCTTTTTCACATCCTCACGGATGGCCTGTTCTTTGGTATCGCGCTCGGCCCCCGCTTCCATCTCGCCAAGCTCTTCAGCGATCCGCATGTCCGGGTTGCCGCCGAGCTGGATGTCGGTGCCGCGACCGGCCATGTTGGTGGCGATCGTAATGGCGCCGGGTTTGCCTGCCTGGGCGACGATAAAGGCCTCGCGTTCATGATGGCGCGCGTTGAGAACCTCGAAACCCTTCACGCCTTCCTGGCGCAGGCGTTCGGCCAGGAACTCGGACTTTTCGATGGAGGTGGTGCCGACGAGGATTGGCTGTCCCTTGGCGCTGGCGTCTTTGATTTCGCTGACGATCGCCTTGTATTTCTCTTCCACTGTCCGGTAGACTTCGTCGTCCTCGTCGAGGCGCTGAATAGGCAGGTTGGTCGGGATCTCGATAACCTCGAGACCGTAAATGTTGCCGAACTCCTCCGCTTCCGTGGATGCCGTGCCTGTCATGCCGGCCAGCTTGTCGTACATGCGGAAATAGTTCTGGAAGGTGATCGAGGCGAGCGTCTGGTTCTCGGGCTGGATCGCCACATGCTCCTTGGCCTCAAGAGATTGGTGCAGACCTTCGGAGAAGCGTCGGCCCGGCATCATGCGGCCGGTGAATTCGTCGATGATGACGATCTCGCCATTGCGGACGATGTAGTCCTTGTCACGTTGGAAGAGCTTGTGCGCTTTCAATGCGTTGTTCAGGTGATGAACGATGGCGACGTTCTCGATGTCGTAAAGCGAATCGCCTTTGAACAGATCCGCTTCACGCAGCATGTTCTCCATCTTTTCCGTGCCTTCCTCGGTGAAGGTCGCGGTGCGTTGCTTTTCGTCGATCTCGTAGTCGTCTTCCGCCAGGTGCGGAATGAAGGTGTCGATCTTGTTGTAAAGATCGGAGCGGTCGTCCAGTGGACCGGAAATAATAAGTGGCGTGCGCGCTTCATCGATCAGGATCGAGTCGACCTCGTCGACGATGGCGTAGGAATGTCCGCGCTGCACCATCTGGTCGCGCTCGTACTTCATGTTGTCGCGCAGATAATCGAAGCCGAGTTCGTTGTTGGTCCCGTAGGTCACGTCGCAGGCATAGGCCGCGCGGCGCTCCTCGTCCGACATGCCATGCACGATAACGCCTGTCGTCAAACCGAGAAAACCGTAGAGTTTGGACATCCACTCGGAATCGCGCGTGGCCAGATAATCGTTCACCGTCACCACATGCACGCCCTTGCCGGACAAAGCATTGAGATAGACGGGAAGGGTTGCCACCAAGGTCTTGCCTTCGCCGGTTTTCATCTCGGCAATGCACCCGTCGTGCAGCACCATGCCGCCGATGAGCTGCACATCGAAGGGGCGCATGCCAAGCGCGCGGCGGGAAGCCTCACGCGCCACCGCGAAGGCGGGAATCAGAATGTCGTCGAGCGATTTTCCTTCGGCAAGTTCCTTTCGGAACGCTTCCGTTTTACCGCGCAATGCCTCGTCGGACAGAGCCTTCATTTCGTCTTCAAGCGCGTTGATCGCGGAGACGCGCGGGTGAAAACCCTTGACGCGGCGATCGTTCGAGGAGCCGAAAACCTTGCGGGCGAGACCGCCGAGACTGACCATCCAGTGGTCCTTTCACTTCCTGACAGACGGCATGTGCGGAGCAGGGATCGAACCCCACTCGTGCCGAGCGAGAGCAATTATATAACAATTAGCGTCCGGAAAACGGTTCTGGACGCAGGACAACAGGACAGATAAGAGGGGCCAAGAGTGATGTCAACGCCGTGTTAAACATGCGCTCTTGCGCAAAATTCCGCCATATTCATGGGCGGTTTGGGCAAATTCTGAATCACGAACGGAGAGTTTCATGCTGAAATCGTTTCGCCGTTTCCTGGCCGTTCAGGTTGGGGCCGGTCTGACGCTGGCCGCCGTGGGCTTCATGCCCGCGCACGCTGCCGATGCCGATGTCGTCGCCACTGTCAACGGTATGGAGATTACGGAAGGCGATTTGGCGGTCGCCGGCGCCGAATATGGCGCGCAGTTCGGCAATCTGCCGGAACCGCAGCGCCGGGCAGCTTTGCTTTCGGCGCTGATCGAAATTCGCCTTCTTGCTGCCGAGGCCGAGGAAAAGGGGCTAGCCGAGGGCGAGGAATTTGAAAAACGGCTCGCGTTTTTGCGCGAGCAGGCCCTGCATGCGGCGTTCATCGAGAAAGTGGTCGATGGCGCTGTCACAGAGGACGAGGTGCGCGCCAGCTACGACAAGCAGATCGCCGATGCGCCTGCGGTCAACGAAGTGCACGCGCGTCATATCCTGGTGAAGACCAAGGAAGAAGCCGAGACGGTTATCCAGCAGCTCGAAGAAGGCGGCAATTTCCAAGAAATCGCCAAGGAGAAATCGACCGACGGTGCCGCCGCCAATGGCGGTGATCTTGGTTATTTCACTTCCGGCCAGATGGTGCCGGAGTTCGAGAAGGTGGCCTTTGAACTCAATCCGGGCGAGTATTCCAAGGAGCCGGTGGAGACGCAGTTCGGTTTCCACGTCATCAAGGTGGAAGATAAGCGCGCCAAACAGCCGCCGGCATTCGATGCGGTGAAAGATCGGGTGCGCTCCATGCTGGTGCGCGAGAAATACGTCGAGGAGGTTTCCGCTTTGCGCGATTCTGCCGAGGTTGATGTGAAGGATCCCGCGCTCAAGGAGTTCATCGACGGAATAGAGAAGCAGCGTGAAGGCGCTGCACCGGAAGGCGGTGAAGCTGCCGAACCGGCGAAAACCGAATAGAACTCGAATATCGTGTGATCTGGAAGCGGCGGG
>NZ_CAJXGF010000012.1 GCF_913053745.1 uncultured Nitratireductor sp.
CTGCAATTCGCCACGTCCGGCCTGTTTTCACGCGTTGTCTCGGTCGAGCCGATGCCGGAGAATTTCGCGATCCTTTCGCACAACATCCACCTCAACTGCCTCGGGGGCGTGCTTGCCGCCGTCAATTGCGCGGCGAGCGACAAGGCGGGCAGGGCGGTGATGCAGGCCGACGCGGTCAATTCCGGCGCGCATACGCTGCGGGCAATGGCTGACACGCCGAGCGGCCGCTCGGTCGAGGTCGACGTGCTGCCGGTCGGGGCCATCCTGGCGAAATCCGGCGTCCCGGTCGGCGATGTCGGCTGTGTCTGGATCGACGCAGAGGGGTTCGAGCCCGAAATCGTCAGAAGCGCGCTCGATGCCGGGGTCCGTGAGGCGATGTTCCATGTCGAGTTCACGCCGCGCTTCTACGGTCCGGAAAAGACCGCCGAATTCATTGCTTTTCTGCGGGCGCGTTTCGACAGGGTGCATTTCCTGACGGGCAGGGGGATCGAGCCGGCGACGTTCGATGAACTTGACAAGGTCGCCACCCAGCAGGACATCGTTGTGAGCAACTGACAGGAGCGGCGCGCCTTGCCCCAATTCATCGCCGATGCGCTCGACGGCCTCGCGCTTTGGCAATACGCGCTCGCCTATGCGGTGATCGCGTTTGCCACCATCGTGCAGTACCGCGCCGGCGTCGGCTTCGGCCTGATGGCCGCGCCGCTGCTGGCGCTGTTCGCGCCGGCGCTCGTTCCCGTCCCGATCATCATGCTGACGCTGCTCACCGCCGGCGCCGCGATGCTGTCGATGCATGGCGGGATCGACTGGCGCGAAGTGTCGTGGTCGGTTTCAGGACGGCTGCTCGGATCGATCGCCGGAGCGGCGATCCTGGTGCGGCTGACCGACGAGAAGCAGTTCATGGTGGTGTTCGGCGCGCTGATCGCGCTCGCCGTCGCCATGTCGCTCGCCGGATTGCGTTTCCGCTTTTCCAACCGGCTGCTGCTGGTCATGGGGTCGATCTCCGGCCTGACGGCGACCATCACCTCGGTCGGCGGGCCGCCGATGGCGATCGCCTACCAGGACCAGACGGCGGAGCACGCCCGGCCGAACATGAGCGCCTTTTTCGCCATCGGCTGCGTCGTCATCCTCGCCGTTCTGCAGGTCAACGGCCTGATCCGCCTCGCCGATGTCGTTCATGCCGTGATGCTGGTGCCGGGCCTTGCGCTGGGCGTCGTGCTGGCACCGTTCTTCAAGGGGCTAATCGACCGCAATTTCCGCAGGATCCTGCTGGGCATTTCCGGCGCGTCGGCGGTGCTGCTGATCGCGCGCGGACTTGCCTGACGCGTGCAATTGCCATCTGGCGTTTTCGCAGCGCAAAGGGCATGGTTTGACTGACAATCGGAGACAGCCATGCCCTCGACCAAGCCGACCTTCGCCCCGCCGCGCCCGTGGACCGAATGCGCCCGAGACCTCGTCAATGTCGCGATGGGGCGCAAATCCGCCGATCTCGTCGTGCGCAACGGCATGTGGGTCAATGTCCATTCCGGCGAGGTGATCCCGGCAACCGACCTCGCCATCGTCGACGGGCGGTTCGCCTATTGCGGGCCCGACGCCTCGCATTGCATCGGCGACGGCACCAAGGTGGTCGACGCGCGCGGACGCTATCTCGTGCCCGGCCTGTGCGACGCGCACATGCATATCGAAAGCGGCATGGTGACGGTGACAGAGTTTACCCGCGCGGTAGTGCCGCACGGCACGACCTCAATGTTCGTCGATCCGCACGAGATCGCCAACGTGCTCGGTCTTGACGGCGTCAGGATGATGCATGACGAAGCCGAGGCGATGCCGGTCAACGTGTTCGTGCAGATGCCGTCCTGTGTGCCGTCGGCGCCGGGGCTGGAACATGCCGGCGCGTCGCTCGGGCCGCACGAGATCGGCGAGGCGATGGCATGGCCGAACATCATCGGCCTCGGCGAGGTGATGAACTTCCCGGGCGTGGCGGCGAACGACCAGACCATGGTCGGCGCTATCGAGGCGACGGTGAAGGCCGGCAAGACGGTCGGCGGGCATTACGCCTCGCCGGATCTGGGGCTTCCTTTTCATGGCTACGTTGCCGGCGGGCCGGAGGACGACCACGAGGGCACGCGCGCCGAGGACGCCATCGCCCGCGTCCGGCAGGGCATGAAGGCGATGCTGCGGCTGGGCTCCGCGTGGTACGACGTCGCCGAGCAGATCAAGGCGGTGACCGAGCAGGGGCTCGACAGCCGCAACTTCATCCTGTGCACCGACGACAGCCATTCCGGCACGCTGGTGCGCGACGGCCACATGGACCGCGTGGTGCGGCACGCCATCCAGCAGGGTTTGGCCCCCGTCACCGCGATCCAGATGGCGACGCTCAACACGGCGCAGCACTTCAAGCTGGAGCGCGAGCTGGGCTCCATCGCTCCGGGACGCCGGGCGGATTTCCTGATCGTCTCGGATCTGGCCGAACTGGCAATCGATGAGGTTTTTGCCCGGGGCGCCCGGCTGGCGCGGCGCGGCCGGCTCGATGCCGAGATTGCGGCTTACGCTTACCCGGCGGCAGCGAAAAATACAGTGCGGCTCGGCAAAAAGCTTGCGGCGAAGGATTTCGACATTGCCGCACCCGATGGTGCAAATCATGCGCGCGCGCGGGTGATCGGCGTCATCGAGAATCAGGCTCCGACAAGGGCGCTTGAGGCCGAACTCGGCGTCGAAGACGGCATCGTCGCCATGGATCGACGCAACGATGTCTGCCAGATCGCGCTGGTGGAGCGGCACCGTGCAACGGGGCAGGTGACCAATGGTTTCGTGTCGGGTTTCGGCTATATGGAAGACTGCGCCCTGGCTTCGACCGTGGCGCACGATTCTCATCATATGATTGTCGTCGGCACCAACAAGGGCGACATGTCTCTGGCGGCCAACCGACTTGGCGCGGTGGGCGGTGGCGTGGTGCTGTTTTCCAAGGGGCGCGAGCTGGCGCTGGTGGAAATGCCGATTGCCGGACTTATGTCTGACGAGCGTGCCGAGGTGGTGGCGCAGAAGGCGGCCAAGCTGACCGAGGCGATGCGTGCGATGGGTTGCACGCTCAACAACGCCTATATGCAGCACTCGCTTCTGGCACTGGTGGTGATCCCGGAGCTCAGGATCTCCGATACCGGAATTATCGACGTCTCCAATTTTCGCAAGGTCGACCTTTTTCTCTGACTTCGGGACAGACTTTGCCCTTCGCGTGGCCGCTCGATCCGGATCCTAGCGACGGCGACCCTGGCCGGTGGCGAGTTCGATGACCGTGAGCGGTGTGGTGATGACGATGTCGGCGGCCGAACCGACTGTCTGGCCAAGTCCGCGCACCAGGTTTTCGACCCGTCCGATCACGAGATCCTCATTGCTTTCGTTCAGTTCGCCCTCGCTGGACAGGCGTTCACCGAGCAGGCGTACCAGAACCGGGTTTTCGGCAAATTTGGTGTGGTTTAGCCAATCGCCCGAGGAGACGTTCGTCACGTCGATGACGGTCACGCCGAGATTTGTCAGTTCGCTTGCGTCCCGATAATCGCCGAGCCGGGGCTGATTGCCGGCGATAAAGCCCGAGAGCGTCAGTGCACGGTCGTTTTGCGAGGTGAGAACGGCAAAGGGTCGTTTGGGCACGCCGTAGCGGCGCATTTGCCCCTTGAAGACGTCGATGTCGATGTCGGGCGAGGCGAGAACCACGTCGGCCAGGCGACCGCCGAGATCTCGGTCGCCGGAGATTGCGAGCTGACGCAGGGCTTCCATGGTGAGCCAGCTTCCCATCGAGTGAGCAACGACGTCGATATGCGTCGCCCCCGCCCGGGCGACCGTTCGCAGGGTTCTTTCGAGCGCATCGCGGGCTGTTGTGGCGCTGTTATTGTCATAAACATAATCGATTGTGCGGCCCGCCGACGGCCAGGAGAAAAGAATGGGTGTGCCCGCATAGTTCGCGTCGTGAAAAATCTGCGCGGCGCGGTAGACGGCTTCGTCGAAGCCGGTGTTGTAGCCATGGATGAAAACGAGCGCGCGTCCGTTGCGGGCGGCAATATCGTCTCTGAGTGCGTTTTCGAAGTCGTTCTGCTGCGCATAAAGAATGGCGCGGTGAGCGGCGAAATAGCGTGCGGGATCGGCAACCCTGGGATTGGGCGCGAGTTCCATCCTGCCCGTCTCGTGCACCGCGGGAACGGTGATTTCCACTTGCGCAAAGGCTGCTTCGGGTGCGCGTCCGCCATCAAATACTTCACCCGGCTTTTCCGTCCTTTCCCGGTTGGTGGCAATGAAAATGCCGTGGCTTCCCGCGATCTGATCGGCGCGCGCTGGCGCGATCGTCTCTGCGAGCAATCGGGAGGGATGCGGATTTGCGCAGCCGGCGATCAGCAGAATCAGAACGACAACGAACGGACGCTGGAGCTTGTGGAACGGCATTCGACAATGATCCTGTGCGTGCTTCATGCACCGCAAGTGCTAAGTCAGCATCTGTTTAAGAGAAAAGAGGCTACCGATGGAAGTCTATCTCTCCCAGAAAACCGGCGTGAAAATGACGAGAACGGCGAGAATCTCCAGCCGGCCCATGAGCATGGCGAAGGCGATGATCCATTTTGCCAGATCGGGAACCGGCGCGAAGCTGCCCGCGGGGCCGACCACCTGGCCGAGACCGGGGCCGACATTGGTGAGGCCTGTGAGGGCAGCCGAAATGGCGGTGACGAAATCCAGCCCCGTAGCGGCCAGCAGAAGAATGATAACCGCCCAGATGACGAGGAACGCCGACATGAAGAGCACGACCGCGCGCTGAAGATCGTCGTCCACCGGTCGGTCGCCATAGCGCACGGTGACGATCGTGTTGGGGTAGACGAAACGGCGCAGACCGTTCGCCAGAAGCTTGAACAGGATCAGGAAGCGATAGGCCTTGATGCCGCCGGTGGTCGAGCCTGAACATCCGCCAAGGAACATGGCGACGAAGGCGGCCGCGACCCCGAAAGCGCCCCATTGAGAATAGTCGTCGCTGGCGTAGCCAGTGGTGGTGATGATCGAAACGAAATTGAACGCCGAATGGGTGAGTGCGGCGAAAAATGTGTGGTCGTGCACGATGCGCAAATAGATCGCGACTGCGAGTACGAAGACGATGACGTATCCCGCGAAAACGCGGATCTGCGGATCGCGCAGGGCATCGAGCCGTCCGCGGATCGCAAACAGGATCAGGATGGAGAACGGCAAGGCCGAGATAAACATGAAAATCGTGCTGATCCAGAGCACAGCCGGATTGTCGGCATAATACCCCATGGACGCGTCATGGGTGGAAAAGCCCGCCGTCGCGATGGTCGTCAGCGCATGGTTGACCGCGTCGAAGGCGCGCATTCCGGCGGCCGCATAGGCGATGGCGCAGGCCAGCGTGAGCAGGGAATAGATGCTGATAAGACCAAGGCCGAAGGTGGAGAAGCGGTCGAAGGGGCGGTCCTCGATGTCCGAGGATTCGATGCGGAAATAGGACACGCCGCCGACATTGAGAAACGGCAGGACGAAAAGGCCAAGCGCAATCACACCAAGGCCACCGATCCATTGCAGGATGGAGCGCCAGATGAGCAGGCCGGGCGGCATGCTGTCGAGGCCGACAATCACCGTCGCGCCGGTTGCCGTGACGCCCGACACGGATTCGAAGAAGGCGTCGGCGACGCTGAATTCCACCGAAGAGGCCAGAAGCGGTACGGCGCCGGCAATGCAGGCCGTCATCCACAACAGGTTGACCACCAGGAAGCCGAAACGCGAGGAAATGACCGGTGCGCGCCCCTGGGAGGCCAGCGACACGCCGATGGCGAGCCCACCGGTGAAAAGCGCCGAAAAGGCGAAGACCTGCCAATCGTCATTGCCATAGTAAAGGTCGACGGCCGCCGGGATGAGCATGGCGGCCGAGAGGTAGATGGCAAAGACCGCCGCAATGTGCAGCGCGGCGCGAACGGCAAGATATTGCAAGAACTGAACCTCAGGCTGCCCATCAAAGCGTCTGTGTTCGGGAAGCGATCCCCCTCCCTGGCGCGAGAGTGGCGTCACGCGCCCCGATATGCAATAGCCCGTAGGACACAAGGACTGGATAGGCAAGAGAGCATGAGTGCAGCATCGGATGAGAGCGAATTCGTAGACGCGGTGGCGGATGCGGCGGATGCGCTGCGATCGCTGTTTGCCGAAACGCCGCTTCAGGAGAACGACTACCTCTCCGAGAAGACCGGCGCGCGCGTTTTCCTGAAGCGTGAGGATCTGACGCCGGTTCGCTCATACAAGATTCGCGGCGCCTTCAATTTCTTTCGCAAGGCTATGGCGAAGGGCGGAAACGGGCACACCTTCGTGTGTGCCTCGGCGGGCAATCACGCACAGGGTTTCGCTTATGTGTGCCGGCACTTCGGTTGCAAGGGCGTTGTGTTCATGCCGGTGACGACGCCCCAGCAGAAAATCGACAAAACGCGCATTTTCGGCGGCGAGTTCGTTGAAATCCGCCTGATCGGCGATTTCTTCGACGATTGCTACCGGGCCGCACTGGCGTTTGCCGAGGAAAGCGGGGCGTCCATGGTGCCGCCGTTCGACCACCCCGACATTATAGAGGGCCAGGCGACCGTGGGGCGCGAAATCGCCGATCAAATCAGGGCGTTCGATGGCGTGAGCATGGGCGACAGCCTCGTGATCCTGCCGGTGGGCGGTGGCGGGCTTGCCTCGGGCGTGACGCGTTACCTCGGGGCGAGCGGCCAGGCCGGCTCTTTCGCCTTTGCCGAACCGGAGGGTGCGGCGAGCCTGCAGCAGGCGCTGGTAGAGGACCGACCGGTGCGGCTCGACCGGGTGGACAATTTCGTCGACGGCGCGGCGGTGGCCGAGATCGGCGCGGCGCCGTTTTCCCATCTCAAGGCTTTCGATGCGGAAGCGGTGCATCTGGTGCCGGAAAATCGGCTCTGCGCGACCATGATCGAGATGCTGAACATCGAGGGCGTGGTGCTGGAACCCGCCGGTGCGTTGGCCATCGACACGCTGAAGGATTTTTCGCCGGAAACGCTCAAGGGGCGTACGGTGGTGGCCGTGGTATCGGGGGGCAATTTCGACTTCGAGCGTTTGCCGGACGTGAAGGAGCGGGCCTTGCGCTTCGAGGGGCTGAAAAAATACTTCATCTTCCGCTTTCCTCAGCGTCCCGGCGCATTGCGCGATTTCCTGGATCTTCTGGGACCGGAGGACGACATCACACGATTTGAGTATCTCAAGAAATCGGCGCGCAATTTCGGATCGGTGCTGATCGGCATCGAAACCAAAAACCGCGACAATTTTGGCATTCTGACCGGGCGGTTCGACGCTGCCGGCTGGGCTTACCAGGACATTACCGACAACGACACGATAGCCGGATTGATCATCTGAGGATCGGATAGCATGACAGGGGCCCGCTACATTGTGCTCTTTCGCGGCGTGGGCGGTGCAACGCAACTGCCCGTGAAGCAATTGCGGCAGATCCTGAGCGGGGAAGGATTCGCCGGGGTTGCGACCTATATCAACAGCGGCAATGCGGTGTTGACGGCTTCGGCCGGTGAAGAAGCCGTGCGGAGGCGCGTGGCCGATCTCGTCAGGAAGCACATGGGATTTGAGAAAGCGGTCATGCTGCGAAGTCTCGACGATTGGCGTGCGATGATCGCCGGCAATCCGTTTCGGCAGGCCGAGAACACGCCGACCTGCTTGCATGTCTACGCGTTGGAGTGCGAACCGGACCCGGAACGGGTGCGGGCGCTCGAGGCGAAGGCCACGGGCACGGAAGAGTTTCGCATCGAGGGGCGCACGCTCTATCTGCATACGCCGGACGGTATGGGCCAATCGCGGTTCGCGCCCAAGATGGAGCCGACCCTGAAACTGGAAATGACCGGCCGCAACTGGCGCAGCATGCTGGCGCTGAGAACGCTCGCTGCCGAGGGGTGAGGGGTTGCGACGCACAAATTTGCGGTTGCGCTTTCGCCACAGATGCCCCATATGACGCCGAGACGCATGGGTCGGCACGCCGACTTTCTAAAGAGACTGGTTGCGTCTGAAGCCATCGCCAACGGGCGAAAGCTTGAGCCGGCAGTGCCGGCGCGACAGCGCAGCCGCACGGGCAGACCCGTCGTCTTGTCGTTCATTCAAACATTTATCCGGCAGGTTGCGCCCTGCCACCTATCATTTGCGGCGTCTGCGGATGCCGGCATGGGAAAGATTGCACATTGACCAATGACAACAATGCGAAACAGATCGGTTTCGCGGAACTGGGAATTACAGGCTCTTTGTTGAAGGCGGCTGAAGACGTGGGGTTCACGAGCCCCAAGCCGATCCAGGAAAAGGCCATTCCGGCTATGCTCGACAAGCGTGACGTGCTGGGCATCGCTCAGACCGGATCCGGCAAGACGGCGGCATTTTCGCTGCCCATTCTCTCGCAGATCATCGCACTCGGATCAAAGCGTGTGCGCAAGACGGCGCGGGCGCTGATCCTGTGCCCGACGCGCGAGCTGGCGGTGCAGATCGACGAAGTGGTGCGCGAACTGTCGCGCCATGCGCATCTGGCCACGGCGCTGGTTCTGGGCGGCGTTTCCCGCAACAGCCAGGTGAGGCGGCTGGCCCAGGGCGTCGACATTCTGGTGGCGACGCCGGGCCGGCTGACCGACATCGTGCGTTCGGGCGAGCTTTCGCTCGCCGAAACGCGCTGGTTGGTGTTGGACGAAGCCGACCGCATGCTCGACATGGGCTTTATCAACGATGTGCGCCGCATCGCGCGCGCCACGCATCCGCAGCGCCAGACGGCGCTGTTCTCGGCCACCATGCCGAAGGAAGTGGACGGGCTGGCCAAAAGCCTGCTGAACGATCCGCTGCGGTTGGAGATTGCAAAGCAGTCGACCACGGCGGGCGAGATCACGCAGCATCTTGTGATGGCGCGCACCAAGCAGAAGCGCAAGATTCTCTCCGACATGCTGGCCGACGAGGCCATGCGTTCGGTGATCGTGTTCGCGCGCACCAAGCATGGCGCTGACCGGGTGACGCGCGACCTGGGCCGCGATGGGTTCGAGGCCGCCGTGATCCATGGCAACAAGTCGCAGAATGCGCGCCAACGTGCGCTGAACGGTTTTCGTGACGGTTCGGTGCGCATTCTCGTCGCCACCGACATCGCCGCACGTGGCATCGATGTGCCGGGCATCAGCCACGTGGTGAATTTCGATCTGCCGGATCAGCCGGAAAGTTATGTACACCGTATCGGCCGCACCGGCCGTAATGGCGCTTCCGGCGAGGCGGTGACCCTGTGCGATCCGGCCGAAACCGACAAGCTGAAGGCGGTCGAGAAGATCATTCGCATGCGGCTGCCGGTGAAGGCGGACCATACGTCCGAACCCGATCCGGTGCGTCAACCCGCGGCCAACAATGCGGGCGAGCGGCGCAATGCACAAAAGCCGGCCAAGGCGGGCGACAATCGCAAGCCGAAACGATCCGGTGGCAAGCAACAGCACCAGGCCGACCAGCGACAGAATGCGGGCGACAAGCCTGTTCGCCGCCGACGCAGAAATCGTGGCCGACGGCCCGGCGCACACGCTGCTTAGCCGCTTTTTCAAGCGATTTTCAAGAAGCGCTGATCGGCCGATAGGCCGGTCTGGCCCAATTGTCTCTCCGATACGGTTCGGCTAGGCCAGAAGCATCTGGCGGTTCTGCCAGGATGTGGAGGGAGCAGCGAAAGCATGACCGGTCTTGCGGCATTGGCGATCGGATACGTTCTGTCGCAGTTCTACCGGTCGTTCCTGGCCGTCCTGACTCCGGCTCTGACGAGTGAGCTTGGCGCCACCAAGGCCGAACTTTCCATGGCGTCGGGCGCATGGTTCGTCGTTTTTGCCCTGATGCAGTTCGTGGTCGGAGTCTCGCTCGACCGTTACGGCCCGCGCCGAACGGCGGCTTTTCTCCTGACAGTTTGCGGTGGCGGCGGGGCGCTGATGTTCGCATTCGCTCCCAGCCCCGGCATGATCATTCTCGCCATGGCTCTCAACGGGGCCGGGTGCTCGGCCGTTCTGATGGCCTCGGTCTTCATCTTCGCCAAGTCCTTTTCTCCCGCTCGGTTGACCATTCTAATCTCCTGGCTGATCGCTTTCGGCACCATGGGCAATGTCATCGGCTCGGCACCTATGGCTGCGGCTGCCGAAGCGTTCGGCTGGCGTGGTGTGATGGCGGGATTGGCATTTTTCACCATACTGACCGGCATTGCCATTCAGTTTCTGGTCCGCGATCCGGAACCGGCCGCACAGAACGAACGCGAGGCGGGATTCGGGTTCCGCGGTTACAAGGAGTTGCTGAGCCTGCGCGTGCTCTGGCCGATCCTGCCGTTGACAGCGCTCAACTACGCGCCGGCAGCGGGCATTCGCGGGCTATGGGCCGGTCCCTACCTGTCCGACGTGTACAGTGCCGACGCTTTGTTGATCGGTCAGGTAACGCTTTTCATGGCGCTCGCCATGTCCGCGGGGAGCTTTGTCTACGGGCCGCTGGATGTTTTCTTCAGGACGCGAAAATGGGTGGCTGTTGGCGGCAATCTGGTCGGCCTGATGGCGATTCTGCTTCTGGCGATGGTGCCGGTTTCATCAATCGCGATGACGACGGTCGTGTTCGTGGTGATCGGCATCTGTGGTGCGAGCTATGGGTTGCTGATGGCGCATGGCCGGGCATTCGTGCCAGCGCATCTGACGGGGCGGGGCGTGACGCTTTTAAACTTTTTCTCGGTGGGCGGGGCCGGAGTGATGCAGTTTCTGACAGGCGGTGTGGTCGCCGTCTCCACTGTGCCTGGCGAACCGGTGGCCGCTTATCAGACTTTGTTCGTCTTCTACGCCATCCTGATCGCGGCATCGCTGGCAATCTATCTGGCTTGCCGGGATGCGCCACCCGAGATGGAGCGGGCGCATGGCGGTTAGAAAGGGGTGTTGATGCCCGATTTTATGGGTCTTTGCGCTTTCGACCGCGGAGGCCTGTCGATCGCTTGTTCCACCCGGTCAGACGGAACATGACAAAGAAAACCACCGGCTTGGGGAAAAGACGAAGGAATTTCAGCGGCCATACCAGACGCTTCGGAAACGCGATCTCATAACCGCCGCCGCGAATGCCTTTGGCGATGCGCCGGGCGGCTTCCGGCGCGCTCAAGAGAGCGGGCATCGAAAAATTCGTTTTCTCGGTGAGCGGGGTGGCGACGAAACCCGGATTGATAATCTGGGTTCGGATGTTGAGTTTTTCGAAATCGTAGCGCAGGCCCTCGACCAGATTGTTGAGGGCGGCCTTTGTTGAACCATAGGCGGCAGCCGACGGCATTCCGAAGAAGGAAGTGACCGAACCCATGACGACGATCTGGCCGAAACCGCGATCGCGCATGCGGTCGGAGATCGGCACGAGCCCATTGAGCGTGCCGAACACGTTGATGCGGTAGCTGCGCACGAAATTGGTGGTTTCCAGCCGATCGCCGCAAACCGGCAGGTAGGTTCCGGCGTTGAAGACCGCGAGCACGATCGGGCCGAGGTTCTTTTCAATGGAGGCCACGGTGCGCGCCATACCGGCTTCGTCCATGACATCGCATGGGAAGACGAAAATGCGGCCTTCCAGATGCTCGGCCTCCCTGGTGATTGAGGCAAGGCCATCTTCCGCGCGCGCGGTCGCCGCGACCGTATAGCCGCTTCGGGCGAGATGGATGGCAAGCGCACGCCCGATTCCGGTGCTTGCACCGGTTACCCACGCAATTCCATCCTCCGGACTGGCCCGGTAGAGCGCCATTCCATCCCCTCTTCGACTCTCTGGCACATGTACCGGGACGCCGGCGCGATGAAAAGCACCGAATGGATGCTACACACCGAAAAGGCTTCGTTCGTCGCCGAACATTAGCTGTCATGGATGGAAGACCAATACGCGACAGGTTTGCGCGCTTTCGCCCGCTGGCGAAAAATCCCTCCTTGCAACCCTCGCGCGGGCTTTCTAACCTCCGCAAAAATTCGAAGAGGATGCCATGAAGAATTCGGTAGTGGACGCCATCGGTAACACCCCGTTGATCCGCCTGAAGCGGGCCTCCGAGGAAACGGGCTGCGAGATTTACGGCAAGGCCGAGTTCATGAACCCGGGCCAGTCGGTCAAGGACCGAGCGGGGCTTTTTATCATTCGTGACGCGGAGAAACGCGGGCTTTTGACGCCTGGCGGCGTGATTGTCGAGGGCACGGCGGGCAATACGGGCATCGGCCTGACCGTGGTGGCCAAGGCACTTGGCTATCGCACGGTGATCGTGATCCCCGAGACGCAGAGCCAGGAAAAGAAAGATGCGCTCAGGGTGCTTGGCGCCGAGCTGATTGAGGTTCCGGCGGTGCCGTACAAGAATCCGAACAATTATGTGAAGGTTTCCGGCCGTTTGGCGGAGCAGATCGCCAGAAGCGAACCGAACGGTGCCATCTGGGCGAACCAGTTCGACAATGTTGCCAATCGCGACGGCCATGTGCGCACAACGGCCTCCGAAATCTGGGAGCAGACAGGCGGCAAGATCGACGGTTTCGTTTCTGCCGTGGGCACGGGCGGCACCCTGGCCGGTGTTGCCGAGGGGCTGCGTGGCAGGAACCGGGATGTGAAAGTGGCGCTCGCCGATCCGATGGGGGCAGCCCTTTACAGCTACTACACCGATGGTGCGTTGAAGTCCGAAGGCAGCTCCATCACCGAAGGCATCGGGCAGGGGCGGATCACGGCCAATTTGGACGATTTTACGCCAGACTTCTCCTATCAAATTCCGGACGACGAAGCATTGCCGATCGTCTTCGATCTCGTACAGGAGGAGGGGCTTTGCCTCGGCGGTTCGACTGGGATCAACATTGCCGGTGCCATCCGCCTCGCGCGCGAGCTGGGGCCGGGACATCGCATCGTAACGGTGCTTTGCGATTACGGAACCCGCTATCAGTCGAAGCTCTTCAATCCGAACTTTCTACGTGAAAAGGGACTGCCCGTTCCCGGATGGATGGATCGATCGCCCGAGATCGACATTCCGTTCGAGGAGGTGGCCTGATGGCGCAGACGGAAACGCTTTTTCGCGATGACGCCTATCTGCGCGACGGAGCGGCGCGTGTCGTCGACATCAACGATCGCGGTGGCATTCTGCTCGACCGGACAATGTTTTATGCAACCTCGGGCGGGCAGCCGGGCGACACGGGGCGCCTGACGCGCGAGGACGGCTCGGCCATCCAGATCGCGGCGACCGTGACCGGTCAGACGAAAGACGAGATTATCCACGTGCCGGCAGCCGAGCAGGTTCTGCCGGAAGTGGGAGAGACGCTGCAACTGGCCATCGATTGGGATCGCCGTTTCAAGCTGATGCGAATGCACACGGCTTGTCATCTGTTAAGCGTGATTTGTCCTTTTCCGATCACCGGCGCTTCGGTGAGCGAGACGGATTCACGGGTGGATTTCGATCTGCCGGATGCGACCGTGACAAAGGAGGACGTCACCGCCAGGCTGATGGAACTGGTCAACGGCGATTATCCCGTTTTCACCCGCTGGATCAGCGAAGAGGAGCTGGAATCCAACCCCGGTCTGGTGAAGTCGAAGAATGTACGCCCGCCGCAGGGAGCGGGCCGTATCCGGCTCGTCTGCATCGGCGACGATGCGGCCGTCGACAGCCAGCCATGCGGCGGAACTCATGTCGGGCGCACGGCCGAAGTGGGCGAGATACACATCGGCAAGATCGAGAAGAAGGGGCGCGAAAATCGCCGCTTTCGCATCCGTTTCGGACCGTTGCCGGCCAACTGAGCGTGATGGGCGGGATTGAGAGGATCAGATGAGCGAGACGACAAGCCGTTTCACAGTGTCGCCGACCTGGCTGGAAGAGCGGCTGGATGAGCCGGGTCTCTCTATTGTCGACGCCTCTTGGTATCTTCCCTCGCAGGGGCGGGACGCCAAGGCGGAATACGAGGCAGGGCACATACCCGGTGCCGTGTTCTTCGATCAGGACACGGTTGTGGATCCAGATTCGCAACTGCCGCACGCACTGCCGGATGCAGCCACCTTTCAGCGCCATGCGAGTGCAATGGGCCTATCGGAAGCTGACACCATTGTCGTTTACGATGGACCAGGCCTGTTCTCTGCCCCGCGCGTATGGTGGATGTTCCGGGCGATGGGTGCGCAGGATGTGAGAATTTTGGACGGCGGACTGGACGGCTGGCGGGCGGAGGGGCGGCCGCTCACCAACGAGCCAACCAAGATTGCGCCCTCGGTCTTCAATGCCGAGTTGGATGAGGCGCGTGTTGCAGACCTCGACGGCGTGCGGCGGGTGATCGAGGATGGGTCGGCGCAGATTGCCGATGCGCGACCGACCGGCCGATTCACCGGCGCGGAGCCTGAACCACGCGCGGGCATGCGCTCCGGCCATATGCCCGGTGCGCGCAATGTGCCGGCATCGACGCTCTCGCGCGATGGCAGACTTCTTCCACCGGAGGAATTGCGGGCGCTGTTCGAAAAGGCGGGCGTCGATCTGAACCGGCCCGTCGTGACGTCGTGCGGCTCGGGCGTGACAGCGGCGGTGATCACATTGGCGCTGGAAACGGTTGGCCATACCGACAATCGGCTTTACGACGGTTCGTGGACCGAGTGGGGAGGCCGGGAAGATACGTCCGTGGCCACCGGAACGGAAAGCTGAAGGCCGGGCAACGGCGCGTTCATCGCCGATTCAGCCGCGTTCAACGAAGATGCGTCCGATCGATAAAGCGTGTCTTTGAAAGGAACCTTCCATGCTGAACCGCCGACAAATGCTGGGAGCGGCCATCGCGGCATCGCTGATACCGGGCGCGGCCGCGGCGCAATCGTCCATGCCATCGGCGTCGCGCATTCGGCGCAGCCTTGAAGCCGCGCCCGCACAGCGCGTGCGCCCGCAGGACCGGGTGACGGTGCGGGAACTGAAACGTCGCCCCGATCTGCGCCGGCGTGCCCCCTCGATCGACATTCAGGCAATCAATTTCGAGTTCGATTCGGCCGAGATTCCCTATTCGCAGTTCCGCAAAGTGGAACAAATTGCCGAGGCGCTGCAGCGTCTGCGCCGTCGTCGACCGGGCACGGTGGTGCTGTTGGAAGGACACACCGACGCGGTTGGGTCTTTCGGCTACAACCAGCAGCTTTCCGAACGCCGGGCCGTGTCGTTGAGGCGTGTTCTGGTGCAGGAATTCCGCGTGCCGGCGCGCATGCTGGAGACGGCGGGGTATGGCGAGGAATTCCTCCTGGTGCCGGTTCCAAACGAGAATTGGCGCAACCGGCGTGTGACTTTGCGGCGCATCGACGATTTTCTCCGCTGACAGCCACACTTGGCCGGAAACGGGTGGGATGGTCAGCTTTCACCGCGCAAACTGCTCCCGATCGTCTTCGAAGGAGAGCAGATATGGGATTGATCAAGTTCGTTGCCATGGCCAGCGAGGAGGCAAATGCCTTTCGCAATGGTGCATTCGATGCCTATGGAATGAAGCCGGAGCGGCGGATATCCGACGGAAGCGGGGTACCCTGCCGCCATTGTCTGCGCTCGGTTCCGGCGGGCAAGCCGTATCTTACAATGGCGTATCGGCCGTTTCCCGAAACCCAGCCTTATGCCGAGACCGGCCCGATTTTTCTGTGCGCAGAAGTATGCGAGCGGGCGCCCGACAGTGACGTGATGCCCGAACTCTTTCGGGCGCGTACGGAATGGCTTTTGCGCGGCTATGGCCATGACGACCGCATCGTCTACGGCACCGGGGCGGTTACACCCAAAAAGGATATCTGCACACGAGCGCACGAACTTTTGCAACGCGACGACGTCGCGTATCTGCACATGCGCTCGGCGCAATACAATTGCTACCAGGTGCGGATCGACCGCGTCTGAGACTGGAAACCGGCGAACGCTTCATATCCGAAAAAAAAGCCCGCCGTTTCCGGCGGGCAACGTTGGTAGGAAAAGTACCTGCGATCAGGCGGCGAGCGCGGATCTCGGCTCGGCCATTTCGTAGCCGAGCGCTTCGGCCACGGCCTGATTGGTGATGCGACCTTTGTGAACGTTGAGGCCGTTGCGCAGGTTCTGATCGTCGACAAGCGCCTTGAGGCCCTTGTCGGCGAGCTGGAGGCCGTAGTGCAATGTGGCGTTGTTCAGGGCGTGTGCAGAGGTGACGGGAACGGCGCCCGGCATATTGGCCACGCAATAGTGAATGATGCCGTCGACTTCATAGGTCGGGTCGGAATGCGTGGTGGCGTGCGAGGTCTCGAAGCAGCCGCCCTGGTCGATGGCGACGTCGACCAGAACCGCGCCCTGTTTCATGCCCGAAAGCATTTCGCGGGTGACGAGTTTGGGCGCGGCGGCACCGGGAATGAGCACTGCGCCGACGACCACGTCGGAGGAGAAGCATTCTTCCTCCAGCGCCTCGACGGTGGAATAGCGTGTGTGGACACGGCCGTTGAAGATATCGTCCACTTCGCGCAGGCGGGGCAGGGAGCGGTCGATAATGGTGACATCCGCGCCGAGGCCGACGGCCATCTTGGCCGCGTTAAGGCCGACCACGCCACCGCCGATGATGGCGACCTTGCCCGGCAGCACGCCGGGCACGCCGCCGAGCAGCACACCGCGTCCGCCATTGGCCTTTTGAAGCGCGGTGGCGCCTGCCTGGATAGCGAGGCGACCGGCGACTTCCGACATGGGCGCGAGCAGGGGCAGGCCACCGCGGTTATCGGTTACGGTTTCGTAGGCGATGGCCGTGACGCCGGACTCGACGAGGCCGCGCGTCTGGTCCGGATCGGGCGCCAAGTGAAGATAGGTGTAGAGGATCTGATCTTCGCGCAACTGGACCCATTCCGTCGGCTGCGGTTCCTTCACCTTCACGATCATGTCGGATTTGGCGAAAACTTCTCCGGCCGATGCTGCGATGGTCGCCCCGGCGGCGCGATAGGCATTGTCGTCGGCGCCGATCCCCGCGCCCGCGCCGGTTTCCACCAACACATCATGCCCGTGCGCCGCATATTCGCGCACCGAGCCCGGCGTCAGACCGACGCGGTATTCGTGATTCTTGATTTCTTTCGGGCAGCCGACGCGCATCCGAGTCTCCTCCAGCTTCAGCGAATTTTCTGGCTTAACTGATGAGACCACAAAATTGACGGAACGTCCTTGCGAAGATGTTTGCGCTCGGTTGCATTTTTCGCTATTTCTTGCATAAAATAGAAAATATACGGGAGGAAATTCGAATAATGGCTTTGGATAGGATTGATATCGCCATTCTGGATGCGCTTCAGCAGGATGGGCGAATATCGAACTCCGCGCTTGCCGAGAAAGTGGGGCTGTCCCAATCGGCTTGCTCGCGCCGTCTCGACAATCTGGAGAAAAGCGGCGTGGTCAAGGGATACCACGCCCGGCTTTCAAATGCAGCCCTCGGACACGGCGTTACGGTGATTGTTCATATTTCTCTGTCGGGGCAGTTCGAGCGCACGTTGAGCGAGTTCGAGGCGGCGGTTCAGCGCTGCCCCAATGTCGTGTCATGTCATCTGATGTCGGGCGAGTACGATTATATACTGAGGATCGCCGCGCGCGACCTCCAGGATTACGAGCGTGTTCACAAGGAATGGCTGACGGGCATGCCCCATGTGATCAAGATCAATTCCGCCTTTGCTCTGCGCGAAGTGGTGGACCGCACCGGCGTGGGGCTGAAGCCGCAAATGGCGTGAGACATCGCGGTCAACCGGCGGTGACGATGCGATCCATTGGGACATCGTGGGGCTGCGGGTAGATCGTCGGCAGTTGCGAGAAAGTGTAACCCACGCCCACAAGCAATGGTTTTTTCGGTAAGGCGGCAATGGTGCGGTCGTAGAAGCCACCGCCATAGCCGAGCCGATAGCCGCCCGTGTCGAAGCCGACCAGTGGCGAGATCACGATGTCGGGAATTGCTTCCTCATCCGTCGCTGGCACGGGAATGTTCCAGACGCCGCGTTCAAGTGTGTCTCCGGGACGATAAGGGCGAAAGACGAGGGGAGCGGCTTTGCGGATTACCACCGGCAGTGCCCCGGCAGCGCCACGATCATAAAGACTGGCCAGCCATGGGCGCAGGTCCGGCTCTCCCCGAAACGGCCAGTAGAGTCCCACGATCCGGCCCGACGGATCGCCAATGAGCGTGTCGAGCTTGTGTGCGATGGTGCCGGCAAGGCGACTGCGCTCGGCGGCGGGAACGGCCAGTCGCTCCGCGATGAGGCGATCACGCGTGGCCTTGCGCCAGCGGCGCACCTCCGGCCAGTGTTCTTCCCCCGACGATCCGTGACCACCGTCCAGTTCGTGCATGAAGCAGGGTGGGGAGGCATAGCTCTTACCGCGTTCGCCTGGCATATCGCTCATCCTTGCGTTTCCTCCGCCCTTGTGCGTTGCGCCACACTAAGGGTTCCCTTGCCTGTGGACTGTTCTTCCTGCGACGGGCCGCGTGGAAGACGTGCCGTCCGACTGTCATGCGCGCGTCACGAGATTTTGCTGGAAGTCTCGGCACGACGGCGCAATCATGCCCCTTCGCCGGTTCCTTTTCAAAGGCCAAGGAGAGACGATCATGTTCCCAACGCACGCTTCGATTTCGCGCCGCTCGTTTCTAGCCGGTTCGGCAGCGGCGGGTTCGCTGGCGCTCATGCACCCATTCTCCGCCAACGCTTCGGTGAACCAGGCGCATCTGCGCATCATGGAAACCACCGATCTGCATGTGCACGTTTTTCCTTACGATTATTATGCCGACAAGCCCAACGACACGATGGGGCTTGCGCGTACCGCCTCGATCATAGACGCGATCCGCGCCGAGGCGACGAACTCGATCCTCGTGGACAATGGCGACTTTCTGCAGGGCAACCCGATGGGTGACTACATTGCCTATGAGCGCGGCATGCGGGAAGGCGATATTCACCCAGTGATCAAGGGTATGAACACGCTGGGCTACGATTGTTCGACGCTCGGCAATCACGAGTTCAACTACGGGCTCGACTTCATGTTCAAGGTGCTTTCGGGCGCAAATTTCCCCTTCGTCTGCGCCAATCTGAGCAAGGGAGCGCTCGCGGCCAATGGCCGTCAGGACGATCTCTTCATGAAGCCCTATGTGATCCTCGAGCGCAGTGTGAAGGACGGCAATGGCGATGAACATCCGATCCGCGTCGGCCTGATCGGCTTCGTTCCGCCGCAGATCATGAACTGGGATTCCAAGCATCTGACAGGCAAGGCGATGACGCGCGACATCGTCAAGGCGGCGGAAGCCTGGGTGCCGCAGATGCGGGAAGAAGGTGCCGACATCGTGGTGGCGCTCTCGCATTCCGGCATAGGTCCCGCGCAATACGAGGAGAACCTGGAAAACGCCTCGCTTCTGCTCGCGGGCGTTGCCGGCATCGACGCGATTGTTACCGGCCACAGCCATCTGGATTTTCCCGGGCCGAAGTTCGACGGGCTCGAAGGCGTCGACAACGCGAAAGGAACGATTGGCGGCAAGCCCGGCGTTATGGGCGGGTTCTGGGGGTCGCATCTGGGGCTGATCGATCTGCTTTTGGAGCGGGACGGTCAAAGTTGGGTCGTGGTGAACTCCTCTTCCGAAGCGCGACCGATTTTCAAGCGGGTGGAGCGTCAGACTGAGCCGCTGGTGGAAAGCAAGGCTGCGGTCGAGGATGCGGTGCGCGCGGACCATGAGGCGACGCTGAAATATGTGCGCACGGCGGTTGGCAAGACATCGGCGCCGCTGCATTCCTATTTCGCGCTGGTGGCGGACGATCCCTCGGTGCAGATCGTAAGTCAGGCGCAGACATGGTACATCACCGACATGTTGAAGGACGGCGAGCACGAGGATCTGCCGGTGCTTTCGGCGGCGGCCCCTTTCAAGGCGGGCGGGCGCGGAGGTCCCGACTATTACACGGATGTGCCGGCGGGCGATGTGGCGATCAAGAACGTCGCCGACCTTTACCTTTACCCCAACACGGTGCAGGCCGTTCTTGTGTCCGGGGCGGAGGTCAAGGAGTGGCTCGAGATGTCGGCTGGCATCTTCAACCAGGTGGAGCCCGGAAAGGCGGACCAGGCGCTGCTCGATCCGTCTTTTCCGTCCTACAATTTCGATGTGATCGATGGCGTGACGTATCTGATCGATCTGTCGCAACCGGCGAAATATTCATCGGATGGCGAGCTTCAGAATGCGGAATCCAGCCGCATCGTGGACCTGAAGTTCAATGGAGAAACGATCGATCCGGATCAGAAATTTGTCGTCGCAACGAACAATTACCGCGGCGGAGGCGGCGGCAACTTTCCAGGCATTGGACCGGACAAGGTTATCTTTGCCGCGCCTGACACGAACCGCGACGTGATCGTGCGCTATATCGTCGAGCAGGGCACGATCAACCCTTCCGCCGACGCCAACTGGAGTTTCAAACCGCTGGCGGATACTTCGGTGCTGTTCGAGACGGGGCCGAAAGGGGCGGAATTCGCTGCCAGTGTCGAGGGGGTTTCGATCGAACCGGCAGGAGAAGGCAAGGAAGGTTTCGCGCTTTATCGCATCGCGCTCTAACTGTTGCGTGTTCACGATGAAGCGGTTCTCATTGGCTCGCGGGAGAATGGAAGACGAAGCAGATTTATTTTTTAAAACAATTAATTATTGAGAAAATCGAAGAAATGGATTCAAGCGATGTCGCGCGCCGGCGCATTGACATCCGCTTCCTGGCGGCGCGATCTGCAGCGTAGTTTCAGGAGACAGGCCCGTGATTCGACACATCGTTTTCTTTAGTGCCAGAGACGAGGCGGACGTGGAGCGGATTGCCGAGGGGCTGGGCATGCTGGCCGACATTCCGCATTCGGATTTTTTCGAGATCGGTTTGAACCGCAAGGTGGACCAGATCGGCACCGATGTGGATGTGATCGTTTACGCGGAGTTTCGCGACGAGGCAGCACTGGCGGCTTACAAAGCCGATCCGATCTATGAAGCCTGCATCGCGAAGGTGCGGCCGATGCGCGAAATGCGTGTTGCGGCGGATTTTCTTTCGCGGAAAGCAGGCTGAAAGGCGGTGCTCAGCCGGCCTTTTTGACGGATTTGTAGGCCTCCAGCGCCCGCTCGCGCGCGGCTTTGTGGTCGACCATGGGGCGGGGATAGGTGTCGCCGAGTTTTATGCCGGCCTTGTCCAGCATCTCGGCGGGTGCTTTCCACGGCTGGTGGAGGTGCTTGTCGGGGAGTGCTTCGATTTCCGGCACGAAACCACGCACATAATTGCCTTTTGGATCGAACTTTTCGCCTTGGAGCACCGGATTGAATATGCGGAAAAAGGGTGCCGCATCGGCACCCGAACCCGCCACCCATTGCCAGTTGGCCGGGTTGGAGGCGGGGTCGGCATCCACCAGCGTGTCCCAAAACCATTCCTCGCCCTGCCGCCAGTGAAGCCCCAGATCCTTGACGAGGAAGGAGGCGACGATCATGCGGGCGCGGTTGTGCATCCAGCCCGTTTGCCAAAGCTGGCGCATGGCCGCGTCGACGACGGGATAGCCGGTCTGACCGCGCTGCCAGGCGCGGAGCGCCTTGTCGTCCCTTTGCCAGGGAAAGGCATCGAAATCACGGTTGAAGTTTTCCGTGGCGAACTTCGGATTGTGGAACAGAAGATGCCAGCAGAATTCGCGCCAGCCGATCTCTTTGCGAAAGGTGCGTGCATCCTCACCGGCGAGATCCGTGTCGCCGTCAAGCGCCTGCCAAATCTGGAACGGCGTGATCTCGCCATGCGCGAGATGCGGCGAAAGGCCGGACGTGCCGGCTTCGCCCATAACGTCGCGGCGGGCCTTGTAGCCATCGCCGCGGCCTTGAAGAAACTCGGTAAGCCGCCGTTGAGCGCCGGTTTCGCCTGGTGTCCAGGTGTCGCGCAGGCCCTTTGCCCAATCCGGTTTCGTGGGGAGGAGATGCCAGTCCTCCAGCGTATCCGTTGCCACCTTGCCTTCGAAGGGCGTCAGATTTTCGGGGCGGTCGGCCGGCGGGCGCGGATGCACGGCCTCGACCAGCGCGCGCCAGAAGGGAGTGAACACGCGGTATGGCCCCCCCGATCCTGTCTTCAACCGCCATGGTTCGTGGAGCAGATGGCCAGAGAAGCTTTCCGTCTCGAGATCGCGCTCTCGAAGGGCGGCCTTCATGTCAGTGTCGGCGGCGATCTCCGCGGGGTCGTACCGCCGGTTCCAGTAAACAGTGCTGGCGCCGGCCTCTTCGGCGAGTGCTGTGACCGTCTCCGCCATTGGGCCGCGTCGTAGTACGAGTTTGAGTCCGCGCTTTTGGAGATCGGCCGTTAACGCAGAAAGACTGTGATGCAACCACCATCGCCGGGCACCACCCAGCGGGCGAACGCCTTCGCTTTGCTCGTCGAGAATGAAGGCGGTGACGATGGGCCGATTCTTTTCGGTCGCCGCGCAAAGGGCAAGATTGTCGGAGAGGCGCAGATCGTGGCGGAACAGCACCATCACCGGGTCGCGTTCATTCTTTGTCGGCATGCGATTATCCGTGCGGCGTTGCGTCAATCATCGTTTGTGGCGTTGAGTTCGTCGGGCCGTAAGCCCTCGTCGCCATCACCTGCCGTGGGAAACAACCCCTTGGACTGTGCCCAGGCCCGCAACGCCGCGAGCAACGCCTGATCGCGCGTCATACTTGCGTCCTGCACCATCCTGAAGCGGTCGAGTGCGGCGAGGAGTTCGGCTGGTATCGTGACCGATAAGGTTTCCGGTGCCGAAAAAGGCCGCTGTTCGTTTTCCTGTTTCATTGCGCCCGCCCAATTGTGACTTGTGGTGAGACAACCGGCAGAGAGAAGAAACGTTCCGATTTCAAGCATTTCCTCCATCGGGCGCGACGAGCCAGTTCGTTCTCACTCGCGGCGAATGACACCTATTTGCGGACCTGCTTCCAGAAGGGCGGGCAGGTTTTGACCGCTTTCCAATCGATTTTGGCTGCTGGCCAATCGTGGATCGCGCGGGTTTCGCAACTCCCGACAAGTCGCCCGATGGCCCGTTGTGCGGCGAGATCGTTGATGGAAGAGAGTGGCGGTTTGCTCAGGATCTGATCCGCCACTGCCGCATCGTTCAGGCTGCCGAAAACGGTTTGCAGGGTTTTGAGCTTTTCTGTCATCCGCTTTACGCTGCGGGGCGTATAGAGGGGGGCGAAGAACTCGATCGTGTAGCGCAGCTTCTTGAGTTCCTTGCGCAGCCTGTGCTTGCGCTCCAGCGTGAAGGCGTCGATACCTTTGGCGCTGGTTATGACATGGTTCCAGCGTTTTTCGAGTTTCGCACGCGCAAGATCCTTCAGCTTCCTGCCTGCGGCCGATCGGGACTTTGTCGAACTGCCTTCCCGAATACCGGTCTCGGCGAGTTCGGACAGGTCAAGGAGAAAATTGTTGACCCGCTCGCCCGACAGGAGATGACGAAGATCAGCACGGACGTCGTCGGTGTGGCGTTGCAGTGTGCCGAGAACGGGTGCGGCTCCGTGCGATCGGTCGCCTTCGGAGAAGAAGGGCTGCGCGATGTCGTGCAGGACGACATCGAGATCGCGCAAACGTCCCACTTCGCGACCGAGCCAGCGGGCTTCCTTCTTGAATTTCTCAGCGCTTGCCGGATCGAACTCGCAGGTGAAGAGGGCAAGTGCAACGCGTAATCGTCGAAGGCCGATGCGCAACTGGTGTGGGCCTTCGATGTCGTCGCAACGGCGGACGGCTTCGATGTTTTCCGCAATCTGCGCCAGGCACTCGCGAAGTATGCCGCGCGCGGCGTCGGATGGAGCGTCTTTGCGATTCAATGGAACCGATTTCGCCTTGCGCGGCTTTGCGGGCGGTTCGATATGTCCTCTCTGCGCCAGCAGAAACCCGCGTGCCGCCTTGGAGAAGCGCGAGAAGCGCACCGCTCCATCAGGCAGGAGGAGACGCGCGGTCTTGTAGAGGTCTGCCGGATGGCCCTCAACAAGCTCGATCTCGAGTTCGTTCAAGGGTTCGCTTCGTCCGGCTGCCTTTATTGCGCCGCTGTCGACCGCGAGTTCCGCTTTTGCGCCACCCTCCAGACAAAGATCCACCCTGGTGCGGTGAATGTGGGTTTCGGCGACGGTCTGCAACGGTGTTGCGCTGACCAGTTTTTCGATCTCACCGCGTACGGCGCCGTTTTTTATTGCGTCGATGGAGATGCCGCCATTGAGTGCCGGCTGCTCGATCTCGGTAACTTTGGAGAGACCGCCGGCAATGGAGCCGTTGAGCTTTACGGTCTGCAGCCAGCGCTTGCCGTCGCGCCTAAGGCGTATGGATATGCCGTTTTTGCGTAGAATGCGCGCCGGCGTGTCGAAATAGATACTGCGCAAAAGCCTGCCTGCGTGGACTTTGCGCATCGCTTGCGGCAATTGTTCGATGCGCGCGATGACAGCGGGAATCTGCTGCTTTTCCAGCAGGAGTTTCAACTCGACTTCGGACACGATGCGCCCCCGTGCGCCACCCCGCAACACCATGGCGCGACACTAGAGCATTTCCTCATCTCAGGGAAACGGCGACATGAATACGTAGTTTTGCGGACGGGCGGATGCGGTCGGTCGGGGAACGCGTCGCGCTCCCGCGTCTTTTAATGCCGATCGCGCTCCTGGGGCGGCAGGAGGCGGACGCGCGGATTGACGATGCGTTTGACACGCTCCTCCTTGATGATGCCTTCCCGCGATGTGTGCCTGCGCTCACGACGTGAGCGACGATCCTCACGATCGGCCCGCCGGGCTCTCTGCTTGCGCCAGTGATCGCGGTCATATCTTTGACGGTAGCTGCGGTAATCGTCTCGGTCGTAACGATCATATTCATAGAATCCGCTGCTCACATAGGGGCGGCGATAATCGGAATCGTATGCATAACCCTCTTCATAAACACAGCCGCCGAGAATCAGACCGGCAGTTCCAAGAGCGAGGATCGATGTGATCATTTTCTTCGACATTCCAGACTCCACACACGGATGCATTTGAGAATAACCATTGAAAAACGGCGAATGCGTGTCGATGGGATTGCCGCGAAGAGAAACCGTCGAGCGGTGTGACGGGTGGGAGCGTGCGAAGGCGCCGTCGTCTGAAACGATGATGCCATGCATCGAATTCAAGAGAATATCATATGAAAGGTGTGAAAAGTGGCTCCCCGGGCCGGATTCGAACCAGCGACCAACCGGTTAACAGCCGGTTGCTCTACCACTGAGCTACCGGGGAATGCCTTTGCTCGTGCGAGTGAGCGAGCCTATAGCAAACCAAAATCGGCTTTGCAAAGCGCCAAATGTGATTTTTGCCGTTTTTTTCGGACAGGTCCTCGCATGGACTGCTTTTGCAACACATATGGGACTTCTGCATTTGTAGAACAATCTCATCTTGAGGGCTGAGAACGGTTAATGGAACGACGGATGAGTGAGCGAAACCACGGTCCTAAGGCGGAGGAAAGCAGGCGTCCGTCGGTTCCTCTCATGGGAAAACGCATTCCAATACCCCGTTCGCGGCTTGCCCGTATCGCTGGCGGCGTCCTCCTTGTCTTGCTGGGACTGTTCGGCTTTCTCCCGGTGTTGGGATTCTGGATGATACCGTTCGGGCTTTTGATTTTATCCTACGACATTGCCTCCGTGCGGCGTCAACGGCGTAGAGCGACGGTCTGGTGGAGCCGCCGCAAGGAGCGGAAGGTCGGCACACGCGGTCGGTAAACCTTTCGCGGACATGCGAAAAGCGCTGTCTCCCCGGATAATTTTACGGCGAAGGCGTTTGCCCGCTTGACGGCGAATTGGACGCAACCTATTGAACAGCCGGTGCCGCTTGCCGGCATGGCCTCGTGGCGGAGTGGTTACGCAGAGGACTGCAAATCCTTGCACCCCGGTTCGATTCCGGGCGAGGCCTCCAATTTCCCTTTTTATTCAGTAATGACAGCTACTTAAGCGATCGCGCGTCTCGCTATTGTGTGAGCTGGGTTGCGGTCCTTGCGCTGCTTGTGCGGTTAAGGTTCTGGTTGCCGGCGTTCTGCGGCTCGCTACACACCTTCATTTGCTCACTCTTCTGCAAGGTCGGGTCGGTGACGCATTGTCAACGATCGCGATGTTTCCGGCCGAGGGCGGGGGTGGTATTCCTTTTTGCAGAACCGTGCCCGCTACAAAGGATGCTGCCATGAGCTGGAATCCCGCTCTGTCCCCGGGGTGCCCGGATGACATCGATGCCGACTCCATCGAAACACTCATTATTCCGCGTGCCCGAGACATTGGCGGTTTTGAGGTGCGGCGGGCCTTGCCAGCGCCCAAGCGGCAGATGGTCGGGCCCTTCATCTTTTTCGATCAGGCCGGACCGGCGGAGTTCCTGACAGGCCAGGGGATCGACGTGCGCCCGCACCCACATATCGGGCTGGCGACCGTCACCTATCTTTTTCGGGGCGATTTTCACCATCGCGACAGCATCGGCTCCGACCAGATTATCCATCCCGGTGCGCTGAACTGGATGGTGGCGGGGCGAGGCGTCTCTCATTCCGAACGCACCAGCGCGGTCGCGCGGCAGGGACCGCACAGCCTGCTGGGCATTCAAACCTGGGTGGCGTTGCCGGAAACCATGGAAGACGCCGATCCGATTTTCGAACACCATGAGAAGGAGGCGTTGCCCGAAATCGACGACGACGGTGTGACGCTGCGTCTGATCCTGGGGCGCGCCTATGGCGAAACGGCTCCGGCAACAGTTTACACAGATATGTTTTATGCCGATGTCTCTCTGGGCCCAGATGCGCGCTTTCCATTGCCCGACGATCATGAAGATCGGGGTATTTACGTGATCGATGGAGCGATTTCGGTGGCTGGACAGGTGTTCGAAGCCGGGCGAATGATGGTTTTTCGTCCCGGCGATTCCATCACCGTCAGCGCCGGGCCAGGAGGCGCGCGGCTGATGCTTCTGGGCGGCGCGACTCTCGGCGGACCGCGCCATATCTGGTGGAACTTTGTCGCCTCATCGAAAGAACGTATCGAAGCGGCCAAGGAAGACTGGCGCCGCGCGCGGTGGGGCGCGGGGTTGTTTGACCTGCCGGGGGGAGACGATGAGGAATTCGGCCCCCTGCCGGGCTGATCCGATGGTTTGGCGCAGGCTTGGAAGGGCCGGCAGAACGATCGAAGTTCAAGCGATCCGGGTGAACCCGCAGAGAGCGTTCGCGCGTGTCCTTCCCCGGCCGTCGCGGGGCGATTGACAGGGGCGGCGGCAGCCGTTAGCAAACCGTTTAAATCGTTGTTTTCGGTCGATTGGGAATGTTCACCCGCAGAAGACTCGAAAACAGGCTTCGGGAATCAGACGCATGACAATCGACTTCTCCCAGCAGCGCGCCAACATGGTGGAAGGGCAGTTGCGGACCTCGGATGTGACCAACGTTTCCCTGTTGGACGCGATGGGCGACATTCCCCGCGAAGCGTTTGTGCCGGGTCGTAAGAAGTCACTCGCTTATCTCGATGAGGATCTGGAGATTGCATCGCCGTCGGATGGCATCGGCGCGCGCTACCTTATGGAACCGGCCGCATTCGGCAAATTGATCCAACTGGCCGATGTCCAATCCAGCGATGTGGTTCTCGACGTGGGAGCAGGCACCGGTTATAGCGCTGCCGTTCTGTCGCGCCTTGCAAGCTTCGTCGTTGCGCTCGAAAGCGACGAAGAACTGGCTGCCACCGCGACGGAAGCGCTGAGCGATCTTGGTTGCGTCAATGTCGCTGTCGTCAGCAGCGCATTGCAGGGCGGCTACGCCGACGATGCGCCTTATGACGTGATTTTCATCGGCGGCGCGGTCGACGACGTTCCCCAGAACCTGCTGGATCAACTGCGCGACGGTGGGCGCCTGGTCGCGGTGGTGGGCGTGGGCAATGCAGCCCAGGCGCACCTTTTCGTGAAGGATGACGGTGTCGTATCCAGCCGTCGAGCTTTCAATCTGGCGGTCAAGCCGCTGCCCGGGTTCCAAAAAGAGCCCACATTCGTCTTTTGAGAGGATACTTGTTGCTTTCCTGCAACGGAATTGATCAAGGGTTTGATGTAACGTCTTTTTAAAGAGCGCTTGATTTGGGGGTGGGGGACAGGCTGATGCGTATGTCTCCCGGGCGTGGGTGCCCGGTCGGAAGACCGGAACATACAATCGGGGTGGTGGTGTCCTGTTGGCACGGCTGCCGATAACAGTCCGAGGTTGACAGATCGTGTCTTTTTACCGTCGTTTCCTGATCCCTCTGGTGGCGTCGTCAGCGTTGATTGCTGCGCCGGTCGCCGCATCTGCCGAAACCATTCTGGGTGCTCTGGCAAAAGCTTACGAGAACAATTCCACACTCAATGCGGAACGCGCCGGCGTGCGGGTGACGGACGAGGATGTCGCGATTGCCAAGTCCGGCATGCGGCCGCGTGTGCAGGGCACCGCTTCGCTCGGACTGTCCCACAATGACGGCACCGATATCCGCACCGGCGAATTCGGCATTTCGCTGACGCAACCGATCTTCGACGGCTTCCAGACGCGCAATAACGTTCAGGCCGCAGAAGCGTCGGTTCGTGCTGCCAGCGAGGCGTTGCGCAATCAGGAGCTCGATACGCTTTTCAACGCCGCCAGCGCCTATATGGACGTGATTCGAGACCGCCAGATCGCCGGGCTGCGCTCTCAGAATCTCGAATTCCTCGAAGAGCAGGTGCGCTCTGCGCGCTCCCGCTTCGATGTTGGTGAGGGCACGCGCACCGATGTGGCGCAGGCGCAGGCACGCCGGCAGGCAGCGCTGGCGCAGCTCAGCGCTGCAAGAGCGTCCGTGACATCGAGTTCCGCGGTGTACCGCCAGCTCATCGGCGATGAGCCGAACAGCCTGAAGGCTGCCCGACCGCTGGCAAACCTTCTTCCCCGGAATCTCGACAGCGCGCTGTCGCTGGGGTTGGCCGGGCATCCCGTTATCAAGGCCCGACAGCACCAGATCGATACCGCGTCGTTCCGGGTGAAATCGTCGGAAGGCGCCTTCCTGCCCCAGGTCTCCGGCTCGGTTGGATTGTCGCACAGCTATCAGGACAGCACGCCCGGCTTATCGGCTGACGGATCGCGCGATGCTGCGCGCATCGGCCTCAATCTGACGGTGCCGATCTATCAGGGTGGGCAGGCCTCCGCCCAGGTGCGCAAAAACAAGGAATCGCTCGGACAGGCGCGCATCAATCTCGATGTCAGCCGCGATCAGGTTCGCGCAGCGGTCGTTTCGGCGTGGAGCCAGTATCAGGCGGCGCGTGAATCGCTTTCCGCAAACCGCGAACTGGTGCAGGCGGCACAACTTGCTCTCGACGGCGTGATCGAAGAGCGCAATGTCGGTCAGCGGACCACGCTCGATGTATTGAACGCCCAGGCTGATGTGATCGACGCGAAGATCAATCAAGTCAGCGCCGAGCGCGACATCGTGGTTGCAAGCTACGCAATCCTTTCGGCCACCGGAGGCCTCTCTGCGAGCCGTCTCGGGCTTCAGGTCAGCGAATATCGCCCTGAAGAACATTATCAGGCCGTAAAGGACAAATGGTACGGCCTTCGCACGCCGGACGGTCGCTGACCCCTGTCAGGGCCGGATACGCCGGTTTCGCCCTTTCTTTCTCATCCGATTGTGCATGCCGGGCCCGTAAGGAGCCCGGCATTCTTGTGTGCAACCTGAGACAGGTCCGGTGTGGGGATTCTCATGGGACCGGCCCTGCGGTACCCTCGGTGTTGTGATTCGACCGTTTGCACCGGTGACCGAGCGAGATCAGAGATTGTCTTTCGGACGATGCCGGTGAAGCGGACACAGGCTAGAGGCGGCAAATTTGACTATGTCACAGGGTTTCGGGGCGCAGAAAATGGAAGCAGCAGTCGAAGCGCTGACTTCGAACGGAAACCAGCGCGAGCCTTCCATGGAGGAAATTCTCGCATCGATCCGTCGTATCATCGAAGACAACGATGCGCCTGCGGCGCGTTCGGCCGACGCCGGCGAGACTGGAGAGGCACCGACGAACGAAGCGCCGAATGATGTTCTTGGAGAGGCGGAGGCGCACGGCTCCGAGGTGTTTTCGCAGAATGCGTTGCCGCAAAGCCAGCCCTCCCGTCAATCGGCGCGTCCCTTGCATGCGGGTCCGTCCGATCACGAGGAAGCCGCTTCTGCCGAACAGTCTCATCAGGTGGAGAGTTTTCGTACCGAGTTGCGCGACGCGGCAAAGCGTGAGGACGAAAAATCCTCCGCGGAATCTGCAACGTCGTTTTCCGCAACGGCGGAGACGGCTTCGTCAGACACGGAGCCGGGCGTGGATCGTGGTCTCATGCAGCGGCTCGCCGAGGCGCAGACTGCTCGGTCGACGATCACCATGGCAGAAGGTGGAGCCGACCGGCATTCACATGAGCCGACCCGAATGCCCCAGGCAATCACAGGCGAAGCCGGTGACGACGCGAAGCAAAGCATCCTGTCGGAATATACCGGCCGCAAGGTGGCGGCGGCTTTTGGAGAGTTGAACGAGGCGTTCGAGGCCAACCGTCGGCGCAATTTCGATCAAATGGCTGAGGAAATGCTGCGGCCCATGCTGCAGGATTGGCTGGACAACAATTTGCCGAACATCGTCGAGCGCCTCGTGCGCGAAGAAATCGAGCGGATTGCGCGCGGCGGATAAGCTGTGTTGCCTGCCGGTTGACTTGACCTGACCCTTCGGCTTTACACCGTGCTGTGAACGGACCAGATTGCTGGTTTGCCGTTTCATCGTTTCGCAGGAAACGATGAAACGGGATGATCTGTTGATTCCACGCAATTCCGGACAAAATCGGTTTCCACTTTTTTCGGAATTGCTCTTAGCGCGGAAACCCTCATGCTTGAAAAGACATACGACGCGGGAAGCGTTGAGCCGAAAATCGCTGCACGCTGGGAAGAGGCCGGGGCCTTCAGCGCCGGTGCCGGAGCCGAACCCGGCGCGGAGCCTTTCACCATCGTCATTCCGCCGCCGAATGTGACCGGTTCGCTGCATATGGGCCACGCGCTCAACAACACGCTGCAGGACATCATGGTGCGCTTCGAGCGTATGCGCGGCAAGGACGTGCTGTGGCAGCCGGGCATGGATCATGCAGGCATCGCCACGCAGATGGTGGTCGAGCGCCAGCTCATGGAGAAACAGCAGCATCGCCGCGATATTGGTCGCGAGAAATTCGTGGACAAGGTCTGGGAATGGAAGGCGGAGTCGGGCGGCGCGATCATGAACCAGCTCAAGCGGCTGGGTGCCTCCTGCGACTGGTCACGCGAGCGTTTCACCATGGACGAAGGCTTGTCGAAGGCCGTGGTCGAGGTGTTCGTGTCGCTCTACAAGCAGGAGCTGATCTACAAGGACAAGCGCCTCGTCAACTGGGATCCGAAGCTTCTGACGGCGATCTCGGATCTCGAGGTCGAGCAGGTCGAGACCAACGGCAATCTATGGCATTTCCGTTACCCGCTCGCCGATGGGCTGACCTATGAGCATCCCTACAGGCTGGACGAAGAAGGCAACCGCGTGATCTGGCGGCCTTCGGACGGCGATCCCGATGGCTATGAGACACGCGATTATGTGGTGGTGGCCACGACGCGTCCGGAAACGATGCTGGGCGATTCCGGTGTCGCAGTGCATCCGGACGATCCACGCTACAGAGAGTTGGTGGGCAAGAATGTGCTCCTGCCGCTGGTCGGCCGGCGCATACCCATCGTCGCCGACGACTATCCTGATCCGGAAGCCGGCACCGGCGCCGTCAAGATGACACCGGCGCACGATTTTAACGACTTCGACGTCGGCAAGCGGCACGATCTGGCGCAGATCAATGTGATGGCCACCGACGCCACGATCACGCTCAAGGGCAACGAAGCGTTTCTCGACGGGTTGGAGGGAGCCGATGCGCCTTTGGCGCGGACGATCGCCGAGCTCGACGGTGAGGATCGTTTCGATGCGCGCAAGAAGATCGTCGCCATGATGGAGGAGGCCGAACTCCTGGAGAAGGTCGAACCACACAAGCACATGGTGCCGCATGGCGACCGTGGCGGCGTGCCGATCGAGCCGTTCCTGACCGACCAGTGGTATGTGGACGCGAAGACGTTGGCGAAGCCCGCAATCGCGTCGGTGCGCGAGGGGCGCACGAATTTCGTGCCGAAAAACTGGGAAAAGACCTATTTCGAGTGGATGGAAAACATCCAGCCCTGGTGCGTTTCCCGCCAGCTATGGTGGGGACACCAGATTCCGGCCTGGTACGGCCCGGACGGACAGGTCTTCGTCGAGAAGGATGAGGAGACCGCGCTTGAGGCCGCAATCCAGCACTACATCTCGCACGAGGGCCCCTGGAAGGCCTGGGTCGAGGACAAGCTGGAAAATTTCAAGCCCGGCGAAATCCTGACACGTGATGAGGACGTGCTCGACACATGGTTTTCCTCCGCGCTGTGGCCGTTCTCGACGCTCGGTTGGCCGGACAAGACACCGGAGCTTGCACGTTACTATCCGACATCGGTTTTGGTGACCGGCTTCGACATCATCTTCTTCTGGGTCGCCCGGATGATGATGATGGGCATGCACTTCATGGAAGAGGAGCCATTCCACACCGTTTATGTGCATGCGCTGGTGCGCGACAAGTCGGGCGCGAAGATGTCTAAGTCGAAAGGCAATGTCATCGATCCACTCGAATTGATCGACGAATACGGCGCCGACGCGCTGCGCTTCACGCTGACGATCATGGCGGCACAGGGCCGCGACGTGAAGCTCGACCCGGCGCGCGTGGCCGGCTACCGCAATTTCGGCACCAAACTCTGGAACGCGACGCGTTTCGCAGAAATGAACGGCGTCAAGCGGGACGAGAGCTTCCGCCCCGAAAATGCGAAGCTCGCCATTAACCGCTGGATCCTGACGGAGCTGACGCGCGCCGCGAAGGGCGTGACCGAGGGTATCGAGACATATCGCTTCAACGAGGCGGCGGGAACCGCGTATCGTTTCGTGTGGAGTCTGTTCTGCGACTGGTATCTGGAGCTTCTGAAGCCGGTTTTCGCCGGTGAGGACGAGGAGGCCAAGGCCGAGGCCCGCGCCTGTGCGGCCTATGTGCTCGACGAAACATACAAGCTCCTCCACCCGATGATGCCTTTCATGACGGAAGAGTTGTGGGCCCACACGGGCGGGGACGCCGGGCGCGTCGCCGTTCTGGCGCTGTCGCGCTGGCCAGCGCCCGATTTCGAGGACGACGATGCGGCGGCCGACATCAATTGGCTTGTCGATCTTGTGTCGGGCATCCGTTCGGTGCGTGCGGAAATGAATGTGCCGCCATCCGCCACCGCGCCGCTGGTGGCTGTCGGGGCGGACGAGGCCATGCGCGCGCGCATTGCCCGTCACGACCCGGCCATTCGTCGGCTTGCACGCGTGGGCGAGCTTGGCTTTGCCGGCGAAGCGCCGAAGGGCTCGGCGCAGATCGTGCTCGGCGACACCACCTTCTGCCTGCCGTTGGGCGATCTGATCGATCTTTCGGCGGAAGCCGCGCGGTTGGAAAAGGAGATCGCCAAGACGGTCTCCGAGACGCAGCGTCTGGAAAAGAAGCTCGGCAACGACAAATTCGTGGCCAATGCGCCGGAGGAGATCGTGGCGGCGGAGCGCGAGAAACTCGCCGAGTTCGCCGAAGCCAGGAGTAAGCTGGAAGTGGCACTCGCACGTGTCAGGGACGCTGGCTGAAGGGCTGAACAGGGATTGTCGAATCCGAAAGCCGCGCTCGCCGATTATAGCGAGCGCGGCTTTTCGCATGTGCGGTTGATTCGTCGGCTGCGGCGGGATAGGCGCGAAAAGGAGCTCAAAGCGTCTGATTTATGACAGTTCGACGAAATCCTAGGGTGGTGTGGCTTTTGTGCCACTGGAGCCCGGATTGTGCGCGCGGTGAGCCAAAATATGCCGATTCCAAGGGAATTTTAAGGTGCGCGGCGCGTAGCTGACGGTAAGCGCAACCGTTGCCATACGGCTATCCGATAGACGTATTACGTTAACGTAAGCGTGAGGTGCGACAAGTTGTACAGTAACAATTGAGGTTTGGGACGGCGCTGCTATTCTCGAACCGACAATTGGAGGAGAGGGGATCTCATGCGTTTAGTTCGCATTCTTTCGGCTTCGACCGTTTTAGCTGCAGCGATAGGGTCTGCTCATGCCGGTGGTTTTTCGCGCGGCACTGCAGACACCGATATTCTGTACGAGGAAGGCAATTTCAACATGCGGGCGGGCGCGATCATTGTTGTGCCCACGCAGAAGTTCAAGACCGGTCCGGGGGGGACGACGTCGGGTGGAGTCGTTGGCACAGATTATCTGGGCACATATGCTATCCCCAGCGCTGCAATAAAACTCAAGGTAAGCGACAATCTGTCCTGCGCGGGAACGTTCACGAGCGCCTACGGGGCGAACTCAGTATACGACGCACCGTACGGTCTTACGGGCAAGCTGAGTGAGGATTTTACGGTTACAGAGTTTGGCGCGACGTGTGCGGTCTTTTTCGACCTTGGAAAGGGACGGCTTTCCATACTGGGGGGCGGTTTTGTCGAAAAGTTCGATTATTCGTTGAGCGCGCTTCCGACATTACCGGGTCTCGGTTCCGCCCCATTGAGCGTCGATCTCAACAGCACGGCCACGGGGTGGCGTGCCGGGGTCGGATATGAAATTCCCGAAATCGCATTCCGCACCCAACTCATGTACCGTTCGGGAACGAAGCACAACGCCGATGGAACAGGTTCGCTTGCTGGCGTGATTCCGCTCACAACGACGGGCCGCGGAAGCCTTCCGCAAAGCGTCGAGTTGAAGGTTCAATCGGGCATCGCTCCCGGCTGGCTTGCATTCGGTTCTGTCAAATGGACGGACTGGTCGGTGAATGAGACACTCGACCTGAGCATGTCCGGTGTTCCTGTCATTGGAACGATCGACAGCTTGAACCAGTATTATTGGCGGGATGGTTGGACGGTAACCGGCGGTATTGGACACGCGTTTAACGACAATGTGTCAGGTCTCGTTTCGTTACAATGGGATCGTGGCGTTGCCACAGGGTACGATTTTCGGACCGACAAATGGCTTTTGGCGACCGGCGTCGGCATCAAAGATCCGTTGGGCGGCGAACTGCGCCTCGGTGGCGCGGTGTCCTATTTAACGTCCGCCGAGATCACCGCGGCGGATTCCAACGAGTTCGGTGCGTCCGTGGATTCGGGTTGGGCAGGAATTGTCTCTGCGAGCTATTCGGTCAAGTGGTAACAACCCAAGCTTTAAACAAATCGTCTTGTTTAAGACCCGGCTTCGGCCGGGTCTTCTCGTTTCGATCGACGGCTTTCACCATGCAGAATTGCATAACGACATGGTTCGTGCGCTGCCTGGGCTTGCACTGCGCCCGGTTTTGCCGCACATAAGAGTGGTCACCCGGTCCGGGCCCCTCTGGCAGGCAAGGCGTTGCCTGTGATGTCGGATCGTACGACAACGCGCTGACGCGGCGCAAACCTCGTATCCTTCCAATGACAATGCATGACTGGCTGTGGCCCGGCTTTCTGGCTTTCGTGGCCATTGTTCTCTTTTTCGACCTTTTCGTTCTGCATCGCCGCGATCATGTAATCTCGACACGTGAAGCAATGAAAACCGTTGCTGGCTATGTGGCGCTGGCCATGATTTTCGCCATGGGCGTGTTCTATTTCGGCGGCAAGGACCGCGGCGCGGAATTCTTGACCGGCTATCTGATCGAACAGGCGCTTTCCCTCGATAATATCTTCGTCATTGCGCTCATCTTCACCTATTTCAAAGTGCCCTCGGAAGCGCAGTACCGCGTGCTTTTCTATGGCATTCTGGGCGCGATCGTGATGCGTCTCTCGCTGATCGTGCCGGGGGTGAAGCTGGTCGATCAGTTCATGGTGATCGGCATGGCACTGGGCGCGCTGCTCGTGTTTTCCGGCTTCAAGATGATGACGTCGGACGAGGAAATGGTCGACCCTGGCGAAAGCCGCGTGGTGAAACTTCTGATGCGCACCGGCCGCGTGACGCAGGAATATGAAGGCTCGCGCTTTCTGACCCGGCGCAACGGCATGCTCTTCATGACACCCCTTTTCGTCGTCCTGGTCACGGTCGAGTTCACGGACCTGATCTTCGCCGTCGATTCCATTCCAGCCGTTCTGGCAATTTCCAACGATCCCTTCATCGTCTTCTCATCCAATGTTTTTGCCGTCATGGGTTTGAGAGCCATGTTCTTCGTGCTCTCGGGCATGATGCGCACCTTCAAACATCTGAAGACCGGTCTTTCGCTGGTGCTGATGTTTATCGGTCTGAAGATGCTGATCGCTCACTGGATCAAGATTCCTTCGCCACTGGCTCTCTCGGTGACCGTGCTTCTTATCGGTGGTTCGGTTGTCGCCTCGATCATTGCGCGAAAGCGCGAAAAGCAAGAGGCTCAGCCCTGACGGCTCGTCTTCGACAGGGCGCTTCGCGTGCCCTGTTTCCTTCTGCTGACGCCCCCTGACACTTGTGCACAGACCTCTGTGCCCATTTGGCAACAGTTTCTCAATAAGCATTCGGTTAAGACAGGGGCGGGACGGAACGCCAATTTCCCGCCATAAACCCGGCGCATCGAAAATGCTCGATGGCGCACGGGACACAACCGACTGTTCAGGAGAAGTGCCGCGCGCTGCGGCTGGGGTAATTATGGACGCAAAAGCAATTTCGAAAGACAAACTTCCAAGCCGATACGTTACGGTAGGCCCGGCAAGGGCGCCGCATCGCTCGTATCTGTACGCCATGGGGCTTTCGGAAGAAGAGATCGCGCAGCCGCTCGTGGGTGTCGCCACCTGCTGGAACGAGGCCGCGCCCTGCAATATTTCGCTGATGCGTCAGGCGCAGGTGGTCAAGAAAGGCGTTGCGGCGGCCCACGGCACGCCGCGCGAGTTCACCACCATTACCGTGACCGACGGCATCGCCATGGGGCACCAGGGCATGAAGTCGTCGCTCGTGTCGCGCGAGGTCATCGCCGATTCCGTTGAGCTGACCATGCGTGGCCACTGTTATGACGCGCTCGTCGGTCTGGCCGGCTGTGACAAATCGCTTCCCGGCATGATGATGGCGATGGTGCGCCTCAACGTGCCTTCTGTTTTCATTTATGGCGGTTCGATCCTGCCCGGCAATTATCGCGGACGCCAGATCACCGTTCAGGATGTGTTCGAGGCCGTGGGCCAGCATTCGGTCGGCTCCATTTCCGACGACGATCTGACGGAGATCGAGCAGGCGGCCTGTCCTTCTGCCGGCTCCTGCGGCGCGCAGTTCACAGCCAACACGATGGCCACGGTTGCCGAAGCGATCGGCTTGGCGTTGCCCTATTCCTGCGGTGCACCGGCACCTTACGAAATGCGCGACCGGTTCAACTACGCTTCGGGCGAGAAGGTGATGGAACTCATCGCCAAGCAGATCCGTCCGCGCGATATCGTGACCCGCAAGGCGCTGGAAAATGCGGCCGCCGTGGTTGCCGCTTCGGGTGGCTCCACCAATGCCGCGCTGCATCTGCCGGCGATCGCGCACGAGGCGGGGATCGATTTCACGCTGTTCGACGTGGCCGAAATCTTCAAGAAGACGCCGTACATCGCCGATCTGAAGCCCGGCGGCAAATATGTCGCCAAGGACATGTTCGAGGCCGGCGGTATTCCACTGCTCATGAAGTCGCTTCTGGAGCACGGATATCTGCACGGCGATTGCATGACGGTGACTGGCCGCACAATTGCCGAAAACATGGAGCATGTTGCCTGGAACGCGGAGCAGGATGTGGTGCGTCCGGCGAACAACCCGATCACGAAGACCGGTGGCGTGGTTGGTCTCAAGGGCAATCTGGCCCCCGAAGGTGCGATCGTGAAGGTTGCCGGCATGAAAAAACTGACGTTCTCGGGGCCGGCACGCTGCTTCGATTCCGAGGAGGAATGCTTCGCAGCCGTTCAGGAGCGGAATTACAAGGAAGGCGAAGTGCTGGTCATTCGCTATGAAGGCCCGAAGGGCGGACCGGGAATGCGTGAGATGCTTGCGACCACGGCGGCGCTCTACGGGCAGGGCATGGGCGACAAGGTTGCGCTCATTACCGATGGCCGCTTCTCCGGTGCGACCCGTGGCCTCTGCATTGGTCACGTTGGACCGGAAGCCGCTGCCTGCGGCCCCATCGGCCTCTTGAAGGATGGCGACGTGATCACGATCGACGCCGAAACGGGAACGATCGAAGTGGCGCTCAGCGAGGAAGAACTCAAGGAGCGCGCGAAGGAATGGAAACCGCGCGAGACGGATTATCAATCCGGCGCGATCTGGAAGTACGCCCAGACGGTCGGGTCGGCCCGCGACGGTGCCGTTACCCATCCGGGGGCTCAGAAAGAAACGCACTGTTATGCGGATATTTGAAACAGGGAAAACTGCTGTTCTTGCCGGGCTGGTGGCGTCCGTGGTGGCGCTGCCGGGGACCGCTTACGCGCTTGACGAGAACGCCGTTATCCAGGAGCCGGAGAAGCGCAGCCCTTGGGCTGTGTTCCGTTTCGGCTTTTCCGCTTACAAGCGCGGCGAGAAGGAGGAGGCCGTGGAGGCCTACCGCTACGCCGCCGAGAACGGCCAGGTCGGCGCGCGTTGGAAACTGGCGCGCATGTATGCGGAAGGCGACGGTGTCGCTCGCAACGACTACGAAGCTTTCAAGTTCTTCTACGCGGTCGCGCAGCAGGATGTACGACCGGGCAGCCCCGACGAAACCTATGTCTCCGATGCGCTGGTTGCGCTGGGCAAATATCTCAAGGCGGGCATTCCCGATAGTCCGATCCGCGCCAATCCACTGGCCGCACAGGAACACTTTATGCGTGCCGCGGCGACCTACCGCAATTCGGAGGCGCAGTATCAGGTCGGGCGGATGTTCCTGGATGGCGAGGGCGTGGCAGAGAGCGTGCAGCAAGCCGCTCGCTGGTTCCAGTTGGCTGCCGAAAAAGGGCATTCCGGCGCACAGGCGATGCTGGGGCATATCCTGTTCGAAAGCGGTCGCATGGTGAAGGGGCTGGCGATGATGACGGCGGCGCTCGACCATGCCGCTCCCGGCGATGTGGGCTGGATCCGCACCATGCAGGAACAGGCTTTCGCACTGGCCGGAGAATCCGACCGTCGGACGGCGATCGCACTTGCGCACGATCTACGCGAAAACGGTTTCGATTGATCGGATAGCCTAGCGGTTTAATGCCCGCTGGACCGCGCACCGATATGCGCCACTTTCACGGATGACCGCCTTTCCAACCGCTTCGACACTGCAAGACACGCACGATCCAGCAGCGTCCAGGACGTATTGTTGAGCACCATCTCGCATCGCGCCAGGCGCGGGCCGTCGGGCAATAAAAGACAGGTCGTTTCCCCTTGAGAGAAGGCTTGTCCGTTTGCGCGGCATTGGCAATCGCCGGCAGCCGATATTGCGGCCGGGAACGAGACAAGCGCCGTCAGTGCAGCGATCCTTGCGTGCCGGAACACGAACATAACCGGGTCATATTAGCACGCGCTTCCGGCGCGGGCCATCGATTGTGCAGGGGCTGATGCCGTGTCAGGCGGCGGAAAGTTTCAAGTCGAGCACCACGGGCACGTGGTCGGAAGGCTTCTCCCAGCCGCGTGTATGCTTTTCGACCGTAACAGAGCCCAGATGATCGGCGGCTTCCGGCGACAGCATCAGATGGTCGATTCGGATTCCGTTGTTTTTTTGCCAGGCGCCGGCCTGATAATCCCAAAAGGTGTAGATACCGTCATCGTCGTTGACGGCGCGCAGGGCGTCGGTGAAGCCGAGAGCACCAAGCCGGCGGAAAGCCTGGCGGCTCTCCGGGCGGAACAGAGCGTCGCCCACCCACGCGTCGGGGTGTCTGGCATCCTCCGGTTCGGGAATGACATTGTAGTCTCCGGCCAGAACCAGCGGTTCCTCCAGCTTGAGACGTTCAACGCTCCAGGCTTCCAGCCGCTCCATCCAGCCGAGTTTGTAGGCAAATTTTTCGCTGTCGACCGGATTACCATTGGGCAGATAGAGCGAAACCACGCGGAGGACGCCCTTGTCGGTGGAGAAAACGCCCTCGATGAAGCGGGCCTGTTCGTCGCTCTCGTCACCCGACAGGCCGCGGTGGACCTCGTCGAAGCGTAGCTTGGAAAGCAACGCGACGCCGTTGAACCCTTTCTGGCCGTGGGTCTCCACGTGATAGCCCAACGCTTCGATCGATTCGCGGGGAAACGATTCATCGACGGATTTGATCTCCTGCAGACAGGCAATATCCGGACCGGCTTCTTCCAGCCAATGCAGGAGGTTGTCGATACGCGCCTTGACGCCGTTGATGTTCCAGGTAGCGATCTTCATGAGAACCCTTCCACAACTCATCTCTTTCTTAGGTGGCTCGCAAGGGCGCTGCAACCGCCTTGTCTAGGATACTGACAATGCGTGCCGTGCGACGATCGGCGTGGAAATCAGGGTCTTGCATTCGCGCGCCGCAGCCAGAAGGGCAGTCCGGAAAGCAGTGCACGCACATAGCGTCCGCGTTGATAAAACCCGTTCAACGACACGCGGGGAAGCGCCGTGGGCGCTTCTCTGGAAGAGGAGGAAAGCAAACCTGGGCGTGTCGTAACGGCCGCGGTAAAACCGGCTGCCTGCGCGGCGGCGACTTCGCGCGCGCCCACGGCGGAAGGATAGCCGTAAGGATAGGCAAAGGTGGTCGGGTCCACGCCGACATAATCGCGGACTTTTGCGGCCGAGTGGGTCATTTCGTATCGGAGGCGCGCGTCGTCCACCTTGCGCAGATTGGCGTGGGTGAGCGTGTGCGCGCCGAAACGGGCAAGGGCATCGCCGGCGAGCGCCGCGAGTTCGCTGGCGTTCATGGTCAAGCGCTCGGTTATTGCCAGCGGGTCGACGCCATGTGCATGCGCAAGCACGTTCAGCCGCGTAATCGCCACGTCTTCGTCCGGCGCTTCGTTCAAGATCTTCGACAAGCGGTCGAACAAGGCGACCTTGGCAACCGGTGTTGCGGTGTCAACGCGCTCGTCGAGACCGAAGGGCGACAGATCGACCGTGTCGATCTTCATGACCAGTTCCTGAGCTGTTTTCCACCAGATCGAACGGCTGCGCTCGACAAAGCCGGAGGTCACGAAAACCGTGTAGGGGATCGCGTGGCGGCGAAAAACGGGCGCCGCGAAACGGGCATTGTCGCGATAGCCGTCATCGAGCGTAAAACAGACGTAGCGGCGCGTATCCCGACGGTCGGCGAGGCGTTCGGGCAGATCCTGCAGGGCGATCGGTGTGAGCCCCTGTTCAAGCGATGTATGGATCGCTTCTTCCAGGAAGGCGGGGGTTACGCTTAGCCATGCGTTGGGAACCCAACGCGCCGGGGTTTCGGGGTCGACATGATGCAGCGCGAAGATCACACCGCGCCCCCCGGTCGCCAGGGGAAGTCCAGTGCGCAAGGCGAGGGCGGTGCCTTCCAAACCGGCACGGATCAGCTCGTATCGGGCGGACCTCTTGAGGGCTTGGAGTGAAAACATCGGAGCGTCGGCGTCTTTCGATCTTTACAGCGAACGGGGCACGCCGGTTTCAGGCTGTCCGTCTCGAACTCGGGAGCGGTCGCGATCCAATCAGAAAATGTTGAAGAATTTCCTTCGGTCGACACTTCAATGCTCAGCGTGACTGATGTGCGAAATTCTGGCTGTCTTTCAAAAAAATATAGATAGATGCGCGTCCGTTTGTGACCGATGCTTCGCCAAAAAAGATTTCAGGGCTTCTGAAACGCAACTGGGGAACGAAATGACACAAACAACGGCTTCTGCCGATATGGGCGCAACGCCTGCGGATTTGAGCAATCCCGACTACACACCGCCGCTGGTGCAGGCGGTGCCGCTGGGCATTCAGCATGTGCTGGCGATGTTCGTTTCGAATGTGACGCCTGCGATCATTGTGGCAGGGGCGGCAGGTTTCGGCTTCGGCTCCAATTCTCCCGATTTTCCCAACCTCATCTACATGATCCAAATGGCGATGCTGTTCGCCGGCATCGCGACTCTGTTCCAGACCATCGGCATGGGCCCCGTCGGCGGGCGCCTGCCAATCGTCCAGGGCACCAGCTTTGCATTCCTGCCGGTGATGATTCCGATCGTCGCGGGGCAAGGTGTGGCTGCCATGGGTGCGCTGATGGGGGGCGTCGTGATCGGCGGGGTCTTCCATTTCCTGCTCGGCAGTTTCGTCGGACGCCTGCGATTCGCTCTTCCGCCGCTGGTGACGGGGCTGATCGTGCTGATGATCGGCCTCTCGCTTATCCAGGTGGGTATCCAGTACTCGGCGGGCGGCGTGCCGCTGATCGGCAAACCCGAGTATGGCAGTCTCGAAAACTGGAGCGTGGCGCTGGTGGTGGTCGTCGTTACGCTGCTGCTTAAATTCTTCGCACGCGGCATGTGGTCGATCGCGGCGGTGCTGCTCGGCCTCATCGCCGGCTATGCGGTGGCGCTCGCCATGGGCATGGTAAGCTTCTCCAATGTCGGCAATGCCTCCTGGGTGGCCGTTCCCGTGCCGTTCAAATGGGGGTTCGAACTGGCCGCACCGGCCATTATCGGCATGTGCTTCATGGCCGTAATCTCGGCGATCGAGACCGTGGGCGACGTTTCCGGCATCACCAAGGGCGGCGCCGGCCGCGAGGCGACGGAAAAGGAAATCTCAGGCGCGACCTATGCCGACGGGCTCGGCACAGCGATCGCCGGTATATTCGGCGGTCTGCCCAACACATCGTTCAGCCAGAATGTCGGCCTGATCTCAATGACCGGCGTCATGAGTCGGCATGTGGTGACCTGTGGCGCAATTTTCCTGATTCTTTGCGGTCTCATCCCGAAAGTGGGGGCACTGATCTCTACCGTGCCGATTACGGTGTTGGGTGGAGGCGTGATCGTCATGTTCGGCATGGTCGCTGCCGCCGGCATCAACATGCTATCGGAGGTGCATTGGAACCGACGGAACATGGTGATCTTTGCGGTTTCGCTATCGGTGGGGCTGGGACTGCAGCTTGAACCGGGTGCGTTGCAGCACCTGCCGAAGACCGTGCAGATTCTGATGACGTCCGGGCTTTTGCCGGCCGCATTCCTGGCGATCGTGCTCAATCTGATCCTGCCGCAGGAAGCGGGCGCCGAGCGCGAAACCTGAGGGAAACCGCGTCTTCGGGCGGCAACCCGAAGACGCATGCCCGTCAGGGGCGAATAACCGGTGGCGTTTCCCGATTGCCGATAAAGACGGCGAGGATGCGCGCCGGTTTTTCGCCCACAACGCGACCATTGTGCCAGACGTTGAGTGCTTCGATGAAGCTGTCTCCGGGCTTGAAGGTCTTTTCCTCCGTGCCTTCGTAATGGATGGCGAGTTCACCTTCGAGCACATGACCGAAGAGCGGAACCGCGTGCATATGGCGTCCGGTTTCCTCGCCGGGCATCAGCGTGACGATGACTGCTTTGAGCTGGGCTTCGCCGGAGGGATAAATCAGTTTCTGATCGAGAATCGTGCTGTTTGTATCGAGTAGAGGCTCAACGCGCCGATAATCGGACTGCGGACTTTGCTGATCCGCAAAAGCAATGGACTGCGGTAAGACGCAAAGCAGAAACATCCCTGAAAGGGTCTGTTTTATCATAAAATAGTCCTTTAAAAACAGATATATAAAATAATTTCCTCGCTAGTGGAGGCGTTGTGGCTTGTATCGTTCACAGCTGCGCCGTCAACGGAAATCGCTTTTATGGAAAGAGTCGGACACAAAAAAACGCCGCGTGAAGAACACGCGGCGTCGCGCCGTTAAATCCGAAAGGGATCAGATCGAGAAGCTGGTTCCGCAGCCGCAAGAGGCGACGGCATTCGGATTCTTGATCTGGAAGGATTGACCGATCAGATCGTCGACAAAGTCGATAACCGAACCACCCATATAAACGAGCGACAGATCGTCTATCAGGACGGTGGCACCGTCCCGCTCGATGGCGTGGTCGTCCTCGTTGCGCTGATCGGTCAGATCGAAAGCATAGGAAAAACCGGAACAGCCGCCACCCTCCACGGAGACACGTAGGGCGATCTTGCCCGGTTCGTCCTCGAGAATGACGGCAATGCGCCGGGCGGCAGCCTCGGTCAATTCAACGCTTTTCATTTCCGTACCCGCGTCCATGCCCATGATGGTTGTCCTGACGGTCACCTTGCGTTCGTGTTCATTGAATAGGTATGAAGCCGCAGGCGGCAAGTCAACCTGAGCAATGCGATCGGGTTTGAGATGGAGACAGTGGCGACCCGGAAACGGTTTTCCAACAAGGTGTTGTAGACCATGAACAATGAACAGGGCTTGCGGAATATCGGGTTCGGCTACCGGCCAAGGGCGGTTTACGCGAGCGATCCGGCGGCCTCGCGCGGGCGGCTTTTCGTGGAGCCGGAGAGCCCGACCCGTACGCCGTTTCAACGCGACAGGGACCGCATTATCCATTCGACCGCATTTCGTCGTCTCAAGCACAAGACACAGGTCTTCATCGCCCATGAGGGCGATCATTACAGAACACGGCTCACGCATTCCATAGAGGTGGCGCAGATCGCCCGCGCTCTGGCGCGGGCGCTGTGCTGCGACGAGGATCTGGCCGAAGCCATCGCGCTGGTGCACGATTTCGGCCACACGCCTTTCGGTCACACCGGAGAAGACGCGCTCGATGAACGGATGGCCCGCTGGGGCGGATTTGATCACAATGCCCAGTCTTTGCGGATCGTGACGGAACTGGAAAGCCGTTATGCCGAGTTCGACGGGCTGAATCTGTCCTGGGAGTCGCTGGAGGGGCTCGTCAAGCACAATGGCCCGTTGACGGACGGTGAGGGGATCGGCCTCGACGGCCCGGTGCCGCAGCCCATTCTCGACTATGTGGCCCGACATGATCTTGAGCTCGCTCGCTTTGCCGGCATCGAGGCGCAATGCGCGGCCATCGCCGACGACATCGCTTACAATGCGCACGATATCGACGACGGTCTGCGTTCGGGCCTTCTGACACTGGATATGATGGAGGCGGTGGGGTTGCCGGGCGAGATCCTTGCAACGGTGGGGCGTCGCTACCCCGACCTCGATCCGGTGCGCCGCGGCCACGAACTGATGCGGCGGCAGATCACGGCAATGGTGGAGGATGTGATCGTGGCATCCCGGCAACGCCTTGAGGACCTGGCCCCTGAAAGTCCCGACGCGATTCATGATGCCGGACGCACCATCGTTGCCTTTTCCGAGCGCATGGCTGCTGACGAAAAGGAACTGAAGCGTTTTCTCTACGCCAATCTCTATCGCCACGAAGCGGTGGTGGCCGTGCGAGCCCACGCTGATCGGATTGTGAAGGACCTGTTCGATGTTTATTTCGACAATCCGCAAGAAATGCCCGAGGGCTGGCGTGAGGAGTTGGATGCGGGGGAGGAGGCGCAGAAGGCCCGGTTGGTGGCCGACTTCCTGTCGGGCATGACCGACACCTATGCCGTGAAGGAACACCGACGCTTGTTTGACCAGACTCCTGAATTGAGCTAGTGCCAACCGCAATTTCGCCGCAAGGCGTACAATAAAGATCCATCGATCCATTTTTCAGGACATCGTCCATGAACATTTTCGCCGATTTCACAGATCGGGTCGCAAGGACCATTGAAGCGCTCGGCCTGCGCTCCAGCAGCGGCGAGGCGCTCGACCTTTCGCGCGTTACAGTGGAGCCGCCACGAGATGCCAGCCATGGCGACGTGGCGACCAATGCGGCGATGGTATTGGCGAAGGCTGTCGGCGAGAACCCGCGCGCTCTGGGTGAAAAGATCGCTACGGCTTTCGAAGCCGATCCCGACGTGGCGGCGGCGAGCGTGGCCGGACCGGGCTTCGTGAATTTAAAGCTGAGCGACCGTTTCTGGCAGGCGCGGCTCGGCGAAATGCTCGATCTGGGCACGGACTACGGCCGTTCGCACATGGGCAATGGCGAGAAGGTGAATGTCGAATATGTTTCGGCGAACCCGACCGGCCCGATGCATGTGGGCCACTGCCGCGGTGCGGTGGTGGGGGACGCACTGGCCAACCTCCTCGCATTCGCCGGCTATGACGTAGAGCGCGAATACTATATCAACGACGCAGGCGTGCAGATCGACGTGCTCGGCCAGTCGGTGATGGTGCGCTATCGTGAGGCGCTTGGCGAAACGATCGGCGAGATTCCGTCCGGACTCTACCCGGGTGACTATCTGAAGCCCGTCGGCAAGGCGCTGGCGGATGAGTTCGGCACGAAGCTTCTGGAGATGCCCTCGGCCGATGCGATGACGATCGTCAAGGACCGGACGGTCGACAGCATGATGGCGATGATCCGCGATGATCTTGCCGCGCTCAACATCCGCCACGACGTGTTTTTCTCCGAACGCTCGTTGCATGCGGGCAATGGTGGTGCCATCCGTTCGGCGATCAACGATCTGACCATGAATGGACACGTCTACAAGGGCAAATTGCCGCCACCCAAGGGGCAGAAGCCTGAAGATTGGGAAGATCGTGAACAAACGCTGCTACGTTCCACCGAGGTGGGGGACGATATCGACCGTCCGCTGATGAAATCGGATGGCAGTTTCACCTATTTCGCTGCCGACGTGGCATATATGAAGGACAAGCTGGATCGCGGCTTCCAGCATCTGATCTATGTGCTGGGCGCCGATCACAGTGGTTATGTGAAGCGGTTGCAGGCCGTGGCGCGTGCGCTCGCCGAAGACGAAGTCGAACTGTCTGTGCTTCTGTGCCAGTTGGTGAAGCTTTTCCGTGGCGGCGAGCCGGTGCGCATGTCCAAGAGGGCTGGAGAGTTTGTAACCCTGCGCGAAGCGGTGGACGAGGTCGGGCGCGATCCGATCCGGTTCATGATGCTTTATCGCAAGAATGATGCACCGCTCGACTTCGATTTCGCCAAGGTGACCGAGCAGTCCAAGGACAATCCGGTCTTCTACGTACAATACGCCTCGGCGCGCAGCCACTCCGCTTTTCGCCAGGCGAGCGAGCAGCTTGGCGTTGCCGAATTCGCGCGTGCCCAGATGAAGGCGCAACTCGGACAGCTTACCGACGAGGGCGAAATGGCGCTTGTGCGCAAGCTGGCGGAATATCCGCGATTGGTCGAAAGCGCCGCCCAGGCGATGGAGCCACACCGGTTGGCGTTCTACCTTTACGACCTGGCGAGCCTGTTCCATGCGCAGTGGAATCGCGGCAGTGAGACAGCCGACTTACGTTTTGTTAAGGTTAACGATCCAGAATTGACCTACGCCAGACTGGGTCTGGTGCAGGCAGTTCGCGATGTGCTGACATCCGGACTTGCGTTGATCGGGGCGGAGGCGCCTTCTGAGATGCGCTGAACCCATCCCTTGAGGGGTGCGGTTGTCTGTCACCTTTTGCCCACATTGCGCTGGTACCCGACAATTGTACGACGTCGCGGGCGTCTACCGAGTGTGAGTGCGGAAAAAACATGGCAGATCATAGCTCGAACCAACGCGCGGACAGCGCCGTTCTCCCTGATGACGACCCATTTGCGGAACTGACCCGCATTATGGGGCACGATCCACGGCGCGCCGAGGAACCCGGTAACGACGCCGAGCAAGGGGGCGACGACCTTGCGCTTGAGCTCGAAAACGAATTGCTGGGCGATCTGGCGGAGTTCTCCGACGAGGTTCGCGAAGAACCGGCCACCAGCGATGACTGGCAGCCACAGCAGACGAGCGATTGGCGCTTCGACGTGCAGCCCGCCGCCGAAGAGGTGGGTCAGGTGGCCGAGCAAGCGCCGGTAGATGTCGCTTCCGACATGGCCGATGAACTGGACGAGAGCTTCGCCGCCAGTTTTGAGAGCGAGATGCGGCTTGACCCGGCAGAGGATGTCTCGGTCATGCCGGGAACGGAACTTCAGTCATCCGAACCTGCACAGGCATTTGACGCCGACAATGTAGAACAGCATTTCTCGGGGTTCGATGTTGACGAAACACGGCCGGCGGCTTCGGATTTCGCTGCCGAGGCGGATCAGCCCGCCGAGCATAAGGTGGATGCGTCTGTCGAGGATGTAGCGCTGGAGTTCAGCGATCAGGATTTTGCGCAGCTCGACACCGATCTTGAAGCATCGCTGGCCGCCGAAGGGTGGCGCGAGGCCGATGGCGAGATGGGTGAAACCGAGGGCATGGCCTTCCAGCCGACGCCCGAATATATCGAAGACGAAGCGACCGAGGATGGGATCGAGCCGGATTTTGGTACCGGCACGCCGGATGCGATGTCGGGCGGGCATAACCCTGCGGCCGACCACGTGGTCGCCGAAACCTTTTCCCGTGAAGAGTTTACCGCCGGCTCCGACGTAGCGGAGGATGTGGACACCGGCACGGGCGGTTCCTCGAGCGCCGACCCGTATCTTTCGCCGCAGGCTTTCGCTTCATCGGTGGCTCAGGGAGCGGAACGGTCGAGTGCGGTGGATGGCGACGTTGCGCGTGAAGATCACGACTTTACGGCAAGCCTGGAAGAACAGCTGACCGCGGGGGCTCTTGCAGAAGAGGACGTGGCGGAGCCCGTCATGGAACCGCATATGGAACCGCAGCAAGACCCCTATCGTGAGCTCGATACAGCCTCGGATGCGTTCGAAAACGAGCACCCCGAAATGCCTCGGTCTCCTGAGGAGACGGGGACGCAGTCGACCTTGTCCGCGCCGTTCTGGCAGCAGCCTGCGCAAGCGTCGACGTCTTCGACGCATGCTTCTTCGATGCCGCATATCGACACCGTAGATGTACCGGGAAACGAGCGTGTTCCGGTTGAAGATGCCCGGCATATACCCGAATTCGTGAGTGAGCCCGAGCGGGCACCCGAGGCCGAGGCGGACGATCTGGAACGTGCTCTGGCACGCGCTTTCGGCGATAGCGAGAGCTTGCCGGAGACCGCTTCGGCAGGCGGTGGAGCGTCTCAGTTCTCGACAATGCCGAATGATGCCTATGCTGCGGCCGCCCTACAGCAGGATGAGCAGGCGTCCAGCGATTTTGACTTCGATACGGCCTTCGCCGACAGTTTTTCTGAAGCGGATCAGCCTGCCATGCCGGCGGGAGGACGCAATGCGGAGCCGGAAGACATCGAGGCCGAGGATGACTTTAGGGCTTCAGGCACGGCTCCCTGGGACGATCCGACCGATGAATTCTCCGGTCGAACGGAAGCGGCGGCTCCCGCAGCGGCGGCCACAACGCTCTCGCGTCGCGGCCTTCTCAGAAATCGCCGCAACACGATGCTGGCGGCCGCGCTAGGCGGCGTGGCGGTGCTGGCGCTGATCGGACTCTTCGCTTTCGGTGGCGGTGGCGATGACAATGCCGCGCCGGTTCTCGTTCGTGCGGATGAGGATCCGGTCAAGGTGAAGCCAGATAATCCGGGCGGACAGCAAGTCCCCAATCAGGACAATCAGGTGTATCAGCGGGTCTCCGGCGCGGAACTTGGCGACAATCCGGTGCAGGAGCGGCTCGTATCGACCGCTGAAGAGCCCGTCGAGGTGCCGCAAGTCGAGTCGAAATCCGAGGAACGTCTCGTGCCGGGCGAAGGCGAAACCGCAACGCCCACCAGCGAGCCCGTGACGGCGATGGCGCCGCGTCGTGTGCGCACCATGGTGGTGCGCCCGGACGGCACAATCGTTCCGCGTGAGCCCGAGGCTCCGGCTCAGACGGCCGGAACCGCCGATAATGGCGCGACCGCCTTGCAGAACCCAGCCTCCACTGCACAGCAACAGGCAAGCTTGGATACCACGCCGGATGCGCAGTTGACGGGCGGCCAGCAGCCTGCGGGCAACAACGCGACAAATAGCCCAAGCAGTGGCGGTGTTGCGCCATCGAATGTGCCTGAAACGGCTCCGGTCCCGACCTCAAGGCCTGCAAGCCCACCGACGCAGCAGCCTGCCGCCGAAGCGCCGCAGCCCGCCCAAGTGGCGGCGGCGCAGAGCCAGCCGACGCAACCCGTTGCACGCACGCAGGCACCGGCTCCGGTGACCTCCGGGACCGACGGCTGGTCGGTTCAGATTTCATCGCAGCCGACCGCAGACGCTGCGCAGAAATCCTACCAGGATATGGCCCAGCGCTATGGCGATCTGCTGACGGGCAAGGGCGTGAACATCGTCAAGGCCGACATTGCCGGAAAGGGCACATACTATCGTGTGCGCATTCCGTCGTCGTCGAAGGACGATGCGATCCGACTTTGTTCGCAGCTTAAATCGGCCGGGGGAAGCTGCTTCGTCTCGAAGTGACCCGCGGGTTCACAAGCCGATTGAAACCGCCGCCATAGCGCGGCGGTTTTTTTGTTTTCTTTTCCAGATTCGCACAGCCGTCTATCCTGTCGGTATGAGCGAATCAAAATCCATGATCCTGGGTGCGACCGGGAAAGAG
>NZ_CAJXGF010000013.1 GCF_913053745.1 uncultured Nitratireductor sp.
AGGCGGCGCGGGCCCTGTCCGTGGATTATCTTGTGCTCTGCCCCGATACGCTGGGCCGCGGGCTGTCAGCCTGGGCGCGGCGGGGCGCGGCCGATTACACCTTTGCCACCTATGGCGCGATGACCGGCGCCATGCTTGACCACTACGGCGTTAATCAGCTTGGTTGGGTTGGCACCTCGATGGGCGGGCTGCTGGGGATCACCCTGGCTGCCGGGACATTGCGCGAGAGGATCACCCACCTCGTCATCAACGATGTCGGCCCGGATATTCCTTATGACAGTGCCAGGCGCATCGCCGACTATGTCGGCAATCCGCCAATTTTCGATACCATTGCCGATTACGAAGCATGGCTGCGGCGCACCTATGCGCCATTCGGCGACAATTCAGAGTGTTTCTGGCGCAGGATGGTCGATACCTCGATGCGCCGGACCAACACAGGTCAGGTGACCGTGCACTACGACCCCGCCATCGTTTCGACCATGGGTGAGAACAAGGCCGACCTCGACGTCTGGGAAGCCTATGATGCGGTGACCGCGCGGACCCTGTTGATCCGCGGGGAACACTCCGATGTGCTGCCGCCGACGGTGGCGAGCGCCATGCGTATGCGAGGGCCTTGCCCGCAACTTGTGACCATCCCCGATTGTGGCCACGCGCCGACGCTTGCCAGCGGCGCGCAGATCGAGGGGCTTCGCGCCTTCCTGGCGGACTGAGGGGGCGCGTTTTCAGGGCGCTATTCAGGGCAGCCGTTCGCCGTTTTCCCGGCTGAACAGGATGGCGCGCTCCGGGTCGTTGCGGATAGCGATCCGCTGGCCGATTTGTGCTGAGAGCCGCTCGCGCAGAACCAGGGTCACCAGCCCCGAAGCGGTGCACGAGCCTGCGCAAGACTTCGTGCTGGCGCCCAAGTTTGTGCCCGGCACCTCCTGCCGCAGGGTGTAGTGCCGGACATGGGGCTGAAAGCGCCCTGGGCGTGGCTGCGCTGTGCCGAGGCAGAAAGGGACGAGAATGGTGACAGGCCGGACAAAGACCGGTTGCGAAATACCCCTTCAGGTCACATAGAGTCGGAATGGAACGCCAATTCCAGAGGAAGTCTGCGTGAACCGGAAAGTCGGGATCAAGGATATTGCCGCGCGCGCTGAGGTTGCGGCGTCGACTGTGTCCCATGTGTTGAATGGCACCGCCACCATTTCGCTGGAGGTGCGCGAGCGGGTGTTGGGTGCGGCAAGGGAGCTCGGCTATCTGGCGCGGCGACGCGAAAAGGCCACCATTGCCGTGCTGCGCAGCATCATGCTGGCGGTGCCCAGTGACACGCTTCCGAACAACCAGCACAATCTGTTCTCCTGGACGCTGCTGAGCCGGCTGATGCGCGAATGCGAGCGGCGGTCCATTCGGGTGCTGCCGATCGAGGTGGATACGCCTAATTTCAGTGGCGCCAAGCTGGTCGAGCAGGCCCGGCAGGCCGAGGTGGACGGTATCCTGCTGCTCAGCGATGATCGCCCAGACCTGTTGAGGGCTATCGCGGGTTCCCGTATCCCCGCCGTGCTGATGAATGGCGAAGACCATGAAATGCAGATCGACAGTGTTACGCCTGGCAACAGATTTGCGGCACGCTATGCCACCAACTGGCTGATCAAGCAGGGGCATCGCTCGATCCTGCACCTGACCTGGGAAGGGCGCGGCACCGTCCGGCGGCGGCGCGATGGCTTTCTTGACGCGTTCCGCGCCAATGAATTGTCCCTCGAGACGGCGTATGTCCACTATGCCGAGGGCTATTTTCCCGACATGGGGGCGGCGGCCATGCGGCGCTGGATCGACAAGCATGACGGTCTGGGTGGGGTGACCGCCATCTTCTGTGCGGCGGACAATCTGGCGCTTGGTGTTATCGGCGCCCTGCAGGAGGCCAATTATGCGCTTCCCAAGGATATATCGTTGGTCGGTTTTGACGGTGTGGCGCTGGGTGAATTCACCTCGCCGACGCTGACAACGGTCAGCGTGCCGCTCGACTATATTGGCCTTGCCGCCCTCAACCTGCTCGAGCAACGCATTGTGGCGGCAGATGCGGGCATGCCGGCCAATCGTCTGGAACTGGGGTGCCGGCTGACCGTGCGCGGCAGTGTCCGTTCGCTGACCTGACATCATTCAATGACACGATGGGGCTTTCTGATTAGGTGCCCGTGCGCATTGATTTCCATCGGGCATGGGGCAGTGGGCCCTGCCAACATCGCCAGAGACAGGCACGCGGGCGCCTCTAAGTAACCGGTTGGAGAATTTTTTCACGCGGCGTTGATGGTGTCCGCAATGGCGAACCCGATTTTGTAAGACATTGAATCCCAAACAACTCTTGTATGGAAGCACGTACCTCAAAGCGCGCTAATGCGTCTCTGTGCGGCAGTAATGAAAATTGTTTCATATTGCGTTTGGCGAATTCCGCGGCAAGGATGGCCGTCGTCACAGCGATTGGTGCCAGAAAACCAAGAAAATCGGCATTGAAGATTGAGTGTGACGGGGAGAGGTGAGGGATCATGCAAAAATTTTTGCATTCACTACTATCTGCCTCTCATGGCTGAATTATGCGCTGTGTCGCCATCGCGGCCCTGGCGCTGGAGTTGAGGAGAAGTCTATGAATGCCAAGAATTGGGTCGCGGCGATTGCCTTAGCGGCGCTGTCGTCAACAGCAATGGCCGGATCGGCATGGGCCTTCCAGGAAGCGCCGATGTTGAGTGAAATGGTGGAGGCTGGGAGCCTGCCACCGGTCGATGAACGCCTGCCGGCCAACCCGACCGTGGTCGAAGCCCTGAGCGTGGGCGAATATGGCGGCGTCTGGCGTCGCGCCTATAGCGGTCCGGGTGACCGCTGGGGTCCGACCAAGCTGATGGAAGAGCGCGTGCTCAAATGGACCGCAGATGCGGACGGCACAGCCGTGCTGACCCCGGGCTATATCGAAAGCTATTCGGTCAACGAGGATTCAACCGAGTTCACCTTCACCCTGCTTGAGGGGCTGAAATGGTCCGACGGCATGCCGGTCACGACCGAGGATGTCGAGTTCTGGTACAACGATGTTTTCCTCAACCCGGCTTTGGTGCCGACGATCGACCCCACCTTTGCCCCCGGCGGCGTGCCGCTTGAACTTGAGGTTCAGGACGAGCGCACCTTCACCATCAAGTTCGCCCAGCCCTATGTCTATTTTCTGCAGATCCTGGCCAAGGACTCCACGGGCGAACCCAGCCTTGACCGGCCCAGCTTCCTGTTTCCCAAGCACTATCTGAGCCAGTTCAACGACAAATATGCCAGCGAGGAAGAACTCGCAGCGGCGGCCGAGGAATACAATGTCGCGGCCTGGACCGACCTCTGGGGCTCCAAGGGCGCCCTGACCGGCTGGTGGAACAACCCGGATCTGCCGGTCATCACCGCGTGGAAGATCGAAACGCCGGCGCCGGCCGAAACCGTCACCATGGTCCGCAACCCCTATTATTATGCCGTGGACCAGGAGGGGAACCAGCTCCCCTATATCGACCGCATCGAGCACCGGCTGTTCCAGGATCCCGAAACGCTCAACCTGATGGTGGCGCAGGGGCAGATCGATATGCAGGCGCGCTATATGGGCCTGGATAACTACACCTTCTACAAGGAGAACGAGGAGCGGGGTGGCTATCACATCGTGCCCGGCCTGGACTCCAATGTGTGGTCGCTGGTGCCCAATATGAACACCACCGACGAGGTGTTGCGCGGGCTGTTCGAAACCGAGGCAGTACGCCACGCCATGTCGGTGGCCGTGGATCGTGAACTGATCAACGAGTTGACGCAGTCGGGTTTGGCAAAGGAGTTGCAGACTGCGCCGGTGATGGGGTCGCCCTATTACAGCGAAGAGCTATCAACCCACTGGACCGAATATGACCCCGATCTGGCCAATGAATTGCTGGACGAAGCGGGGCTGAGCGAACGCGATGGTGCCGGCTTCCGCCTGCGACCCGACGGGCAGCGGTTCAGCCTGGTTGTCGAGGCCAATGATGCCGCCCATGCCAAGACACTCGAACTGCTGGCAGAAAACTTTGCCGATGTCGGCATCGAGTTTCTGCCCCGCGTGATCGACCGGACCCAGTGGGACAATAACCGCGCCAATAACGACTTCCAGATGCACTGGATTCCGTTTGATCGCCTGACCTATGTGCCGGCCGATCCGCGCCGCATCATGGGCTCGGACGGCTACGCCAACCAGAGCTTCAAATGGTACAATACCGATGGAGCTGAGGGCATGGAGCCGAGCGCTGAGCTGCAGCAGATCTATGATCTCTGGGACCAGGCGTCGCAGTCGGCATCGGTGGAAGTCGCCGATGGATATGTGTCCGAAATGGCGGAAATCTTCGTCAACCAGGGTTGGGTGATCGGTGTGTATGGCGCCGGCACCGTGGTCAATATCGTCTCGAACAAGTTGCACAATGTACAGGCCGACCTTGTACAGGACGACATCTTCCGCGGTGTGGGCCTGGCGCGCACCCAGCAGTTCTGGATCGAACAGGACTAAAGCGAAAAGACCTTGTCCGGGACGGGTGCGCCCGTCCCGGCTTGCCGCGGCGCCATGTGAGGATGGTGTCCGGCCCGGAGACCCCAAACCATGCTCGCATTTATCGGAAACCGCGCCCTGCTGGCGATTCCGACGCTGATCTTCATCTCGTTCATTTCGTTCGTGATCATTCAGCTTCCGCCCGGCGACTATGTCACCGCCTATGCCGCGCAGTTGCGCCATGCCGGTGAGTATATTTCGCCGCTGCAGGAAGAGTTGATGCGCGAACAGTTCGGGCTCAACGACCCGATGATTGTGCAGTATTGGCGCTGGATCAGCGATATCGTGCTGCGGGGCGATTTCGGCTATTCGCTGGAATGGAATGCGCCGGTCTCGACCCTGATCTGGGATCGGCTGATGCTGACTCTGGCGATTTCCTCGGCGAGCCTGGTGCTGACCTGGGCCATCGCCATTCCGGTTGGTGTCTATTCGGCCTCGCGGCAATATTCGTTTCTGGATCACCTGTTCACGGTGTTCGGCTTCCTGGGCAAGGGCATTCCCGATTTCCTGCTGGCGCTGATTCTGATGTGGTTGGCCTTCGCCTATCTCAATATGGATGTGGGCGGGCTGTTCTCGCCCGAATATCAGAATGCGCCCTGGAGCTTTGCCAAGCTCGGCAATCTCCTGAGCCATCTGTGGATCCCACTGGTTGTTCTGGCGACCGGCGGTGCGGCGGGTCTGATCCGTGTCATGCGCGCCAATATGCTGGACGAGCTGGGCAAGCCCTATGTCGAAACCGCCTATGCGCAAGGTTTGAGCGAGGCCCGCGTGGTGTGGACGTATCCGGTGCGCGTGGCGCTCAATCCGTTCATTTCAACGGTTGGATGGGCCTTGCCGGCGCTGTTTTCGGGCGACGTCATCACGGCGGTTGTCCTCAACCTGCCTACGACCGGGCCGCTGCTGCTGCAGGCACTCAAGATGCAGGACATGTATCTGGCCGGCAGCTTCATTCTCATTCTCAGCGTCTTTACCGTCGTGGGCACGCTGATCTCCGACATCCTGCTCGCGTGGTTCGATCCGCGCATCCGCAATGCGTGAGGGATTGGCCATGACCGATCAGACCATCAACACCACCGCTGCGCCTGCCAAGGACCGCAAGGAAGATCTCTATACCGCAACGCCTGCACAGCTCATCTGGCGGCGCTTTACCAAGCACATCCTGGCGGTCGTTTCGCTGTGGTTCCTGGTCATTTTGGCTCTGTGCGCGCTGTTTGCCGACATGGTGGCGCCCTATGCGCCGTTCGAGGTGCAAAGGCTGCGCACACTGGCGCCACCCACGGGCATCCACCTGTTTCATGAAGGCCGGTTTGTCGGGCCGTTCGTCTATGGCCTGTCGCGCGAGCGGGATGCCGAAACCGCGCGGGTTCTTTATGAGACGGACCCGGAAGCCGTGCTGCCGATCCGCCTGTTCCATCAGGGTGATGACTACGATTTCTTCGGCCTGTTCCAGTCCAATATCCATTTGTTTGGCGTCGATGACCGGCGGCAGCAGATCAATCTGCTTGGCACGGACGATCTGGGGCGCGACATCTTTTCGCGCGTCCTCTATTCGGGCCGCACATCGCTGACCGTCGGTTTCCTGGTTGTGGGAGTCGCATCGCTGATCGGCATTTTCCTCGGCCTGATTGCGGGTTTCTTCCGCCGGGCGGACGGACCGGTCTCACGTCTCATCGATGCGATGATGGCGTTTCCCGACATTCTGCTCGCCATCGCTCTGGTTGCCGCGCTCGGTCCGTCGGCAGCGAATGTCGTGCTGGCACTGGGCATCGTCTATGCGCCCCGGCTGGCTCGCGTCGTCCGCGCCTCGACTCTCGTCATCCGTGAGCTGCCCTATGTGGAAGCGGCGCGCGCGCTCGCTGTGCCGACGCCGGTGATCCTTGTGAGGCATGTGCTGCGCAACGTGACTTCACCGCTTCTCGTGCAGGCGACTTTCATTTTCGCGCAGGCGATTCTGGCCGAGGCCGGCCTTTCCTTCCTCGGTGTCGGTATTTCACCGGACATTCCCACATGGGGCACGATGATCTCCATCGGACGCCAGTTCATGAGCACGGCCGAATGGATCATGCTCTTTCCCGGGCTCGCCATCGTCATCACAGTGCTTGCGCTGCAGCTTCTGGGTGACGGTCTGCGCGACCTGCTCGACCCCCGGCTTGCAAAGGATATCTGATGATCGGCAATCGCTTTTCGACCGCATCCTCCCCCCTGCTCCTGCGCAACGCCCGGCCGATCGGCTTCGGCGAAGCCAAGGGCGCAGTGCTCGACATAGCGGTCGATACGCGTGGCCGCGTCGCCGAACTCGCCGAGACCATCGAGGCCGGCGACGACGTTCGCGTGATCGACTGCGACGGGGCGTTCCTTTCGCCTGGATGGGCCGACCTGCACGCGCATGTGTGGTATGGCGGCACGGACATTTCCATAAAACCGGCGCAGGCCGGCGCGGAACGCGGCGTCACAACAATCGTCGACGCAGGCTCCGCGGGCGAGGCCAATTTTCACGGACTGCGCGAGCTGATCATCGAACCGGCCCGCGAGAATGTCTATGCGTTTCTCAACATCGGCTCCATCGGCCTGGTCGCCTGCAACCGCGTATCGGAGCTGATGGATATGCGCTCCATCGACATCGACCGGATCGCACAGTGCATCGAGGCCAATCGCGATGTGATCGTGGGGTTGAAGGTGCGCGCCAGCGCGGTCATCACCGGCGGGTGGGATCTGACGCCGGTGCGCATTGCCAAGAAAATCGGGAGGGTGCTGAAGCTGCCGCTGATGGTGCATGTGGGCGAACCGCCGCCGCTTTACGACGATATTCTCGGCCTGTTGGGCGAGGGCGACATCGTTACTCACTGCTTCAACGGCAAGTTCGGTGGTTCGATCCTCGAAGACGAGGACCTTTACACACTTGTCGAGGAGGCCGCGGCACGCGGTGTCATTCTCGACGTCGGGCATGGCGGCGCCTCGTTCTCCTTCGATGTGGCAAAGGCCGCCCTGTCGCGCGATCTGTCGCCGCACACCATCTCCACCGATTTGCACAACCGCTCTATGGACGGCTCGGTTTGGGACATGGCCACGACCATGTCGAAGCTTCTTTCGCTTGGCATGTCGCTCGAAGATGTTATCGCCGCATCGACCGTCAATCCGCGCAAGGCCATCGGGCTGCCACACGAGAAACTTCTGGCAGTCGGGAAACCGGCCGAGTTCACGGTTTTTGAGATGGAACAATCGTCGATCGAGGTGAAGGATTCGAAGGGCGCCGTCAGCAGGCTGAGCGAGTTGTTTTCTCCACGCCACGCGATCCTGCGGGCCGAAGCGATTGCCGCCAGCCGCTATCAGCCTTCGCCCGAAGCCGCCCTTCACGCATGTCCGCATTGCGGGTGGGCGCTGTGACGACGTTGCCGGCAGACACCATTCTTTCCGTGCGCGACCTGCGCACCTGGTTCCAGACCAAGCGCTTCACTGCGAAGGCCGTGGATGGGGTAACGTTCGACCTCAAGCGGGGCGAGACACTTGCCGTGGTGGGCGAGAGCGGCTCGGGCAAGTCGGTCACGTCGTTGTCGATCATGGGACTGGTCTCGAAACCGGGCGGTATCGCCGGGGGTGAAATCCTGTTTCGCGACCGCCGCGAGCGCGTGCACGATCTGGCGAAACTCTCCGCGAAAGGATTGCGCGCCATGCGCGGCCGGGAGATCGCCATGATCTTCCAGGAACCGATGACCAGCCTCAATCCACTCTACACGGTAGGCGACCAGATCGGCGAGATGATCGCGCTCCACGAGCCGGTCAACCGCAGGGAGGCGCGCGCGCGCGCGCTCGAGATGCTGAAGCGTGTCGAAATACCGGACGCGCAAAACCGCCTCGACGATTACCCGCACCAGATGTCGGGCGGCATGCGCCAGCGCGTCATGATCGCAATGGCGCTTGCGTGCAATCCCTCGCTTCTGATCGCCGACGAGCCGACCACCGCGCTCGACGTGACCATCCAGGCGCAGATTCTCGATCTTCTGCGGCGGCTGCAGAAGCAGTTCGGCATGTCGATTCTGTTCATTACCCACAATTTGGGCGTCGTCGCCGAAATCGCCCATGAGGTGGCCGTCATGTATGCCGGCCGCGTGGTCGAACAGGCGCGCGTGAACGACCTTTTCGCGCATCAAAAGCACCCTTATACGAGGGGATTGCTCGCCTGCACGCCGCATGCGGGCCGTGACATCACCGAGGATGGCGAACGCCGAGCGCTCTATTCCATCACCGGGTCCGTGCCGCCGATCACTTCCCTGCCGCCGGGCTGCGCTTTCGCCCCGCGCTGCGAGTTCGCGCTCGAGGCGTGCAGCGTCGCGCCGCCGCCGCTGGAGGAGGCCGGACCTCGCCACCTGTCGCGTTGCCTGAGGAGTAGCGAGTTGTGATTGAAACTTCCACAGCCAAACCACAGAACGGCGAGGCGCCGCTCGTCGCCGTCGAGGGGTTGACCAAACGCTTCGTCGGTCGCGGCGGGCGCACCGTGCATGCGGTGGAGGATGTGTCCTTTTCGATCCGGCGCGGCACCACGGTCGGGCTGGTCGGCGAATCCGGTTCGGGCAAGACGACGGCGGGCCGCGCCATATTGCGGCTTATCGAGCCGACATCGGGCAAGGCCGTGTTCGACGGTGTCGATCTCTGCTCCCTGTCCGAGCGCGCGCTGCGTGCCTATCGGCAAAGATTGCAGATCATCTTTCAGGATCCTTTTTCGAGCCTCAATCCGCGCATGCGAATCGACGCGATTATCGGCGAGGCGCTGGACGCACGCGGCTTCCCGCGTGGCGTAAAACGCCGGGAGCGCGTGGCCGAGCTGCTGACGCTGGTCGGTCTGTCACCCGATCACGCTCGCCGCTTTCCGCACGAATTCTCAGGTGGCCAGCGCCAACGGATCGGCATCGCCCGCGCGCTCGCCGTGGAGCCCGATTTCGTCGTTGCCGACGAGCCGGTTTCGGCGCTCGACGTCTCGGTGCAGGCACAGGTTCTCAACCTGTTGAACGACCTGCAAAAGCGCCTTGGCCTGACACTGCTCTTCATCTCGCACGACCTATCGGTTGTCGAGTATCTCTGTGACGAGGTGGTTGTGATGTATCTCGGCCGCGTGATGGAGCGAGGGCCGTCCCGGCGCGTCTACGCAAATCCGCGTCACCCCTACACCAAGGCTTTGTTGGCCACCGCGCCCGTGCCCGACCCCACCGTCGAGCGCAACCGCGTGCCTTTGGCGGGCGATATTCCCAGCCCGCTCGATCCGCCGTCGGGCTGCGTGTTCCGCACGCGCTGTCCCCATGCCATCCCCGCTTGCGCCGAAGCCGTCCCGGAAACCGTAACCGTCGAGCGGGATCACGCCGTGGCCTGTATCCGCCAGGACGAGCTTGAAACGGCCTGACCAGACAACGAGACACTCGAACCTTGGAGTTTCCGCATGAGTTTTTCCGAGCTTGCCAAACGCCCGGAAACGACGCCCTACGATCGCCTCGAGGCATTGGGGATCGTCCTCCCTCCGCCGCCGCCGCCGGTGGCGAATTTCGTGACCCACGTGCAGGAGGGCAACCTTATGTTTCTCTCCGGACAGGGGCCGACGAAACCCGACGGCAGTCAGCATACCGGAAAGGTTGGCAGTGACGTGTCCGCCGGAGACGCATATCGACACGCGCGCCTCACCGGAATTAACCTGATCGCCGTGATGCAGAGCGCGCTTGGAGACCTGTCGCGCGTCAAACGCGTTGTAAAGCTTCTGGGCATGGTCAACGCAGATCCTGAATTCGCCGAGCACCCAGCCGTGATAAACGGGTGTTCCGACCTGTTCATCGATGTTTTCGGCGATCGCGGTGTCCATGCGCGTTCCGCCGTCGGGTTCGGATCCCTGCCCGGCAGGATCACCGTCGAGATCGAAGCCGTTATCGCGATAGAGGACGAAGCCCATGCTGACCAATGACGATATTCGCGCCAGGCTCGGCCTGCGGCCGGTCATCAATGTGTCCGGAACGATGACCTCGCTCGGTGCGTCCATCGTGGTGCCCGAGGCCGTGGAGACCGTCGCCTCCGTTCTCAGCCAGTGGACGGAGATGTCCGACCTCCAGCGTACGGCCAGCAGGACGATCGCGCGGTTGACCGGCGCGGAAGCAGGCTGTGTGACCGCTTCGTGCTCGGCCGGCATTACGCTTGCCGTCGCCGCCGCCATGACGGGGAGCGACCTTGCGGCGATAGAGCGCCTCCCGGACACGCGTGGACTCAAGAATGAGGTGGTGGTTCAGGCCGGACATCTGGTGAGCTACGGCGCGCCCATCGACCAGGCGATCCGCCTCGCCGGCGCGAAGGTCGTACCGGTTGGTCAGGCGACGAGCGCACACGCCTACCAGCTCGCAGGCGCGATCACGGAGAACACGGTCGCTGCCGTCTATGTGGTTTCCCATCATGTCGTCGAATATGGGCAGATCCCGCTCGCCAATTTCGTCGCCACCGCGCACGCGAAGGGCGTTCCGGTGATCGTCGATGCGGCTTCGGAATACGATCTGACAGGTTTTCTCGCCGCCGGAGCGGATATTGTCTTGTATTCCGGTCACAAGTTTCTCGGCGGTCCGACCTCTGGCATCGTTGCCGGCGACAAGGCGCTGGTCCGTGCCGCCTATCTGCAGAACCGGGGCATCGGTCGCGGCATGAAAATCGGCAAGGAAGGCATTGCCGGCGTTATCGCAGCGCTCGAGGCATGGGAAAACCGCGACCATGCCGGGATCCGCGAACGCGAGCGCAAGGCGCTCGACCTTTGGGCAAAAACACTGGAGGGCCGGCCCGGCATCACCGCCCACATAACGCCCGACCCGACCGACAATCCGCTCGATCGCCTGCGAATCGACGTCGACGCGGACGCCGCTCGCATCACCGCCTGGGACCTGGCCGATCGACTGGCGGCCGGTGAACCGCCGATCGTGGTTCGCGATCATGAGGCCGAGCATGGATATTTCTTCCTCGACCCGTGCAATCTGCATCCGGACGAAGAGGCGATTGTTGCACGGCGCATCGCCGAAGAGCTCGACAATGCGGCTGCCGCACCGGAACCTTTGGTGAGCGCGTTCGCCGAACGTGCCACGCGGCTGGAGGCGGGTCTCCTCAATTGGCCGGACTGAAACCAGGTGTTATAGACGGCCGGTTGGCCAACGGGACGAGCGATACAGTGAACATGCAACCGACCACGGATGGAACGCGCGAGAAGCGCACGCGAACGAGCGCACTCGACCGGATATTGCAGATTCTGGATTTCCTCCAGCAATCCGACCGTCCGGCCACGGCGTATGAGATCGCCCGCGCCGTGGGCGCGCCGGCATCAACCGTCTATGGTCTGGTCGAAGATATGGTCGGTAAGGAAATCCTCGACCGTCAGGACAATGGTGCCTTGTGGTTCGGACCGCGTTTCTATCACTACGGCCTGACCTATGCGCGCCGGCTGGATCTCCTTACGGCCGCGAACCAGGAAATGGTCGATCTCGCCCTCGCATCCAGGGAGACGGTGCAGATCTGCGGGCGCGACGGTGACCAGATGGTCGTTCTTTCCATGGTCGACGGCCCCGATCATTTTCAGGTGTCCTCACGTGTGGGCTCGCGGACGCCGCTCAACTGGTCGGCTTCGGGCCGCCTGCTGATCGGTCACCTGCCGGAGCAAGAGCGTCAAGCCGTTCTGTCGCAGGCCATACAGCCTTCGCCGACCGGTAACGCCGAAACCGATGTGGCGGTGCTCTCTCAGGCAGCCCGGAAGGCCTATGAGGAGCGGCTTTCGATTCAGGCCGGCGAGTCGGATTTTTCCGTTGCCTGCATCGCGGCACCCATCATCGACGGGGAAGGCGCGTGCCGGGCGACGATCTCCATCGTGGTTCCCGACCACAAAGTGGATCAGAAAGAGCCGGATCTGAAAGATCTGGTCCAAAAAAGCGCATACAAGATCGAAGCGCGTCTTGGATGGACGCGCAGATAACGGGTCGACCCGCAGCATGTCCGATGGATTTTCCCATCGATACGAATTAAGAGCGTGGCATGCATAAGGTTCTGACCTTTCTTCTGCTGATCGGCTTTGTCGTTGCGGGATCGCTTCCCGCAGTGAAGGCGGTCGCGAGCGACGGTATGTCCGACGTCGCGACACAGGCGGAGGACGAGGCGCGAATGCGCTGCTGCGCCGGGACAGAGAACGGCAATGCCTATGCGTCTTCCGGCTGTGTAATGGATTGCCATTATCTCGCACCGCTCGATACGCCGCTCATCCACCCGAGACTCGCGCCGTTGACCGAACCCTCGGTCTTTTCGCCACATCGGCCCGTAATCTCCGGACTGTTTCGCCCACCCATCGTCTCCTGAGAGATGAGAGACGCGCCACAACGCGGCGCCGCTCTCCGATCCGTTTCGAAACATGCATACCCGCACGTTTCGCGTTTGCCCGGCCCGTCTCGTTTCATGGCCGGAAGACGTGAAGGCGCTGCACGAACAATCGAAAGTGAAAGACGATGAACAAACGCACATGCAAGCTGACGGCCGGCGCAGCGCTGGCTGTTTTCCTGACCTCCGGTCTCGCGCTTGCCGCGTCCGCCAGCGCGGACAAGACCATCACGGTTTTCAAGACTCCGTGGTGCGGTTGCTGCGAACTCTGGGTCGAAGCCATGCAGGAAGCCGGTTACACGATGAAAACGACCGATCTGGAGGAGCTTTCCCGCGTCAAAGATCAGGCCGGAGTGCCGGGCGATCTCGAAGCCTGTCACACTGCGGTCACGGGCGGTGAGCGGAAATATGTGCTGGAAGGGCATGTGCCCGTCGAAGCCGTTCAAAAGCTTCTGTCGGAACAGCCCGGGGTCAAGGGAATTGCCGTTCCCGGCATGCCCGCAGGCTCGCCTGGAATGGGATACGATCCCGACGCGCGCTACACGGTCTACTCGTTTGACGGGTCTTCCGATGGAAATTCGTCGGTTTTCCTTGAAGCCGGAATGGAGTAGCCGGTTCGACGGATTCAGTCCGATCCGGCCGACACTGTGCCCGGACATGGCCACCCTTGCCGGTGGCCATGCCCGGAGCCGGCCCGCCGCCGATGCGCGCGTGTCACAACAGATCGATGCCGTTGCTCGTAAACAGATTTGACAACTTGTAGGCGGCCTCGGTCCGGTTGGTCGCCTTCAGCTTCTGCATGATGTTGCGGATATGCACCTTGACCGTGCTCTCGCACATGTTCAGCTCATAGGCGATAATCTTGTTGGGCTTGCCCTGCCAGATGGCTTCCGCCACCTGAATCTGGCGCGGCGTGAACAGTTCCGTCAGGCGCTGGTCGTGCGTTGCGTCGGTGTTGATCACTTCTCGCATCGCGAACACGGTGCTTGCGGGCACAAAGACCCCGCCGGCAAGCGCCAGGTTTATGGCTTCGACACAAACCTCGACACTTACCGACGAAGGTATGTAGCCCCGTACCCCATAGTCGAGAGCGTTGACGATCTGCACCACGTCGTCCCGGTCGGCCAGGATGATCAGCGGCGCCGATCCGGAAACCTTGACGGTTTGTCTGATCAACTCCTCCATGTGGGATTCCGTGATGTTTGCGGAACCCACATGGAGGAGCACAGCGGCCAGTGGAGGATGCCGGTCCGCTTCATTCTGCCATTCTTCGAAAGTGCTGCAGGCAATGACGTCCCAGGGCGCGTGACGCGCGGCCAGGCTGCTGCGCAGACAATCGCGGGCAAGGATGCGATCGTCGATGAGGATGACCGAGCCCTTCTGCGCCAGCAGGCGACTGGACGATCCGTTGAGCGGGCCGGGTGCCCCTCCGTTCCTGGCGACGTCGCTGTCGATCGAAACACGGCGAGCCCCTTCAAGCGGCACACCCGTTCCATAGGAGGATGCGGTACAAACTGATAAGGCCGTCATGTCGAATACCCGCTGTTTGTCGTCGAGATTGATCTGCTAACGGGCGTCAGATTAATCACGTCAGCATGTGACTTCTGTGAAATTGGCTACACTCGGTGTTTTGGACGAATCTTCTCCCGAAGATGGACTTCGAACGGGCCGATAAGGCGGCCCACGCTCTTCATGGTTGCCCGAACTCCCACGCAGGGCTACGCTGCTGTTTATTGAGGGGCACCAACAGAAAAAATGTCCGAGGGGCAATACACCCGACAGGTCACGACCATCGCGTCCATCGATGCGGTCGGGTTTTCCCGGCTGATGGGGATCGACGACGAATTCGCGGTGGCCGCATTCGAGGAGCGGCGGTCGATCATCGCCGACAGTTGCGACGCTGCGGGCGGACGCACTTTCGGTGCGGCCGGAGACAGCATCATGGCGGAATTCGGCACGCCGATCGACGCCTTGCGCGCCGCTTTCGATTTCCAACAGAAGATCGTCGATCTGAACGATCGCGTGCCGGGCGACCGGCGCATGCCTTTCCGGGTCGGCATCAACACCGGAAACGTGATTGTGCGCGGTGCAAGTCTCTATGGCGACGATGTCAACATCGCCGCGCGTATCCAGGAACTCGCCCCCTATAACGGGCTGGCGATCTCGGAAACGACCTGGAACCATGTCAAGGACAAGGTGGCGGCCAGTTTTGCCGATCTGGGAGAGCAGCGACTGAAGAATATCGCGCTACCGGTGCGCATCTTCGTCGCCAGCCGGGAGGAAGGCGAGCAAACACAGGTCGCGCCGCGGCAGGCGGTCGACCCGGCCGCTCCGCCGGCCGTCGCGGTCCTGCCGTTTCAGAACGAGGCCGGAGCGCAGGAGTTCGATTATGTCGCCGACGGTGTCGCCGAAGACATTATTCAAGGTTTGTGCAGCACCCGCTGGCTTCCGGTCATCGCGCGGGAATCCAGCTTCCAGTTTCGCGACAAGGCCCTAGGCGCGCGCATGACCGGAAGCGCTCTCGGCGCGCGGTATCTGGTCGATGGAAAACTCGCCCGGGCCAAAAGCCATTTCGATCTCATCATAACGCTGACCGATGCGGTCAACGAGCGGCTCGTATGGTCGCGCGGCTTCCGCCGCCCGCTGGACGAGCTTTCGCTGGTGAACGACGAGATTGGCGGCATGATCGTTGCAATGCTCGAAAAGGAAGTGGAGCGGGTCGAACAGGCGCGCACCTTTCAGGTGCCATGGGAAGGCCTGGAGACCTGGCAGCTCGTGCGGCGTGCGCGCTGGCATATGCAGCGCCGCACGCGCGAGGACACGACGCTGGCGCTCGACTGTCTCGAACAGGCGCGCAGAAAAGCGCCGAATTCCAGCGCCGTGCTGAACGAACTGGCGTGGTGGTATTTCTGGCGTGGTTGGCTTCGGTCGGGGGCGGGCGACGACCTCGACAATGTGACGGATTTCTCGCGCAAGGCGCTGCTGATGGATAGCCAGGACGCCCGCCCTCACGCGCATCTCGGCGCCGTTGCGATCATGCGCGGACAGCCGAGAGCGGCTATCGAACATTTGCACGAGGCTCTGCAGATCAATCCCAGTTTCGCCTTTGCCCATTCGGCCATGGGCAGCGCACATCTTTTGCTCGGGGACGCGGCCACGGCGATTCCCTTGTTCGAAACGGCGCGGCGATTGAGCCCGTTCGACATTTACGGGTTTCACAATCTTGGCGAACTGGCCGCCGCATGTTGCTTCGATCAGCGCTGGGAAGAGGCGATCGGGGCGGCAGAAGCATCGCTGGGCCTGTCGCCGCGCTATTTCTATGCACGCTTTCTCAAGATCGGGGCCCTGGCGCGCTGCGATCGCATGGAGGAGGCACGGCGCGAGAGGGCGCTTTTCCAAGCCTACCATCCCGACTTCTCGCTCGAACGCGTGGCATGGATTCCTTTTGCGGAGAAATCGGCCACCGCGTTCCTGATCGATAACTACAACCTGGCCGGTTAGAGCAAGGACCCGGCACGGAGGCGCGATGGAATTGGGCCCAGCGTGAACTGCTTCACACATGTCCTGCCCGTTCGCACGTATGGCCATACCGTCCGAGGAAAACGCAATGGCGACGACCAAGTATTTCGATGGCGTGCGCGAGGCGCAGCGCAATCAGGGGCCGGTGGCCGACATGCCGCCATTCGATATCGAGCGGATTCGCGCGAAGGGCTGGCGCGCGAAGCTCACAAGCCGCCTTCTGGAGAATCCGCGCTGGGCGCTGGGGCTCCTGCGGCGCTTTCATCCCATTCTGAAAATCGGCGGTTTCGCCCTGGTCACGCGCAACGACGACGTTCGCGAGGTGCTGGAGCGTCAGGACGTCTTCCAAACACCTTACGGTCTTGAAATGACAGAGGTTGCGGGCGGAACCAATTTCATTCTCGGCATGCAGGACGGGCCCGATTACCGGCGCATGAAATCGACCGTTCTCAGCGCATTTCCGGTGGATGAGGTGGAGAATGTGGTGCGCCCGCTGGCGGCAAGGCATGCCGAGGCGATCATGCAGCGGGCCGCACCGCGTTTCGACGCCGTCGGCGACCTGTTGCGCATCGTGCCGGTGCGCATCTGCCGCGACTATTTCGGCATCGCGATCGACGACGAGGACGCCTTCTCTCACCGGGCCAACGCTTTAAGCGGGCTGTTCTTCGCCGATCCAGGAGCGAACCCCGTCGCGCGCGAGCTGGCGGTGGTGGCCGCGGACCGTATGAGGCACACGATCGACCGATCGATCGCGGCCGTGCGTGAGGGAACGATTCCGCGTACCACACCGCTTGGCCGGCTGGTCGACATGCTGGACGAGGACGATCCGCAAATCGCCTTGGGCGATGTTCACGCAATCATGCTCGGCATGATCGCAGGCTTTACACCGACCAATCTTCTCGCGAGCGGCAATTGCCTGGATGTCCTGCTTTCCAAGCCCGAAGCGCGCCGGGCACTGGAAGAGGCCATCGCGACCGGTGACGATGCGCGACTTGAACGTGCAATCCTAGAAACGATGCGCTTCAAGCCGATCTGGATCGGCCCGTTCCGTTATACCGCACGCGATGCGGTGATCGCCAAGGGCACGCGCCGCGAGCGAAAGATCAAGGCGGGTACATCGGTGATGCCGGCGACGCTCTCGGCCATGTTCGACCCGGCGGCGGTGCGTGAGCCGGAGCGTTTCGACATGGAACGGCCGGCGCGCGATTATCTGGTCTTCGGCCACGGCATTCATCAGTGCATCGGTGCGGCGATTGCCCGGATACAGATTGCGGAATGCTTTCGTGTCCTGTTCTCCAAACCGGGCTTGCGGCGCGCCGAAGGACGCGCGGGCCGCTTGACGCGGTTGGGAGCCTACCCGGAGAGCCTCGTTCTCTGTTTCGATCCCGCTCCGCTGTCCAAAACCGTCGAGCATGCCATGGTAACGGCGGTAATCGCCTGTGCGAAAGACGTCCCGAAGGACGCGCTTCGTGACAAGGTCGACGCGCTCGGCAATCCATCGGGCGAGGCGATGAAAACCGCGTTGGACGAGAGCGGCGTCATTCATTTCGCCAGCATCGCGATTATCGATGGACAAGAGGAGGATGGTGCGAAAGGCGCTTGCCATCTGGTCATCGAACTTTCGGGCGACGGCACGCGGGACGAGGTTGTGACTGCGTTTGCAAAAGCGGCCGAACCCGTGCTGCACGATCTTCTGCAGACCGCCTGCGGGCCCGGCGAACGGCGGTCCGCCGATACGCTAATTCGCCAGAACACGTTGGATATATCCCCCACTTTCGGCAGCAATGCTGGCCTAGTGTTCTCGGGAACGCCGGGCCACTCGGTCAGGCGCATCAGGGCGGAGGCCGAACTGGAAGAAGCGGCGCGGGCCGAAATCGCGGCAGCGCCAGAAGGGAGCGAAGCCGGAGAGATTCTCGACCGGGTGCGCAAAGTGCTGGCCAAGCAGGGGCGCTACGACTGGGCTTTCGAACCGGCCGACACGTTGCTGGAGAAGCCGGCCGGGACCCTCGCCAGTGCGGTCAAGCGCACATTGCGGGCACCGAAGGTTCTGGTCACGGTCTCCGTGACCCTGCTCATCTGTCTTGCCATCACCTACAGCCTGGTCTTCGGCTATGAAGCGGGATTCTTCCGCAACCTCTTGATCCTCGGCACCTCCATCGTGCTCACCCTGATCGGTGTGAGCATGCTTATCGCTTTCATCGGCTTGTTGCTGCTTTTGTATCTGCGGTATCTGGAGAAGCGCGACCTTCCAGGCGACGAGAGCGCGGAACTTGCCTTGCTCGACGAGATTTCCAGACGCGAAAACCATCTGGCGCAAAATCATCTGACCGCAGTCTCCATTCGCAAGACCGGATGGCTGCGCCGGCTGACACTCCGGCTCTCCTTCTATCTCATCTCAATCATGGCTCGGCAGGTTTTCCGACCGGGCTATCTGGCCGACATCAACACGATTCACTTCGCCCGCTGGGTGCTTCTGCCCAATACGAAGCAACTTGTTTTTCTGAGCAATTACGGCGGGAGCTGGGAAAGTTATCTGGAGGACTTCATCACGAAGGCCCATGCGGGACTTACCGGCGTTTGGAGCAACACGGTGGGCTTTCCAAAAACGCGGATGCTGTTCCGCGACGGAGCGACGGATGGCGACCGCTTCAAACGCTGGGCGCGAGCGCAGCAGGTGCCGACGCTGTTCTGGTACGCGGCCTATCCCGGCCTTACCACCGGCCGTATCCGGATCAATTCACTCATCCGCAGCGGGATCGCGAAAGCGGAAACCGAGAGCGAAGCGCGCGACTGGCTGCGGCTCTTCGGTTCACAGCCGCGCCCGCGCCGAACGATCGAAACCGATGAGATCCAATCGATTTTCTTCGGTCCTCTTGGCCCGCTCGCAAAGGCAGAAATGCTTGCGTTCCACATCCCGGCGGACCTGCCGCGCGCTGCGCGGCGGGAGTGGTTGGCGTTCGTGCTGAAACACACCAGTTTCGGCAATCAGCTTCCGCCCGAGCGGGCCATGATCACATTGCTTGGCGCCGATGGGTTGAGGCGGCTAGGCTTCAGCGACCATCCGGGCGGTGACGGTCTCGACGGTTTTCCGTCAGCTTTCCGACAGGGTATGGCAACGGACGCGCGCAGCCGCGTTCTCGACGATATCGGCAAGAGCGCACCGGAGCATTGGCTGTGGGGGTCGCAGCAGAAGCCGGTCGACATGGCCGTCCTCTGCTATGCCGCCAGCTATGAAATTCTCGATCCCGATATTCAGGCATTGCTGCATGCGGCGGACAAAACCGGGGTGAAACCGGTTGCGCAACTGCCACTGGAGATCAAGCGGGAGGGCAAGCAGGCCGTCGAGCATTTCGGTTTCGCCGACGGTGTCTCCCAGCCCGTGGTGCGTGGCACCCCGCGTGCCAACGGCCCCGTGGCTCCGATGCACCTGATCGCGCCCGGCGAGTTTGTGCTGGGCTACGAGGACGAGAACGGATTCTTTCCGCCGACGCCCACGGTGGCGGAAACGCAGGATAGCGAGGGCATCCTGCCGGCGTTGGAAACCGCTGCTGAAGGCCCAATTTTCGGTGGCAAAGCGACGCTGCGCGATTTCGGCCGCAATGGCAGCTTCATGGTGATCCGTCAGCTCGAACAGCATGTTTCGAGCTTCAACACCTATTGCCGGCACGCGGCGGAAGCCGCGCGGGTGGAGACCGGCAATTCCAAACTCGATGCCAAATGGATCGCGGCCAAGATGGTGGGGCGCTGGCATGACGGCACCTCGTTGGTGCGCAATCCCAATGGGCGCCCCGACCGCGCGCCGGACAACGATTTCGCCTTCGCCACGGAAGACCCGCAAGGGTTGCAGTGCCCGCTGGGCTCGCACGTGCGTCGTTCCAATCCACGAGATTCGCTTGGGGCCGATCCGGAAACCCAGCTCAAGATCAACAACCGCCATCGCATACTGCGCTGCGGTCGCACCTATAAGAGTGGCCAGGAAGCGGGCCTCCTCTTCATGTGTCTCAATGCCGATATCGAAAGGCAGTACGAATTCATGCAGCAGAGCTGGGTGTCATCGTCGTTCTTCCAGGGATTAACGGATGAGAAGGACCCAACCATCGGCGCCAATGAAGGCACAGGCAGCTTTTCCATTCCAATGAGCGAGGGGCGCCTGCTGCTGCGCGATTTGCCGAGTTTCGTGACGACGCGCGGTGGCGGCTATTTCTTCATGCCCAGCCGTTCGAGCCTGCGCTATCTGCTGTCCAGGCTGTGATCACTCGTCCTCAAGATGGACGACCTCTTCCAGACCGGACCTGGAGAGCAGCCGGATCGCCCCGCGTCTGATCGCAATAAGCCCTTCATTGCGCCAGGCATTCAGCATCTTGTTGACGGATTCCCGCGTCGCGCCCAAGAACGCGGCAAGCTCGGACTGCGATATTCTGATCCAGCCCGCCTCGTCGGCCATCCGCTCGCCCAGCAGCAGCAGGCGCTTGGCGAGCCGTGCTTCCACCTTGAGCAGGGCCTGGTCGCTTCGTTCGTTGCTGATCCAGCGAAGACGGGTGCACAACAGTTCGATCATTGCCAGAGCGAGAGGCGCATTCTCCGCGAGCTTGCGCATCAGTTGCGTGCGGCTCAGCGAAACCAGTTCGCAATCCGTCAGGCAGATGGCGCTGGCTGTGCGTACACCGCCGTCGAGCGCTCCGATTTCACCGATCAGGCTATGCGCCAGTTCGATATTGGCAACAAGCTTGCGGCCGCTGATGGAATAAGTGGAAATCTCGACTGTGCCAGAGATCACGCCGTAGATGCGATCGGCGGGATCCTCATGCATGAATAGATACGCGCCAGCCTTGTGTCGCTCCGGCCGGCAAGCGCCGAACAGGGTTTCGAAATGCTCTGCGTTCAGGTTTGCGGTCTCCCTCGAGGTCTTGCCTTGCGGTAGGTTCCGGGAGACGCGTGCGATGGTGTTTTCCAAGAGCTTCCACGCTGTCTGGATATTGCAACAATGAAATAATGATCGGCGCCGCCGCGCCCGTCAACGCGGAGCAGAATGGTGCTCGCCGTGACGCTTGCCTTTCCCGCTGCCGCGCTGCGGGCCTGGATGAGCCTATCCGGCATGGCTTCGCATGCCCCTCACGCAATGTCTGCACAGGCGCCGCCCCTCCAATGCTCCTGAAATTCGGTGATTTCCAATACCAGAATGCGGATTCTCGGTAATTTTGTTTCCAATGGCGATGCATGCTTGCGGGATTTGTTGCGCATTTCTTGCATCCTTTGGAAAATCTGCCCAAAAGCGTTTGACGTATACGGAATTTCGTTGCCAAATGCCGCCTCTCTCATCCTTTGGTTGGATGACAAGCAAGTAAAAAATGGGAGTGCGGGAAATGTTGAAATCCCTAGTTCGGCCGCTGCTTGCGGGCACAATTCTTGTCTCATCGGCGATGGCAGCCTCTGCCGTGACTTATGTGCGCGGGAATGACGGCGATCCGGAAACGCTGGATCAGCACAAGACATCGCTGGTCGCCGAAGCCCATCTGATGCGCGATCTTTACGAAGGCCTGGTCGTCTACGATGCCGGTGCGAAGATCATTCCCGGCGTGGCCGAGGAATGGAGCGTATCCGACGACGGCACCGTCTACACTTTCAACCTGCGCGACGACGCGAAATGGTCGAACGGCGATCCGGTCGTGGCTGAGGATTTCGTATTCTCCCTGCGCCGCATCATGATGCCAGATACGGGCGCGAAATACGCCAATATCCTATACCCCATCAAGAACGCCGAAGCGATCAACAAGGGCGAGATGGAGCCCGATCAAATGGGTGTCAAGGCGGTCGACGACCGTACGCTCGAAATCACGCTTGAGCAGCCGACACCGTTTTTCCTGGAGCTTCTGACGCACCAGACCGGTCTGCCGGTGAACCCGGGCGCGGTCGAGGAGCACGGCACGGATTTCGTCCAGCCGGAAAACATCGTTACCAACGGTGCTTACAAGCTTGTTTCCTTCACGCCCGGCGACAAGATCGTCATGGAGAAGAATGAGAATTTCCACGAGGCCGACAGCGTCCAGATCGACCGCATCGAATACATCCCTTTCGAGGACCGCGCCACCTGTGTGCGCCGCTTCGAAGCGGGCGAAGTGATGAGCTGTTCCGATCTGCCAACGGAGCAGATCAAGTCCATGAAGGAGCGCCTGGGCGATCAGGTTCGCATCTCCCCTTACCTGGGCACTTATTACTACGCGCTCAACATGAAGCGCGAAGCGATGTCGGATCCGAAGGTGCGCCAGGCGCTGTCCATGGTCATCGATCGCCAGTTCCTGGGTGACGAGATCTGGGCCGGTGCGATGCTGCCCGCCTATTCGCTGGTTCCGCCCGGCATTGGCAACTATGAAGGCGGTGGCTCCGAGGCCGACTGGGCAGAGATGTCTCTGCTCGATCGCGAGGACAAGGCCATCGAACTGATGGAAGAGGCCGGCTACGGCTCCGACAATCCGCTTACGGTGGAACTGGCCTACAACAATTCCGAGAACCACAAAAACACGGCGACCGCGATCGCCGACATGTGGAAGCCGCTCGGCGTCAATGTCGACTTCAACGTTCGCGACCTGTCCGCGCACTATGCGAATCTGCGCGACGAGAAGGATTTCGACGTGGCGCGCGCCGGCTGGATCGGCGACTATTCCGACCCGCAGAATTTCCTGTTCCTGGTCGAGAGCGACAATACCGGCTTCAACTACGCCCAGTATGAGAACCCGGAATACGATGCGCTGATGGACAAGGCCGCGGCCGAGTCCGACCTCGTCAAGCGCGCGGACATTCTGCGCGAAGCGGAGGCCATGTTCATGGCCGACATGCCGTATATTCCGCTTCTCTTCTACTCGTCTCTGTCTCTGGTGTCGCCCAAGCTCAATGGCTGGGAGGACAACATCCAGAACGTCCACGGGACGCGTTTCATGAGCATCAGCGAGTAACAACAGCGTTCGATCTTCCCGCCCGGCTCCATGTGGAGCCGGGCGGCATCGAACCGACATGAGAGTTGGTAGCGATGCTCGGTTATGCCGTGCGCCGTCTTCTCGGCGCAATTCCGACCCTGTTCCTGATCATTACTTTTGCCTTTTTCCTGATGCGGGTGGCGCCGGGCGGTCCCTTCGACCGCGAGCGCACGCTGGAAGCCAAGGTTCTGGAAAACCTGAACCGCGTTTTTCACCTCGATAAGCCGGTCTGGGAACAGTATTTCTATTATCTCGGCAACCTCGCCCGCGGCGACCTTGGGCCGAGTTTCATCTATCGCGACTTCTCCGTCCAGCAACTGCTCGGCAATGGCCTGCCCGTGTCCATTCAGCTGGGTGGACTGGCTCTGCTCGTCGCATTGCTGATCGGGTGCCTGCTCGGCACCGTCGCCGCACTGCGCCAGAACTCATGGGTCGACTATTCGGTCATTGCGGTCGCCACGTTCGGCATCACCGTGCCCAATTTCGTGGTCGCGCCGCTGCTGTCGCTGATCTTCGGCGTCTGGTTCAGCCTGTTGCCCGCTGGCGGTTGGAACAGTCCGGAATCCCTTGTGCTTCCGGTTATCACGCTGGCCTTGCCGCAGGTGGCCATCATCGCCCGACTGATACGCGGCTCCACAATCGAGGCTCTGCGGTCCGACCATGTTCGCACCGCACGCGCATACGGTCTGCCAACGCGCATGATCGTTGTGGTTCATGCATTGCGCGCGGCCTGCCTGCCGGTCATTTCCTATCTGGGGCCCGCCGCGGCGGCCCTTTTGACGGGCTCGGTCGTGGTGGAGACCATTTTCGGCCTGCCGGGCATCGGCCGTTACTTCGTTCAGGGTGCCTTGAACCGCGATTATACGCTGGTCATGGGCACCGTCATCATCATCGCCGTCTTCGTGGTGATCTTCAATCTCATTGTCGATCTCCTTTATGCGGCGCTGGACCCGAGAGTGCGCTATGACTGACATCGCCACCGGCCCTATGCCGCCAGAGGGCGAACTGCCGACCACCAAAAGCCGTTCGCTCTGGGAAACTGCGTTCATGCGGCTGCGCAAGAATCGCGCCGCCATGGTCAGCCTGTTCATCCTCATCATGTTCGTTTTCGCCGGCATTTTCGGACCGATGCTCGCGCCGCATCCTTACGCACGGGTCTATTCGGATTTCGTGAAAGTGCCGGCCAGCCTCGAAGCCTATCCGCGCCAGGCGGAGATCGTGCCGCTCGCCGAATCCGCGCTTTCACGGGCCCGGCTCGAGACCCAGTCGATCGAGCTCGATGGCAATACGCTGCGCATCCAGGCGAATTCCAGCCGCGAGATCGATCCGCGTGTGACGCGCTATCTCGACCGCTCGGACCTGTTTTCGAATGCCCGGATCGTCGAGCAGGGCAACGACAACAAGTCGATCGTCATGGAGGCGGACGTCCAGCGTCTGCGTTTCATATTCGGCACCGATGCGAACGGACGTGACCTGTTCGCGCGCGTGCTGATTTCGATCCGCATTTCGCTGATGATCGGCGCACTCGCCACCGGGGTGGCGTTGCTGATCGGCGTGATCTATGGCGCAACGGCCGGATTTCTGGGTGGGCGCATCGACAATGTGATGATGCGCATCGTCGATATACTCTACTCGTTGCCTTTCACGTTCTTCGCAATCCTGCTCGTGGTGTTCTTCGGGCGCAATGTCGTCTTGATGTTTATCGCCGTCGGTGCCGTCGAATGGCTGGACATGGCGCGCATCGTACGCGGCCAGACGATCGCGCTTCGACGGCGTGAGTTCGTGCAGGCGGCCGAGGCGCTGGGAGTCGGCTCCGGCGGAATCCTCAAGCGGCATATCATTCCCAACACGCTCGGCCCCGTCATCATCTACATGACGTTGCTAATCCCGAAGGTCATTCTACTGGAGAGCTTCCTATCCTTCCTCGGTCTCGGTGTGCAGGAGCCGCTTACCAGCCTCGGCGTACTGATCTCTGAGGGCGCGCGCAACATGCGCGGTGCAGCCTATATGCTCCTCTATCCTTCGCTGGCGCTGACGCTGCTGCTGTTTGCGCTCAACTTCCTCGGCGATGGCCTGCGCGATGCGCTCGATCCGAAGGACCGGTGAGATGAAGCAGCAGAATCAAGAGCCCATCTTCGACTTCCGCGACGTTCGCGTGACCTTCGACACACCCGACGGCACCGTCGAGGCGGTACGGGGCGTGGACATGCACATCAACGCCGGCGAGACGGTGGCTGTCGTGGGCGAATCCGGATCTGGCAAGAGCCAGATCATGATGGCGTCCATGGGGCTTCTGGCCGCCAACGGTTCCGTCTCCGGTTCCGTCACCTATCGCGGCCAGGAGCTCATCGGCCTCGCGCGATCGAAGCTCAACAAGATCCGCGGCGCCAAGATCACGATGATCTTCCAAGAACCCATGACTTCGCTCGATCCGCTATACACGGTCGAGCGGCAGATTTGTGAGCCGATCCGAGTGCATGGCGGGCTTTCGGCCTCGGCGGCCCGCAAGCGCGCGCTGGAACTGTTGAAACTCGTTCACATCCCCGATCCGGAACGGCGGATGAAGTCGTATCCGCACGAGATGTCCGGCGGTCAGCGTCAGCGCGTGATGATTGCAATGGCGCTCGCCAACGATCCGGATCTGCTGATCGCCGACGAACCCACGACGGCGCTCGATGTAACCATCCAGGCCGAAATCCTCGGCTTGCTGGCGGAGCTTCAGAAGAAGCTCGGCATGGCCATTCTTTTCATCACACACGACCTCGGCATTGTCGAGGCCTTCGCCGACCGGGTCTATGTGATGCAGAAGGGGCGCGTGGTGGAAACGGGCGAGACCGCCGATATCTTTCAGCGGGCCCAGAAGGACTACACGAAGATGTTGCTGGCGGCGGAACCGGAAGGCCACAAGCCGCCAGTCGGTGACGATCAACCGATCCTGCTCGACGCCAGGGATGTGTGCGTCACCTTCTCCATCAAGGGCGGGCTTCTTTCAGGCCCGGGTTATGAAATCAAGGCGGTGCAGAATGTCGGGCTGACGTTGCGTGCCGGTCAGACCATAGGCATTGTCGGGGAGTCGGGTTCCGGCAAGTCGACACTTGGTCGCGCGCTTCTGCAATTGCTTCCTTCCGAGGGGCGGGTGGTCTATCAGGGCACATCGATCCAGGGCTTCGATCGGGCGGCGATGCGTCCCTTCCGGCGCAACCTGCAAATGGTGTTTCAGGATCCCTACGGTTCGCTCAGCCCCCGCATGACGGTGGGCGAGATCATCACCGAGGGGCTGCTGGTCCACGAGCCTGGCCTGTCTGGCCGCGAACGCGACAAGCGGGCGATAGAGGCGTTGAAGGAGGTCGGGCTCGACCCGTCCATGCGCAACCGTTTCCCGCACGAATTTTCCGGCGGCCAGCGCCAGCGCATTGCCATCGCGCGCGCGGTGATCCTAAAGCCGACCGTAATCGTGCTCGACGAGCCGACCTCGGCGCTCGACCGCTCGGTGCAGAAGCAAATCATCACACTGCTGCGCCGCATCCAGAAGAGCCACAACCTGTCCTTCATCTTCATCAGCCACGATCTGGCCGTCGTGAAGGCGCTGTCCGACTACGCGATCGTCATGCGGTCCGGCAAGGTCGTTGAGGAGGGACCCACAGGGGAGGTCTTCGATAATCCACAGAGCGATTATACGAAGGATCTGATGGAGGCCGCCTTCAATCTCAGGGAAGTCCTGAGCCGTCAGGCAGCCGCGCGCGTCTAGTGTCAAACGGGTCCGTTTGCGGAATGCAGGCGGTTCGGCGCGGGTTTCGCGCGCGATTCATTGCAGCTGAACACAAAAAGTTTCGCGTGTTGTGGAACTTTGCTCCGCTCCCGCCGTTTCGATCAGGGAAACAATCGATTTGACAATCGATTGACTCTGCCGCGTGTCTGTTTCACGCTGGCCAAGTCGAACGACGACAGGGAGCTAAGGAGGGGCGTTTGAACGCACTCCAAATGATTGGCATGAACGAGGGAGCCACACCGGCACGGTGTGGTTATTTGCGTTCGCTCTGCCGACAGCGGGCGATTATCGCCCCGGATTTGGTGAGTGCTGCATCGTTCCCCCTGCTTCTTGGGCGCAGCAAGAAACGGCGTCGTAAATTCCCGGCAAAAGCACGTTTACGCGGAATCGCGACCGTGCCTGGCTGGTTTCCAGCCAGTTGAAGACGTTTGTGTAAGAACGTTCGCCCTCTGCCGCAAATCGGCAAAAGGGCGTTTACTTTTTTGCCTAACCAGTTTGTCAAAAGACCAGAGGAGAACAGAATGCGTTCCATCAAATCCCGCGTAATGGCCGGCCTTGCCAGCACCGCTATCGTGTTGGCCGGTGCCGTTGCCGCCCAGGCGGAAACCTGGAAATACGCCTTCGAAGAAGCGATGACGGACGTGCAGGGTGTTTATGCCCAGAAGTTCAAGGAAGAGATCGAGGCCAATTCGGACCACGAGATCCAGCTCTTCCCGTTCGGTACGCTCGGCGAATCCGCCGATATCATGGAGCAGGCACAGGCCGGCATTCTGCAGTTTGTCGATCAGTCGCCAGGCTTTACCGGTGCGCTTATTCCCGAAGCGCAGGTCTTCTTCGTGCCCTATCTCCTGCCGGCGAAATCCGAGGAGCTGGGCGAGTTCTTCCGCAACTCCAAGGCCATCAACGAAATGTTCCCGGAGCTTTACGCGGAGCAGGGGCTCGAGCTCTTGAAGATGTTCCCCGAGGGCGAAGTTGTGATGAACACCAAGGAGCCGGTGGAGAAACCCGCCGATCTCAACGAGGTGAAGTTCCGTGTCATGACCAACCCGCTTCTGGTGGAAAGCTACAAGGCATTCGGTGCGACGCCGACGCCGCTTCCCTGGGGCGAGGTCTATGGCGGTCTGCAGACCAATATTATTCAGGGCCAGGAAAACCCGCTTTTCTGGGTCGAGTCCACGAAGATGTACGAAGTGACCGGCGCCATCACGCTCACCGGCCACAACAACTTCACCACCGCCGTCATGGCCAACAAGGAGTTCTATGACGGGTTGGGCGAGGAAGACCAGCAGCTCATCCAGAGCGCGTCCGAAGCGGCATTCGAGCATATTCTCGAGTACCAGAAGGGACTGAGTGAAGACTCGCTGGCGAAGATCAAGGAAGCCAAGCCCGAGATGACCATCAGCGACCTGACCGAGGAACAGCGCGGACCCTTCAAGGAAGCCGCAGCCCAGGTCGAGGCGAAGTTCATCGAGATGACGGGCGATAGCGGCCAGAAGATCCTCGATCAGATGAAGGAAGACCTGAAGGCAGCGACACAGTAACTGCCCAACACAAAACAACGAACCCCGCGGCTTTTCCGGCCGCGGGGGCTTTGCCATCTCACTGAGGGGAACGAAGATGGGCAGTGCAGACGAAACCCCCGAACCGCCCAAGGACGCCTACAAGTCCACCTTGCCCGGCGCGCTCGGAATTTTCGACACCGTCATCAGCCGCATCGAATCGATCATGCTCGCGCTCGGCGTCATGCTCATGGCGATCAACACCATCGCCAATGTGGTCAGCCGCGCAATCGGCAGCACGATCTTTTTTTCCGAGGAGCTCAACCGCATCCTCATCATCCTGATTACATTCGCCGGTATCGGCTATGCGGCGCGTCACGGTCGCCATATCCGCATGTCGGCGCTTTACGATGCCCTGCCGTCGAAAACCCGCAAGGTGCTGATGATCGTGATCACGGTGATCACGTCCATCACCATGTTCGCACTGTGCTATTTCGCCATCGGCTACATCGGCGATGTGGCCAGGTCCGGCCGCGTGCTTCCGGCTATGCAGATCCCCGTCTACTGGATCTATCTCTGGGTTCCCATCGGCTTTTTCATAACGGGTGTGCAGTACACGCTCACCGCGGTGAAGAACGTCGTCCAGCGGGACATCTATCTCTCCACCCACGTGCTGGAGGGATATGACGAAGACGAAATCGAGATCTGAGCGGGACAAGCGACCATGACACTCAAAATCTCCACAATCATGATCGTGTTGCTGCTGTTCGGCTTCCCGATGATGATCCCGCTCATACTGGGCTCGGCCTATGGTTTCTACGGCCTGTTCGGCGGCTTCGACCGCATGGATTTCATGGTTCAGCAGATGCTGGCCGGGATCCGTCCGGCATCGCTGATTGCGGTGCCCATGTTCATCCTGGCGGCCGACATCATGACCCGCGGCCAGTCGGCCGACCGGCTAATCGACATGGTCATGAAGTTCATCGGTCACATCAAGGGCGGCCTCGCGGTTTCCACCGCGACCGCCTGCACGTTGTTCGGCGCCGTTTCCGGTTCGACCCAGGCCACGGTGGTGGCGGTGGGATCGCCGCTGCGCCCGCGCATGCTGAAGGCCGGTTACAACGATTCCTTCGTTCTCGCGCTTATCATCAATGCCAGCGATATCGCCTTCCTGATCCCGCCGTCCATCGGCATGATCATCTATGGCGTGGTCTCCAAAACCTCGATCGCCGAATTGTTCATCGCGGGTATCGGCCCGGGGCTTCTGCTTCTGGTTCTGTTCTCCGCCTATTGCATCATCTATGCCACGGTCAAAGGCGTGCCGACGGAGCCCAAAGCGCCGTGGAACGAACGGGTGGCTGCGGTGCGCGCGGCCATCTGGCCGTTGTTCTTCCCGGTGATCATCGTCGGCGGCATCTATGGCGGCATTGTCAGTCCGACAGAGGCGGCGGCCATCTGCGTTGCCTATGCACTGTTCCTGGAACTGGTCATCTTCCGTTCGCTCAGCCTTGGCGACATCTACAAGATTTCCAAGTCGACCGGCCTGATCACCGCGGTGGTGTTCATTCTCGTCGCCGCCGGCACGGCTTTTTCCTGGGTGATTTCCTTCGCGCAGATCCCGCAGGAGATTCTGGGCGCCATCGGCATCGACGAGATGGGGCCGAAGATGGTTCTTGCCGTGATTTCGGTCTCCTTCTTCATCGGCTGCATGTTCGTCGACCCGATTGTCGTGATACTGATCCTCGTGCCGATCTTCGCGCCGGTTGTCGATTCGGTGGGGCTCGACAAGGTACTCGTCGGCACCATCATCACATTGCAGGTGGCCATTGGATCTGCAACGCCGCCCTTCGGGTGTGACATCTTCACGGCCATCGCCATCTTCAAGCGACCGTATATGGATGTGATCCGCGGCATTCCGCCGTTTACGCTCATCCTGCTGGGCGTTTCCGCGGCGCTGATCTTCATTCCGCAGATCGCCCTGTTCCTGCCCAGCCTGGCATTCGATTAGGAGGAGCTCGATGTTCAAGAGGATACTCGTCCCCGTCGACGGCTCGGAAAACGCATTGAAGGCGCTCGAGATGGGCGTTCAGATGCAGAAAACCACCGGCGCCGAGCTGATGATGCTCACCGTGTTCCGCCATCACAGTCTTCTGGAGGCATCGATGTCGATGGTGAGGCCCGACGACCCCCAGAATCTCGACGACGCCATGCGCGAGCATGCCAAGGAGATTGCCGACGCGGCCAAGAAGGCGGCGTTGGAACTGGGAGCGGAAAGCCCTCGCGCTTTCGTCAAGAACGGCCAGCCGGCGCGCACGATCGTCAAGTTTGCCAAAGACCGCGAGGCGGACCTTATCGTTCTCGGCAGCCGTGGGTTGGGCGATCTGGAAGGGTATTTGCTGGGCAGCGTGTCGCACAAGGTCACGAGCCTGGCCGATTGCCCGGTCATGGTTGTGTAGACACACGCAGTTCCGCAAATGAAAAGGGCCGGATCCCATCAGCGGGTCCGGCCCTTATGCGTCGTGTTCCAAAAGCGATTCGGCGCTCTGTTCTGGCAGGGTCAAACCGGATCGGCTCCACCGATTGGCGGCGTGCCGGTGGGCCTGCGCCAGATATGCCCGATCCGCGTTCCAAGTGCGGCCAGTGCGTGTTTCAGAATCGTCGAACGGGCCTTGTCCGCCTGCCGCGCATAGCGCTGCAATTCAGGGCTGGAACCAACGCCCACAGTGTAGTGTGACATCAGAACCTCCTCGAGAGGGATTTGAAATGTAGAGAGTCTGCCGCGCTGTGCCACCGGTTTGGGGCCGGTCAACCCAACGCTACAGTTCCTATTTGGGGTATGCGGTCGTTTTACACAATAGAAATTATTCTTCTTGTTGTGTGCGTTTATGTTACACTGAATCATGCGCCAGCGTTTGCCCAATCTCAACGCCGTCAGGGCCTTCGATGCCGCTGCCCGGCATCAGAGCTTTTCGCGCGCCGCCGAAGAGCTCGGCGTCACGCATGCATCGGTCAGCCGCTACATCAAGAATCTCGAAACCGAGCTCGGCATGCCGCTGTTCGAGCGACGGCATCGGCAGGTGGCGCTCACGCCAGGCGGGGCACGCTATGCGGAGATCGTCGCCGATGCGCTGATGCTTATTTCTCTCGATACCGGCACGCGCGCGAGCCGCAACGCCAAGGGGCGGGTTGTGCTTGAATCCGACTCGGATCTGGCCGCACTGTGGCTCATGCCGTTGCTCACCGAAGAGGTGCTGGAAACGCTCGGCATCGAGCTAGAACTGCGCTCTTATCCTGAGCCACCGCGCACAATCGCGCCCGACACGGATCTGGCGCTCACCTGGGGGCGGCTCGACGTGCCGGGCTATTCGCGCGAGCCTTTTCTGGATTTCACGATCTTCCCCGTTTGCGCGCCGGAGCACGCCGGGCATGTGCGCAGCCATGGGCTGATCGCCAACAAGCTGATCTACGACCGTGGTGTGAATACGTGGGATGAGCTTTTGCGACGGCAGGGCACGACCCTCAGCGCCGCATCGGGCCATCTTATCTTTCACCGAACGCAGCTTTGCCTGGAAGCAGCGGCGCGTGGGCTCGGGGTGGCGCTTGGCGATGATGTCACGGCGGCGGCCATGTTGCGCGATGGCCGGTTGGTGCGCCCCTGCGGACCCTCCGTTGCCGGCCGCAACAGCTACTATTTGTCTTCAGTGTCGCGGGGACCGGTCAGTCCTTCGGCAATGGCCATGCGCACCTGGCTTCTCGAGAAGGCGAGCGAGCATGTGGGCTGGGCACAGGAGGCGGGCTATGCGCTGCCGAAGAGCCCTTAAGAACCCACTGCAGCAAGCGCACTCAGGGGATAAACTTATGATTCTAAGAAGCCCGGGGCTCTGCCGACCCCGGGCTTCTTCTCGACTGTCGCGCGCGGATGTGTGCCCGGCTGCCGTTCTTCAGGCCGCTTTATCCGCCAGCCGCTTTCTTATGCTGTCCACATCGGCGCGCGGCGTCGCGGCAAACAGCGTCCTGGTGTAATTGTGCTGCGGGTCTGAGAACACGGCGTCGCGTGTTCCATATTCCACGGCCTCGCCGAAATACATCACCATCACTTCGTCGGCGATATAGCGCACCACCGATAGGTCGTGGCTGATAAAGACATAGGTGAGGCTGAATTCCTCTTGCAGATCGGCCAGAATGTTCAGAACCTGGGCTTGCACCGAAAGGTCGAGTGCGGAGACCGGCTCGTCCAGAACCAACAGGCGCGGCCTGAGCATCAGTGCGCGCGCGATGGCGATGCGCTGACGTTGGCCGCCAGAGAACATGTGCGGATAGCGATTGAAGTGCTCCGCCTGCAGGCCGACCTTCAAGAGCATCTCCATGGCACGTTCGCGCCGTTCCTTGACGGGGACCTTCTCGTTGATGATCAAGGGTTCCATCAGCACGTCGCCGATCTTCTGGCGCGGGTTCAGCGAGCCGTAGGGATTCTGGAAGACGATCTGCACCTTGCGGCGCATCTCCGAATCGACGCCCTTACTGCCAATCTCCACCGGTTTGCCGTCGATCAGGAGTTCGCCCGAAGTCGGGGCGTCGATCATCGTCATGATGCGGGCCAGGGTGGATTTGCCACATCCCGATTCGCCGACGATGGCTAACGTCTTGCCCTTCTCGACCTTGAGGTCGATGCCCTTCAGGGCATTGATGGTGCGGCCCTTTCCAAAGAAACCGCCGCCTATGTGATAGTCGCGCGTGATGCCGCGCGTTTCCAGGACGATCTCGCTCATGGACGGGCTCCCGTCTGCGGGGTTTCATCGAACACGAAATCGGAGACGGTCGGCAGGCGGTCGCCTGTCGCATTCTCCGGCAGGGCCGAAAGCAGTGCTCTGGTGTAGGGATGCTGGGGTTTTTCGAAGAGGGAAAGCACATCGGCCTCCTCCATCTTCTTGCCCTTGTACTGCACGATCACGCGATCGGCCGTTTCCGCCACCACGCCCATGTCGTGGGTGATCATGATCATACCCATGTTCTTCTCGGCCTGGATCGACACCAGAAGATCGAGAATCTGTTTCTGGATCGTCACGTCGAGCGCGGTGGTCGGCTCGTCGGCGATCAGCAGTTTGGGATTGCAGGCTATTGCCATCGCGATCATCACGCGCTGGCACTGGCCGCCCGACATCTGATGCGGAAACGAGGCCAGCCGGTCACCCGCATTGGGCAGGCCCACCGCCTCGAAGAGTTCGACCGTCCGGTCACGCCGCTGGCGCGCCGAAAGGTCGGTGTGCATCTTGAGCGTTTCGTCGATCTGGAAGCCCACCGTGAAGCACGGATTGAGGCTGGCGATCGGCTCCTGGAAGATCATGGCAATGTCCTTGCCGACGATCTTGCGCCGTTCGGCGGGGGACAGGTTGAGAATATCGCGCCCCTGAAAGGTCATGGCGTCCGCCGTGACCTTGGCCGTCCAGGGCAGAAGCCCCATGACCGCCAACATCGACACGGATTTTCCCGAGCCCGATTCGCCGACGATGGCCAGCACCTCGCGCGCTTCGACGGATAGCGAAACGCCATCCACCGCACGCAGCGTGCCGCCCGCCGTCTCGAACTCGACGCTCAGATTGCGGATGTCGAGAAGAGCATCACTCATGTCACGACCTCTTCAGCTTGGGATCGAGCGCATCGCGAAGACCGTCGCCCATCAGGTTGATGGCCAGCACGGTGATCAGGATGGCGAGACCGGGGAAGGTGACGACCCACCAGGCGCGCAGGATGAACTCGCGCGCCTCGGCCAGCATCGTGCCCCATTCGGGCGTCGGCGGTTGCGCGCCCATGCCCAGGAAGCCGAGTGCCGCCGCATCGAGGATCGCCGTCGAGAAGGAGAGGGCCGCCTGCACGATCAGCGGCGCGGTGCAGTTCGGCAGGATGGTCTTGAACATCAGCCGGATGTTGCCCGCGCCGGCAACGCGTGCCGCGGTCACATAGTCGCGCCCCTTCTCGGACATCACCGCCGCGCGCGTCAGGCGCACATAGTGCGGCTGCTGGACGAGCGCGATGGCGATCATCGCGTTGACGAGGCCCGGCCCAAGAATGGCGACCAGAACCAGCGCCAGAAGCAGCGACGGGAAGGCAAGAATGATGTCCATCACGCGCATGATGACCGTGTCCACCGCGCCGCGGAAATAACCGGCGATGAGGCCGACCAGAATGCCCACGGAAACGGCGACCGATACCACCACCACGCCGATGAACAGCGAGAAGCGCGCTCCGTAGATCAGCCGCGAGAGCACGTCGCGGCCCACCGCGTCGGTGCCGAGAAGGAAGGACCAGTTGCCGCCTTCCTGCCAGACTGGAGGCAGCAGGAAAAAGCCACGGTTCTGCAGGCTGGGACTGTGCGGCGCGATCAGAGGCGCAAGAAGCGCGATTGCAACGATTGCGAGGAAAACATACAGGCCGATCACGGCGCCGCGGTTCTGGCTGAAATAATACCAGAACTCGGCAAGGCGGGCGCGCCGCGTGACCGCGATGACCGTGCCGCCTTCGAGACCGACGGCGGCGTTCGGATCTTTTGTGTTTGTCGAGGTCATGGTCAGTGCCTGATTCTCGGATTGATCAGACCGTAGAGAACGTCCACGATCAGGTTCACGATCATGATAATGGCCGCAATGAGCAGAAGGCCGCCCTGCACCACGGCATAATCGCGCTTGAACACGCTATCGACCATCCACTTTCCGATGCCCGGCCAGGAGAAGATCGTCTCAGTGAGGATGGCGCCCGCAAGCAGGACACCTACCTGCAGGCCGATCGTGGTCACCACGGGAATGAGTGCGTTGCGCAGTGCATGAAGGCCAATCACACGACGCGGCGGCAGGCCTTTGGAGCGCGCGGTGCGCACATAATCCTCGCCCAGCACTTCAAGCATGGCTGAACGTGTCTGACGGGCGATCACCGCAAGCGGGATCGTGGCCAGAACGATGGTTGGCAGAATGAGATGCGACAGCGCCGATTTGAACGCGCCCGCCTGACCCGAAAGAAGACTGTCGATCAGCATGAAACCCGTAACCGGCGGGAAGAAGTAGAGCAGCGAAATGCGGCCCGACACCGGTGTCCAGCCGAGAATGCCGGAGAAGAAGATGATAAGCAGCAGGCCCCACCAGAAGATCGGCATGGAATAGCCGACGAGAGCGGCGCCCATGACTGTCTGGTCGAGCCAGGAGCCGCGCCTGACGGCGGCGATCACCCCGAGCGGAACGCCGACGGCGATCGCCACGATGATGGCGCACAGCGACAGCTCGATCGTCGCCGGGAACAGCGTCAGAAACTCCTGAAGCACCGGCCGCTTGGTGACGATGGAGGTGCCGAAATCGCCCTGCAGCAAGTCCGTCATGTAGTTGAAATACTGCACGAAAAGCGGCTGATCGAAGCCGTAGAGCGCCTGGAGCTGCTGATAGCGCTCCTCGCTCATGCCGCGTTCGCCGGCCAAAAGCATGATCGGGTCGCCGGGCAGGAGGCGGATGAAGGAAAAGGCGACGATCGAGACCCCGATGAAGGTGGGGATCAACAGTGCCAGCCTGGAAATAAAGAATCGAAGCATCAATGCACGACCGGCGACAGCTCACGCTGCCGCCGGTTCCTGTTCTCGGTGAAGGGGCCTATTCGGCGATGTCGACGCCCTCGAAGGCGTGACCGCCAAGCGGGTCCATCTTGTAGCCGGTCACTTCCTTGCGCATCGGCATGTGTACGACCGAGTGAGCGATGGTTGCCCACGGCGCCTCGCGCTTGAAGACAAGCTGGGCCTCTTCATAGAGCTCGGCGCGTTCTTCCTGCGAGGAGAGCGTCTTGGCCTTCTGGATCAAACCGTCGAACTCTTCGTTGCACCACTGCGCGCGGTTGGAACCACCCACGGCGTCGCAGCCGAGCAGCACGGCGAGGAAGTTGTCCGGGTCGCCATTGTCGCCGGTCCAGCCGAGCAGCACCGCACCGTCGCGGTCTTCCGCCTTGGAGCGCTCGAGATACTCACCCCATTCGTAGGAGACGATCTCGACATTGACGCCGACCTTGGAGAAATCCTCCTGGATCAGCTCGGCCATGCGGCGCGCATTCGGGTTGTAGGGGCGCTGAACGGGCATCGCCCAGACCTTCATGGAAAGGTCGCTCACGCCTGCTTCCTCAAGCATCTTCTTGGATGCTTCCGGATCGTAGGCGTCATCCTCGACCGCGTCGTTATAAGACCACATTGTCGGTGGGATCGGGTTCTTGGCCGCCTGGCCGGCGCCCTGGAACACGGCGTCGAGAATGGCTTCCTTGTTGATCGCCATGTTGAGCGCCTTGCGGACCTGCGCATTGTCGAAGGGCGCGACCTTGGTGTTGTAGGCGAGATAGCCCACATTCAGGCCTTCCTGTTCGTCGACCTTCAGCGCTTCGTTTGCCTTCAGGCTCTCGATGTCGGCCGGGTTCGGGTAAGGCGTGATGTGGCACTCGCCGGCGATCAGCTTCTGCTGGCGCACCGAAGCCTCAGTGGTGATGGCGAACACCAGATCGTCGATCGGCTGCTTGCCATTCCAGTAATCCGGATGCGCCTTATAGCGGATCACGGCGTCGGGCTGATAAGCGACGAACTGGAAGGGGCCGGTGCCGACCGGCTTCTGGTTCAGGTCCGAAAGATTGCCGGCTTCGGAAAGCTGATCGGCATATTCCTTCGAGAAGATGGAGGCAAAATCCATGGCCAGATTGGCGATGAAGGGCGCTTCCGGACGGTTCAGGACGAATTTGACCGTGTAGTCGTCGACCTTCTCGATGGACTTCACCAGATCCGGCATGGACATGCCGTTGAAGTATTCCCAGGACGCGCCTTCAACATAAGCGTGGTAGGGATGGTCTTCCTGGAGCTGGCGGTTGAAGGAGAACAACACGTCGTCGGCGTTGAAATCGCGGCTCGGCGTAAAGAAGTCCGTGGTGTGGAACTTGACGCCTTCACGAAGCTTGAAGGTAACCTCGAGACCGTCGTCCGAAATCTCCCAGCTCTCGGCCAGACCCGGAACGGTATTGGTGGTGCCCGGTTCGAATTGAACGAGGCGGTTGTAGACTGGCTTCGACGATGCGTCGAACGTGGTGCCCGCGGTATAGAGCGCCGGGTCGAAGCCTTCCGGGCTTCCTTCCGAACAATAGACAAGTGTCTTGGCGCCCGCAGCGCCGCTCAGCACCGTGGCGGCCAACAGCGCAGCCGCGAAGGTCAGTTTGTTTTTCATTGAGGTCTCCCTGATTCTCACATGGGCCTACTCCCGAGGCCCTGGAAGCTGGCATATAAGCAAAGTTCGAATTGAGAGGGAACTCCCTCGATCACTTTACCGCCTTAAATGCAATTATTTGTCGAATCTGCGTCAATGGATGCAATAAAACTCCATTCTCGCTCTTGTAGTATGGTTGTGCGAAAAACCATATCCGCAACAGTGTCGTCGTTTCGAGGAGAAGAACGTATGAGCGTTAATTGGTATCAGGAGGTTCTGGACTTCTGGTTTGAAACGCTGACGCCCAAGGACTGGTTCACAGTCAGCGAGGAAACGGACACCGCGATACGCGAGCGCTTTTCCACGCTCCATGAACAGTTGATGGAAGATCTTCCCGAAAGCGTTTTCGCCGACCCGAAGGCGGCACTCGCTGCCATTATCGTGCTCGATCAGTTTCCACGGAATATCCATCGCCGCCAGCGAGGTGCCTTCGCCTCGGACGAACTCGCCATGCGGGTTGCCAGCCACGCCGTGGAGAAAGGGTTCGACGAAGGGATGAGCGAGCCCGAGCGACAGTTCCTCTATATGCCGTTTATGCATTCCGAGGTGCTTGCCGACCAAGAGCGGGCGGTCATGCTGTTCAAGTCGCTCGGCCAGGAAGAAGCTCTCAAATACGCCATAGAGCATCGTGACATCGTTGCCCGTTTCGGCCGTTTCCCGCATCGCAATCGCGTGCTCGGCCGCGAGAGTGGCCCAGAGGAACTGGCTTTTCTGGGAGAACATGCAGGTTACGGCCAATGAAATTGTCGCCGCTTGCCACTCCATCGCACAGGTCGGACGTTACGAACACACTTGTGAAGCGCCGGGCTGTCGCAATACACTCCGCTTTTAAGCTGGAGACCGCCATGATGCTGCACGTTTGTCCAGTCGTCGTATGACTGTTTGTGTTGCGTCTGGTATTACGTGAACGTAAACGTTATAGCTGGGTTTTCTTTCTGGGAGGAGCAGGTGGCAAAAAGCGCAAAGACGCCCGCCAACGGCGAAGACAAGACCACGCGCGCCGCTAAGGGCGGAACGAGCGGCAAGGCGGTCAGCAAGGCCGCATCGGCTACGGCCAAGAAATCGGCGGCGAAATCCGCGACCAAGTCACCGGCCAAGGCCAAGTCATCGACAAAATCGACAGCGAAACCGGCGGGGAAGTCCACGACGCCCGTCAAAGCGCCGGCCCGCAAGACGACACCGCGCAAGGCGACCGGAAGTTCGAAGGCAGCGAAGGACCGCCCGTGGATCGAGCATTATCCGAAAGACGTGCCTGCCGAGATGGGGGATTTCCCCAACACTTCGCTGGGCGATTTGCTTGTCGACGCTTGCAAGACCTATAGCGACCGTCCGGCGTTCACCTGCATGGGCAAGTCGATCAGCTATCGTGATCTGGAGACGCTTTCCGAGCACTTTGCCGGTTATCTGCAATCTCTCGGGTTGAAACGCGGCGCGCGCGTGGCGTTGATGATGCCCAACGTGCTTCAGTATCCGGTGGCCATGATGGCGGTGCTGCGGGCGGGATATGTGGTCGTCAACGTCAATCCGCTCTACACGCCGCGCGAGCTGGAGCATCAGCTCAACGATGCCGGCGCCGAGGCCATCGTCATACTGGAGAACTTCGCCCATACGCTACAGGCTGTTGCCTCCAAGACGTCTGTGAAGCATGTCGTGGTCGCCTCGATGGGCGATCTCCTGGGGCTCAAGGGATACATTGTCAATTTCGTGGTACGCCGGATCAAGAAGATGGTGCCCGACTGGTCGCTGCCGGGGCATGTTTCCTTCAACGATGCGGTGAAGCGTGGCACCTCGCACGGATTCAAGCCGGTGGACATCGCTCTGTCCGACAATGCCTTCCTTCAATACACCGGCGGCACGACCGGCGTTTCGAAAGGCGCGACGCTGCTGCACAGCAATGTGCTGGCCAATGTCATTCAAAACGAATTGTGGTTCCGCAGCGCCTATATCGGCAAGGCGAAACCCGATGCGCCGGTTCTGATCTGTGCGCTGCCCCTCTACCACATCTACGCGCTGACGGTGAATGCGCTGATGGGCATGAAACTCGGCGGTAACAATGTTCTGATCCCCAATCCGCGCGACATTCCGGCCTTTGTGAAGGAACTGCAGAACTACGACTTCCACATTTTCCCAGGCCTCAACACGCTGTTCAATGCGCTGCTCAACAATGAAGATTTTCGCAAACTCTCCTTCAAGAGCCTGCTTGTAACCTTCGGTGGGGGCATGGCGGTGCAGCGCGCTGTCGCCGAACGCTGGCAGAAGCTGACCGGCTGCGTCATTTCGCAGGGCTACGGTTTGTCGGAGACCTCGCCGGTCGCCACGGTTAATCGTTTCGACGCAAAGGAATTCACCGGCACGATCGGTTTTCCGATCTCCTCAACCGAGGTCACCATCCGCGACGACAAGGGGAAGGACCTGCCGTTCGACAAGGTGGGTGAAATCTGCATTCGCGGTCCGCAGGTCATGGCGGGCTACTGGAACCGCCCCGATGAAACCGCGAAGGTCATGACGAAGGACGGGTTCTTCCGCTCTGGCGACATGGGGACCATGGCCAAAGACGGCAAGGTCACCATCGTCGACCGCAAGAAGGACATGATCGTGGTGTCCGGCTTCAAGGTTTTCCCCAACGAGGTGGAGGATGTGATCGCCAATCATCCGGGTGTTCTCGAGGCAGCCATCGTCGGTGTCGAAGATGAGCATTCCGGCGAGGTGCCCAAGCTCTTCGTGGTCCGGAAGGATGAGAGTCTTACGGAAGAGGATCTGAAGAAGTTCTGCAAGGAGAACCTCACCGGCTACAAGCGTCCCAAATATGTCGAGTTCCGCGACGATCTGCCGAAGTCCAATGTCGGCAAGATACTGCGTAAGGAACTGCGCTGAGAACGAACGAGGCCCGCCCGATTCCCGCGGGCCTTCCCACGCGACCTACAGGGATGGCAGTCCCTCCGCCGCCCGGCGCGCAAGGATGATCGCACCGTCCACGGCGTCACCGTCAGCCGGTTTAAGGCGCCGGCGCACATCGGGCGAAAGCCAGGGCTCCAGAGGCCCGGACAGGCCGCCGAGCAGGGTGACGCGGGGTGCTTTCTGATCGAACAGGGTGCGCACCAGCATGTCGATCTGCGCGGCCGCATCCTGCACGATGCGCCGTGCCGCGGCATCGCCCTGATCGGCATGGCGCAGCACCATTGGCGCAAGGGTTGCGTAATCGGTGGCCGAGGCCCGGTCCATCCACGCAACCACCTCGGCGGGGTCGTCATCGAAACGGTTCATGATTTCGGTCAGCAGCAGGCTTAGAGGAATGCGTCCGTCATGCCCCTGCAGTGCCGCGCGCACGGCGTTGAGGCCGATATCCGCACCGCTGCCTTCGTCGGAAATGGGAAAACCGTAACCACCGATGCGCAACCGCCGGCCTTTCACGAGCCCAAGACCGACCGACCCCGTTCCGGCAATGGCGATAGCCCCGTCGAGGCCCGAATGCGCGCCGAGGCAGGCCGTGTCGCTGTCGCTGGCGAAGACGATGCGGGCAAAGCGATGCGGCAGGGCTTCAAAGGCTGCGATAGCGCCCTTGCGGCGCATGCCGGCAAGACCGACACCGGCATGAATGCGGGCGATTTGCTTTTCGTTGAACCCAGCCTCATCGATGGCCGCCTCAAAAGCACGCCGCACCGAGGCCCAGGCCCCATCGACTCCGAGCCTTGTGGTCGCCGGTCCGGAAAGGCCCTGACCGAGCACCGTTCCGTGCGTATCCTCGATGCGGGCCCGGCAGCCCGTACCGCCGCCGTCGATCCCAAGGTAAAAATGGATATGCCCCTCGCTCATGCCCGCAACCGTTCGATCTTCGCGCCACACAGCGCCAGCTTGCGATCGAGCTGCTCATAGCCGCGGTCGATGTGATAAACGCGGTTGATGACGGTTTCGCCCTTGGCGGCCAACGCCGCCAGCACCAGACAAACCGAAGCGCGCAGGTCCGTCGCCATCACCTGGGCGCCTTTTAGCGGCTTGCCGCCCCGCACCACGGCGGTGGTGCCCTGCAGCGCGATATCGGCCCCGAGCCGTGTCAGCTCCGGCACGTGCATGAAGCGGTTTTCGAATATCGTCTCGCGGATCAGCGACGTGCCTTCGGCACAGCAGGCCAGCGCCATGAACTGCGCCTGAAGGTCCGTCGGGAACCCGGGATAAGGTTCGGTTGTGAGATCGGCGGTGCGAAGCGGTGCGTTCCTTGAAATCACCAGCCCGCGGTCGCTCGGCCACACATTCACGCCCATCACCTCCAGCGCCTGGATCATGGCTGCAAGGTTTTCCATGCGGGCGTTCACCAGCTCCAACATCCCGCCTGTAATGGCCGCAGCCACCGCGTAGGTGCCGGCTTCAATACGGTCGGGGATGACCTGATGCACGGCCGCGCGCCATCCGGTGTTTCCTTCGATGATGATGCGGTGCGTTCCCGCTCCCTCGATCTTCGCGCCCATCGCGTTCAGGCAGGCTGCAAGGTCGGCCACCTCGGGCTCGCGCGCGGCATTGAGGATTTCCGTTTCACCGCGTGCGGCGGTGGCCGCCATCATCGCGGTCTCTGTCGCACCGACGGAAGGCGAACTCAGGATGACTCTCGTGCCTCTCAGGCTGTTCGGCGTCCGCGCAACGATCAGGCCATTTTCAATGCCGATTTCCGCGCCCAGCATCTCGAGCGCCTTCAGATGCATGTCAACCGGACGCGCGCCGATGGCGCAGCCGCCCGGGAGAGAGACTCGCGCCTCGCCAAATCGTGCGAGCAATGGCCCCAGAAAGAGCACTGTGGCGCGCATCTTGCGTACCGTCTCGTAGGAAACCTCACGGGCGGCAACGAGGCCGGCATCGATGGTTGCCGAATGGGCATTGCGCGTTACGGCCGCACCGTAAAGCTCGGCAACGCGCAGCATGTTCTCCACATCGGACACAAGCGGCAGGTTCGACAGCGCAACGGGATGTGGACTGAGAAGCGCGGCGGCGATCTGCGGCAACGCGGCGTTTTTCGCTCCGGCGATCGTTACCGTGCCCCTGAGCGCCTGCCCGCCCGTAATTTTCAGTCTGTCCATGATTATGCTTCCGGAAACACCGTTTGGCAGTTTCTCAGTCTCTATTGAGGAATTCCTTTGATCAAGCCCTTGCGGGAATATATTATTCCATCGTGCAATTCCTGTGGGATTCCCACGATCCGGAAACTGTTCTAGTTTCACTGCCCGCGCCCGGCATCTCGCGAAAGGAAGTCATGTCCGTCCTTAAGATCATCGACGCGCAGCTCGAGTCCATGGCCCCGGCGGACCGTCAGATCGGCCAGTTCATCGTCGACTATCCCGACCGGGTGCTCAGTCTCTCTTCGGCGGCCCTTGCCGAGGAAACCGGCCGCAGCCAATCAAGCGTCGTCAAGTTCAGCCAGAAACTCGGTTACGCCGGTTATCAGGAACTGAAACTGGCAGTGAGCAAGGCCAAGGCACAGGAATGGCAGGTGCCGCCGGGAATGATCCACTCGACCATCGAGATGGGCGACAGCCATGCGACGATTTCGCAGAAGCTGATCAGCAGCAAGCTGCTCTCCATGCAGCAGACCATCGCAGCCAATCACGAGCCCGAAATCGCTCGGGCGTTGGATGCGCTCGACGGCGCGCGGCGCGTTCACATTGCCGGGGTGGGCGCGTCCTCGCTGGTGGCGCGCGACTTCTCCTACAAGCTGCAGAAGCTTGGCCGGAATGCACTCCATGACAGCGACAGCCATGTGCAGATGGCCAATGTTTCCTCGTTGGGCAAAGACGATGTGCTTTTCGCGTTGTCGTATTCGGGCACCAGTATCGAGACGGTGCGCATAGCGGAACTGGCCAAGGCGCGTGGCGCTCGCGTCATTTCCGTAACCGGACTGCAGCAGAACCCGTTGATGCGCGTCGCCGATATTCGTCTGCACACGGTGGCCGACGAGGAACGTGTGCGCTCCTCGGCCATTACCTCACGCGACGCGCAGCTTACGCTGATGGATTTCCTGTTTATCCTGATCCTACAGCGCCAGCGCGATGCCAATGACTATGTCCACAACAGCGAGGCGTCGGTTGCGGCGTTGAAGATGCCGGCGGCGAAATGACGTTTCATTATACGGCCTTGAGGGCGGTCTCGTGCCGGCTCCTCCACTTGAAATCCACCGCGGCATGGGCGAAGGAAAAGGAAAGCGCAGCTTCTGCGCGCCGAATTTTCCTGTCCGGAGTAGACGTTCCGTGAAAAGCCTGACCATCCGCCGCCCCGACGACTGGCACCTGCATCTGCGTGACGGTGCCGTTCTGGAAGCGGTGTTGCCGCATTCCTCCGCCGATTTTGCCCGCGCCATCATCATGCCCAACCTGGTGCCGCCGTTGGTGACGGTGAAGGATGCGCTCGCCTATCGCGACCGCATCGTCGCGGCGAAGCCCGAGGGCCACGATTTCACGCCGCTGATGACGCTCTATCTGACCGAGCAGACCGATGCGGATGATGTGGCCGCGGGCCACCGCGACGGGCAAATCACGGCGGTGAAGCTTTATCCGGCGGGCGCGACCACCAATTCCCAGAGCGGCGTGCGCGATCTCATGAAGGTGCAGCCGGTGCTGGAGCGAATGGCCGAGATCGGCTTGCCGCTGTGTGTGCATGGCGAGGTGACGGACGCCTCCATCGATATTTTCGACCGTGAGGCGGTGTTCATCGAGCGGGTGCTCAATCCGCTGCGCGAGCGACTGCCCGAGCTTAAGGTGATCATGGAGCATGTGACGACGAAGAACGGCGTCGACTATGTGCAAAGCGCAAAGCAGAACCTCGCGGCATCGCTAACCACGCACCACTTGATCATCAACCGCAATGCCATTCTGGCCGGCGGTATCCGCCCACACTACTACTGCCTGCCTGTCGCCAAGCGCGAGGAGCACAGGTTGGCGCTGCGGAAGGCCGCGACATCGGGCGACAAACGCTTTTTCCTGGGCACCGATTCGGCACCGCATCTCGATCCGGCGAAGGAATCGGCCTGCGGCTGCGCGGGCATCTTCACCTCCATCAACACCATGTCCTGCTTGGCGCATGTGTTCGAGGAGGAAGGCGCGCTGGATAAGCTCGAAGCGTTCGCCTCACTCAATGGACCAGCTTATTATGGCCTGCCTGCCAACGAGGAGACGATCACGCTGGTGCGCCGCGAGACACCGGTCGAATTCCCCAATTCGGTTTACAGCGCCGATGGAACGATCACGGTCTTCGACCCCATGTTCCCTCTGCACTGGGCGGTGGACAATCAACCAATCGGCTGAAGCGCATCGTGGCTGCCCATAACGCCGGATTGTCTTGCACATAAGGCGTTCTTTCGCGTTGATCCCGTCAAACACGACGACGGAACGCCTTCGCCATGGGCCGTGCTTTCCCCTACGCTTTTCTTGCCGTTACCGGCTTTACTCTCGTCGCCTGTGACGAGGGTGGCCGGGTGGATGCAGGGCGCGGTTCTCCGCCGCCGCAGTCGCCAGTGACGGGATACCCGGTCTTTCACAGCGACGAGGCGGAATCCTATCGGCTGAGCCCGGAGTTTCTGCGCTCGGACCCGGGGGAGGCGGAAGAGAACCACATTCGTCTGCAGTTCGGCGAGAAACCGCTTTGCGCCACCTCGACAAATCCGGGTTGCGCCGGCAGTTCGGCTTACGCATTGCAAAACATTCACATTGCCCACACGGCGACGCGGCAGGACGGCGAGCCTTTGGTTGGCCTCGGCCAGACAATTGCGGTTGTCGACAATGGGTTTCGCTTCACGCATCAGGAATTGGCGGGCAAGGAGATTATCCGCCACACGGCACCCGGGCGGACCATCGGACGCGACAGTCACGGCACAGCGGTTGCCGCTATTGCAGCCGGGCAGGCGGATGAACTGGGCATGATGGGCATCGCGCCGGCGGCGCGCCTTCATGTCGCCTCATGGCGAGATGTGTTTGACAGCGATCTTCTTGCGCATCTGTCGATGGCCACCCGGGACGCGCGTGACCATGGTGCCGTGGTACAGAACAATTCCTGGGGGTGGGAATCCGAAAAGCGCGCGGACAACGAAGTCGACGACTTCGCCGGCTCGGGTGAAACCGATTACGCCAATCATCTCGCCATGCGCCAGGGAGGCGATCCCGGCGAATGGCGCGAATTGTTCAACGCCTATAACGCGTTTCAGCAAGGCGGCGTCATCGTTTTCGCCAACTCCAACAATCGGGGTTTGGGGGATTCCGCCGCTTGGGCGTCGTTGCCCGATTTCCTGCCCGAGTTATCCGAAGCCTGGATTGCGGTGGGCAATGCCCTCTTTTCCGTGGACGATGCTGGCGCAATCCTCGAAGCCGATCTGCTCTCAGCACCGTGCGGGTCGGCAGCGCGGTATTGCGTTGTGGCCGACGGAACGCTGAGGATCCCGACCGATGCAGCCGATACGGCATATACGCTTGGCACCGGCACATCCTATGCGGCACCACAGGTCGCCGGTGAAATCGCCATCCTCGCGCAGGCGTTTCCCGATCTTTCGCCAGCGGAATGGACCACGCGCCTGCTCGCCACCGCGCGGCGCGACTGGACCGGGTTTCAAGACAGCGTGTCGGGGCACTCGGATTTCGCTCCCGGTGTTCGCCGTGCCTATTCACGATTGTACGGCCACGGCGTTCCGGACATGAAAGCGGCGCTTTCACCTGTGGGCGGCCTGGCCATCGCATCGGGAGAAAATGTGTTCACGGGCCCGCGGACACCTCTCGGCGCTGCCGTCACGGGTACCCCGCCGATAATCGGCAACGCTATATCCAAAGCGCTTTCGAGCCGACTTCTAATGGCGGTCGATGCGTTGGGTGGGGATTTCTATCTGGACGGCGCGAGATTTGCGTCGGAAAGCGAGGGCCCGACATCCGCAGGATCAGGCTTTGCAAAGCAGCTCATGGCAGAGCAGGAGAAGCTCGGCTTCGCCTTCGCCAACATGCCATACCCCGCCTTGCAGAAACTGCGTGACACCGCTTCGGTGAAACTCCTGTTCTCCCAGGGGTTCACTGAGTTCGAGAACGGTCTTGCTTTCTCTCGTCTGATGCCGATTGGACGGGATGCCCATCTGCAATTTGCGGGAAGCATGACGGAGACGAGCGCCGGCGAGGCGATGCAGTTCGCGATTTCACGTTTGACGCGGCGCAGGGGTCTGGTCAGCGAGTTGACGGTTTCGGCGGGGCACGCACGCGGCGGGCTCTTCGGCCTGCAAACAGAAAGCCCTTTCGCGATGGCGCAAAGCAATGGCCGGCTTTCCGCAGGCCTGACACTCAGCGCACCACTGGGTTATCGCTGGTCGCTCTCCGGTTATGGCGAGTTCGGTGTCGCCCATGCGCGGGAAGCGCCATGGACGCTGGTCGACTATGGCGCGCTCACCTATGCGAGCGGTGGCGTGGTGCTGGACAAGGCCGGGCTTGTAACGCCCGTCGACAATGCGCGACTTTACGCCGGCATGAAGCCCAAGGCACTGACGGGTCACGCGGCGCTACGCCTTCCTGTCGGACGTAGCAAGATGGGAGCGATCACTTATGAGGTGGCGGATGTCGATCTCGCGGAGGGCGATTTTCCGGTACGGTTCGGCTTCTCATACACCCAACGCACCCGCAACGACTTCGATTTGCGGGTCAACGCCAATATGGATTTCTTTGCCGCTGCGCCGGAAAACGGTGTTGCGGATTTTGCCGTAAGCCTGAGCAAAGCGTTCTAGGTCGGCACGGGGATGGAACCTAGGCTGCCTTGGGACGGTTGATCGTCCCGGACGCGTCCAGGACCAGCGGCGAAAGGCCATCGCCACCCTGTTCGATGATTTCGACCAGGCGGCTGCGCATGCGCGGCTCCCAGAATTTGTTGATGTGATCAGCGATGCCCGCCACACGTTCTTCCTTGGCCTGGGAGGCGAAGAAGGTGGCAATTTGATTGGCCATGTAAACGAGGCGCTCGTCGCCGGATTTGAACTTTTCGTCATGCGACATGTTTGGCCGCTCCAATCATCACGCGTTCGGGATGGGTGAAAATGTCGAACTCCTCGCCCCGCACGAGGGCGACAAGCGTCATGCCGGCAGTCTCCGCCGTGCGGATGGCAAGCGCCGTCGGCGCCGACACGGCCGCGATGAGCGGCGCGCCGATGGCCGCAGTCTTTTGGACCATTTCGACGGACACGCGGGAGGTGACGACGACCGCGCCGGATGTGCCGTCGATGCCGGCTTTCAAAAGCGCACCTGCCAGTTTGTCGAGCGCGTTGTGCCGGCCGACATCCTCGCGCGCGGCGACAATGCCTTCGCCGGGAATATAGAAACCGGCCGCGTGAACGGCACCGGTGGCCTGGTGAAGTGCTTGAAAACCGTGCAACTCGCCGACCGCACCGGTGATCTCGGTGGCATTGAAGCGCCGTGTGGACGTCGTTTCCGGTACACCGCGCATCGCTTCGTCGATGCTCTCGATGCCGCATAGGCCGCAGCCGACAGGGCCGGCTAGCCGCCGGCGCCGCACCTCGAAGCGCCTGTTCGCTGCATCGCGCAGCCGAATTTGCAAGTCGATGCCGGGGCCGAGTTCCTGAACGGTGACCGTGTCGATCTCGTCGACACTGGAAACGATGCCTTCCGTGACGCTGAAGCCGAGGGCGAAGTCTTCGAGATCCGCCGGGGTGGCCATCATCACGGCATGCGTTGTGCCGCCATAGGAAAGCGCCACCGGCGTTTCCTCCGCCAGCATGCGCGGGCCGGAGCCCGCGCGCCCGGCGCGGCGGAACTGCCTTTCGAAGGGTCGCAGCGATTCCGGCGACATCGGCCTACTCAGCAGGTTCCGCGTGAACGATACGGCGCGACTGCTTTGCCTGTTCCTCGTACTCGACCTGCCATTCGGTCGGCCCGTTGGACGGCGTCACCTGCACCGCGGTCACCTTGTATTCCGGGCAATTGGTCGCCCAGTCGGAATAGTCGGTGGTGATCACGTTCGCTTGCGTTCCCGGGTGGTGGAACGTCGTGTAGACGACGCCCGGCGCCACGCGGTCGGTGATCAGCGCGCGCAGCGAGGTCTCGCCGGAACGGCTGGCAAGCCGCACATAGTCGCCGTCGCGGATGCCGCGCTGCTCGGCATCGTGCGGATGGATCTCCAGCACGTCCTCGTCATGCCACATGACGTTCGCCGTGCGCCGCGTCTGCGCACCGACATTGTACTGGCTCAAAATGCGCCCGGTGGTCAGCAACAGCGGGAAGCG
>NZ_CAJXGF010000014.1 GCF_913053745.1 uncultured Nitratireductor sp.
TTGTCCGATCACACACAGCTCCTGCGCGCGCTGGGTCAGGAACTCAGTCAGACCATGGGTGGTTCATCGGGAGTATTGCTTGCGATCTTCTTCGCGGCAGCGGGCGATGCCGCTTCCAGCGGCGAGCCGATGGGGGCTGCGCTGAAGACCGGGCTTGCGCGCATGCAGGAAATTGGTGGTGCTGGGCCGGGTGACCGCACCATGGTGGATGCGCTGGCGCCCGCCCTTGAAGCCTTGCAGAGCGGTCTTCCCGCTGCCGCAGCGGCAGCCCGTGCCGGGGCGCAGGAAACGGCCACGATGGCACAGGCGCGCGCTGGGCGATCTGCCTATATCAACGCCCGGCAACTGGAGGGAAATGTCGATCCGGGCGCGGAGGCCGTCGCTGTATTGTTTGAGCATTTGGCGCGACGATAGACTTGGCCCAGTCGCCGTCCGCTTCGGGCGACGGCGTTCTGCGGGTGACCGAACCGCGCGATGGCCCTGTCAACGCATCGACGCGGAAGTCCGCTGGGACGGTATCGGATAAACGTCAATTGGCACCTTGAATGAGGCCGGTCCATCATCGCACGAGATACGGGAGCCGACCTGCTCTCCTGGAGCGAATAGGCCCGTTCGCAGACCGGCTCGACAAGGACGACTCATTGCACAACGTGGTGATCGCTTTCTCAGTTGGAAGACTCTCTATGCCGCTCCGGGTGTCAGGTCTGTAGTCTCTTCGCGCCATCGCTGGGACCGGGGGCAGGGCCTATACGCTCAGCGAGCTGTTGAAAGCAAACCTGGACTATCCTGGGCGGCTATGCCGCCGCTTGGAAAAGGCCCTGCTGACATTGATGGTTGCCTGCCCCCGCAAACCAATGTGATCGAATAGGCCCCGTCACCCTTGTGACGGGGCTTTTTTGATGTCGTCAATGAGGTGCCGGCCGATCGGTTGCTTCCGGTCGATGTCTGTGTGCCCGGCTGCCCTCCAACCGCAGAAGCGTCGCTCTATGGTGTTCTTCTGCTTCAGAAAAAGATTCCGAGGACTGGCACCATCGAAAGGTGACTGCGATCGAAGCTGTGCAGGCTCGCTCCTGCGCCCTTCGTTTTCAACCCGCCAGAAACATCGTCCCGGCAGCATGCATCGCAAACCCTACCAGGAAAATGATCGTGATCCCTACCGAACGGCGGTCTCGCATGGAGAACAGCAAAGGCTGTAGCGTGGATCGAAGAAGCCAGAAACCTGCGCCGGCAACCAGGAGGAATGGATGCGGCTGATTGGAGCTCAAGGCGCTCCAGGTAAGCGCCCCGCCATACATCAGAAAGCAATAGGTCAGAACGATGTTGAGTGTCTGGGTAATCGCGGCATTGATCGCGCCCGAAGGTCGCAGCCCGGCGGGCCATCGAAACAGGGCCCAGAAAGCCATGTGAAAGACTGCAAAACCCAAATTGTAGAGACCACATACCAAGAGATACGTTGTTTCGGGTTGGAGCAGGGCGGTAGCCGTGTTCAAATTGTTCATGGGAGGGGTTCAGTTCCAATGATGGCGGCAGGGCGGCGCAACATTGCCGGTGTCGATAGGCTGGTCACCACAGCGGATCAATCACCAATGGCAGTTCGCGCTAATCCTTGGCGGCGTGGCGTGGTTGCACCCCTATCCAACAGCGGTGAAGGTTTGTCTGCTTCCGGTAGTGGAAGCCGTTGAACGGCGTCGTTCAAGGCTTCGGCAACGCTTGTCACGCTTCCCGATGGAGGCACAGTGTAATCTATGACGGAGTAGAAGCCATTCAAAGGTCTCATCTGCCGTTCCTTCGTGTCGATCATTCTGTCCCCGACAGCGTCCGGGCCACCTGGCGGCGGATGAACGGAAACGTAGATGCCGTACGGATGATAGCGTTACGCGCAATGCGCAATGGCTGGTTCTTCAAGGTGGCAATCGCGGTGAGGCGATCGGTCATGTGGAGAATGTCTTCAGCCGCGGCACGACGCGTTTTGGCATAAGTCTCCAGCGGCTGTTCGGTGTCACCCTCCAAGGCCTGCTGCAGTGCGTCCGCCAGGGAGACGGCATCCTTGAGGCCGAGATTCATGCCCTGACCGCCGGCGGGAGAGTGAACGTGCGCGGCATCGCCCATCAATATGACGGGCTCTTGATAGAACCGGTCAGCCAGTTTGTGGTGGACCTGAAAGCGAGACCCCCAAAGCACTTCGCTCACGCGTGCACCAGTTTCGGGTCCGCGTTCGTCGATGACGGCCTGGACATCCGCAATCGTCGGGTCAGAAGGCGCATTCTGCCTCTGTGCGACCACGCGATAGCGGTCTTTCGACATGGGTGCGACGACCAGCGTTCCCTCGCGCGAGAAAAACAGCGTTACCTCGTCTTTGGCTATGGGCCATGCCATCCGCACGTCGGCCAGCATGAAGGAGCCGTAGGTTTCACCCGGGAAAGGGATGTCTGTCTGCGTTCGTACAGTGCTTTTTTCACCATCGGCACCCACGACATGCCGGGCGTGGATGAGTGAACCGTCATCGGTTGTGAGGATGACTCCCACCGAACGGCGCTCGATGGCTACGAGCCTGTGTGGCCTTCGCACCTGATGACCCAGAGATAACAGCTTCGCGGTCATGAGCGCTTCCGACTCATCCTGCGGGATCATCAGGGCATAGGGAGTTGGCGACGTCAGCACGCCGAAATCGGCACGGAGCAGGACTTTCGAGCGCTCGCGAATGCGGAAGTTGCGAACCTTGATACCGGCCTTTATCAGATCGTCCGCAATGGCGAGCTTGCTGAGGGCCTCCAGCGTGCCGGCGTGAATGACCGCCGCCCGCGAGGTGTTCTGTGCCTCGGGCAGAGCATCGAGAATGACAAAATCGATGCCGCGTTGGGCCAGGCCAATCGCAAGAGCAAGGCCCGTGGGGCCCGCGCCGACAATGGCGACATCTACCTTCTTCGGTAATGATCTCATTCCAGGACCTCGACAGCTCTTGATTGTGCCTCCACTGCGTTGGCCTGAAACCGCGTGTTCTGCCCGACAGCGATTAGCCAGTTCCCGTCGACCTTCGACATGACATAGAGCGGTCGCCCCTCCGGCTCGTTTCTATCCGGCTTCCCTTTGCCATCAATTGGCTTTTGAACCACGTTCACCGCAGCGACAGTGTCCGAGAGAAACGTGACATGCGCAATCTCGTAGGAGGCGTAATGTTCGCCCAATGCCGGAGTGAGCACCTTGTGGGTGAATGCGCTGATCTCCTCCCAGCCGGTCAAGCGCTTGCCGATGGCCGTGACCCAGACGGCTTCGCGTGCCAAAAGGCGCATGAAACCTTGGGGGTCACGATCGCGCTGGGTTGCCTCGACCTCGGCAACCACCTTCTCGATGCGTGCGAGATCGTGTGTGCGCGCACTGTGTTGCGGGGTGGTGCTTTCTGATGGAGGTTCGACGGTCATGAAAGGCTCCGATCCGAAGATGAATGCGGTGGGCAGGAATTGTATCGATAGGCGACGGTAAAGCGCTCACAGCGATGCTGGAGCATCTCGAGGAAAGCTATGGCGAGATTTCCCATGGAGATCATCACAGGCCGTGATGATCGAGAATAAGTGCGTCCCCGTCAGGTACTTTGACCTTGCCGGCGCCGCCGACAAGAATGAGCCGCGTGCCGGTAAGTCGGAGGCATTTGAGAAGATTCTCGGCAGTGCTTGGATGCTCTTGCTTGGAGCCCAGCTTTGGTCGGGTCGCGCTCACCGCAACATCCTGATCGGCGCTCAGCCGGGCGACATTCCTGGGCTCGGCTGCATTGCCGACGGCAGCGCTTGCGTTTTCGGGGGAGCGGCGCGCGTGGTCGGGATCACGGACGACGGCGTTCACCTCATGCCCAGGTTGCAGGGCTCCGGCGACCATATGGCGTCCCACACTCTCCGCAGCTCCCAAGACAAGGATACGCATGATTGTCAAACTCCGGTTCTGGCAGATGGATCGATCGCGGTTCGTGATGTGGGAGCAGGTTGCGGCTGCCTTGTGGAGCGGCGCAGAAGGAGGAGGATCGCAAGGATCACGACGACACTGCCCGGTAGCCAATGCCAGCCGATCGCTCCCGGGGCATTGACGAACAGAACGAGCATGGAGACGAATGGGATGAGGTGGGTGTAGACTGTGACCTTGCCTGGAGTCAGGATCTCTGTTCCTTGTTGCAAAAGCCAGAAAGTGACACCGCTGGAAAAGATGCCGAGATAGGCAACGAGCAGGAGGTCGGTAGCAGTTATCCTGCCCAGCGCATGGCTTGGCTCGAAGACGACGCCGAGCAGCCCGATCAGGAGCCCGCCGGCGATGAGGCTCCAGAATGTCGGTATTGCCCATCCATTCTTCCCACGCTGAACCAGCGGTTTAAAGAATTGCGGGAGGCGCTGCTGGTGCGCCGGGTTCCGGAGGGCTATTGGGTAACGCCTCTTGAACTTGCCATTTATGACAAGTTCGTGCCTTTGGGGCGCTTGCCAAGAAATGGGGCACGGCGCTTGAGGACAGGGAATCCGACAAGGCGGAAGGCCGAGCCCGTTCATTTGACAAGGGCGACAATTGTGCCCTGAGCCAGTGCACAGAGCGTCGCCTCGCCGCCTTCAATGGCATAGATCTCACAGAGGCAGACGGCTTGGCGCCGCCCGGCACCCTTCGCTTCCGCCCTTGCCTCAAGGCGGCTGCCTTTCGCAGGCTTGAGATAGTTGAGCTTGAATTCGGAGGTGACGGCATCGCCCCCCAAGGCAAGTCCCCCGGCAAAGGTGAGCGCATTGTCGGCGAGATAACTGATGACCCCACCGTGGACGTAACCATGCTGTTGCGTGTGATGATCGACGATGGGCAGGCTCAATGTCACGCCATCGGCATCCGCGCGGGTGAGTTCGGCGCCGAGAAACCGGGAGAAGGGTTGCGCGTCGAAAAGCTGTCTTGCCAGTTCGAAGAGGTTCATTCTCTTTCCTCCCTGAGGTCTGTTCAAACCAGTTCCTGAACAATCCTGTCGCCGGGGTGAATGCAGACCATTTGAAGCGGCCCAGTGCCCGTATTGATATAGCGGTGAGCAACATTCGGTGGGGCGATGATGATGTCACCTGCGGTGCCGACAATCTGCTCATCCCCTATCGTGAACTCAGCCGTTCCAGCACGCACAACCCATGTTTCCGCATAGGGATGCGTGTGCAGGTCCGATCCCTTTCCAGGATCGGTGTCGATGAGAAAGAAGGAGATCGGACTGCCATGGTCGCGTCCTTCGAAGCGGGTGGAACGGCTCTCTGGCGAGAGGGTGGGAAACGAACGAAGAATGGTCGCCATCCCCGAACTCCGATTGATCAAACTCATGCCAATTGTCCTAACGCGGCGCTCATCAGGTTTCCTTGCCTGACCTGACCGGGTGGATCGCATGAAAGGCGATGCAGAGCCGGTTGAAGATGTTCATCATGCCAAGAGCAACCGTCAGCTTTGTCAGTTCGCTCTTGCTGAAATGCTCGAGCGCCTCTTCATACAAGGCATCGGGAACGCCGCCCTGCGAGATGAGCGTCACCTGCTCTGTCCAGGCGAGTGCTGCGCGTTCGCGTGGAGAGAAAAGGGGAGATTCTTTCCACGCCGAGACAAGGAACACGCGCTGCTCGCTTTCACCATCGCCGCGGGCTTCCCGGCTGTGCATGTCGACGCAATAGGAGCAGCCATTGATCTGCGAGGTGCGCAGATTGATCAGATGAAGCAGCCCTTTCTCCAGCCCGCAATCGTCCACGGCCTTCTTCAGCTCCATCTGTGTGTTCATAAGTTCGGGGGCTTCTTTGTAGAAATTGAGTCTCGGTTCCACGGGGTGATCCTCTTCATTTGCTTCTCTGGATCGATCGTGCTGTGTGATCGATGCACTGACTGCAAAGACGGGGACGCGGCTCGGCTGTGACAGTCCGTGCGAAATTTTTTGAATAGTGATCAACGAGAACTCGTGCTGTGCTGTCACAACAGGAGGTGTTGCCACGTCTGATGTCATGAGTGCAGTGGGTGAGCGGAAGATCGGGATGCAGACAAACGAAGACATCGAAAAGCTGCGACCGCGCCTGTTTGGCCTTGCATACCGCGTGCTTGGCTCCCGGCAGGAGGCCGAAGACGTGGTGCAGGAGGCTTTCTTGCGTTGGCACGGTGCTGAGAGGGGCGAAATCCGATCTGCGGAGGCGTGGCTGGTTACCGTGTCCTCACGCCTGTGCCTTGATCGGTTGCGGACCCTTCAAACGGAGCGCCAGAGATATGTGGGACCGTGGTTGCCCGAGCCTTTATTGGCCGACGAGCGGTCCCCGGATCATGCGATCGAGCTGGCATCCGACTTCTCGATGGCGCTTCTGATGGTCCTGCAGCGGCTTTCTGCGGAGGAGCGGGTAGGATTTCTGATGCACGACGTCTTTGACTGCGCCTATTCTGAAATTGCGGTTGCCCTTGGCAAGAGTGAGGCAGCCTGCAGACAGCTCGTCCACCGGGCGCGAGAGCGGGTCAGGCGCGACAAACCGCGGTTTGAAGTATCTGACACTGCACACCGCCAACTTGTTGAGCGCTATGTAAAAGCCGTGCAGGAGAGGGATGCCGAGCGTATCGCCGAACTGTTGGCGCCGGATGCCGTCTTTGTCAGTGATGGCGGCGGAAAGACATGGGCGGCGCTTCGCCCGGTCACGGGCGCCGACCGAATTGCACGTATGGAGGTGGGCGTACTTGCAAAGCTGCCGCAGGGTTTTGCGGTGGAACTGGTGAATGTGAATGGGCAGGCAGGTATGATCGGGAAGGTTGATGGGAGAACTCATGCGGTGACGTCGTTCATGACAGCTGGATTGCGGATTTTGTCCGTTATGCGTGTGTTGAATCCCGAAAAGCTGAAACTCAACCATTCTTAGGCTGAACCGCGAAGCACGCCCTTCTTCCTCGTCCGACACCTGAGAAATGCGCAGCAGTGCGCCACGAGTTCAGCCAGTGGTGAAATACTGCGCGCGACCTGGAGATGAGCTGTCAGGAATTGCATTCCCACCCAAAGCAGGGGCTTCGTTATGGGAAGTTCCAAATCAGCAGAGCGATAAGCCGAAACCGCTGTCTCGTCGTTGCGGCGCTGGTCATACAAAAAACTTGGAAACACTGACGAGCTGCCGCTGCCCTTCATCTCTTGAAAGAGCGGTATAATTCTCGTGACTGCAAAGCGCTCTCAATGGGCTCTAACGCTACCGGCAGCGCTGCTGTTGTTGGCGCCTTTCGATATTCTGGCCTTTCTGGCAATGGATACCTATCTTCCCACCGTGCCGGCCATGCCGGCTACCCGGAGGTTTGCTTCGGTCTTGCCTTTTCAACCGTTGCACTTGCCATGATCGCGGCGACACGGTTTGCAAGAAACTTCATCGTGAGTGGGGTGTCGCCGGATGTGTTGCCCGGAGCATGACGCTGCTCGCGACCGGATCGCTCCTTCTTTAGATAGGGCAGATCTTTTCGTCGCCATCCTTCTTCGGTTTCATCGTGCCGATGTGGGTTTCCGAGTGCGGAACGCCATGGCGAGACACCGCACATCTGGCATATGTCTGTGCATTTTGAACATCGGGGAAAGGGGAACAGGCCGTGCCTTGATTGATTCCGCCCGGCGGTCGGCCAGCGTGCAGGGCTATCGTCGCTCACGCTGACCACCTTTCGCGATATCCCGTGGAACGCACCGTTCTGCGAGTCTTGCGGCTTCATGCTGGTGGAACCCGGCAGTTTGCCCCTTTCTCGGCGACCTGTTCTTTTGGGCGTAGCGCATTGTCCGGCTGGGTGCCGGGCCAAAACCGGTCGACAAACGAAATATCGCTGCCAATGCGAGCCACAGCCTTTGGCCGGGAAGTTCAGAAAGAGGGTAGCATCGGAAACGCCCTCTCATTTCTCGAAGAGCGCTTGGTGATAATATCCCAAGACGAAAGGGTGTAATCATATGCAGCTACCCGCTTGCTCAAGCAGTGAGCCGATGGTTACAGGGGCGGGGCTACTGGCGGCGAACGCGCCGCCAGCTATCCCATTATTGTTCATGCCTTCATTTTACAATGCGCAGTTTGCTCGCTTCCTGGACAAATGGAGCGAACAGCGCTGTCATGGGCTCGGATACATTCTTGGGCGTGGACGACAAGGTCCCACCTTCGAAAGGTGGTTCTGGATGATATTCTGCTGTTAGCATCGAGGCGGCGGCATAAGGCTGACCTCGCAAACGAGCAACGATCGATAGTCCGAAATCCAGTCCCGCAGATACTCCGGCGCCCGTGATCAGATTGCCATCTTGAACCACACGCGCGTCGACAGGTTCGGCGTCGAACTGGGTAAGGAGAGGAAGCACAGACCAGTGTGTGGTGGCGCGCTTCCCTTGAAGCAACCCGGCTCTTCCAAGAATGAGCGCGCCGGTACAAACGCTGGTTACGAACTGCGTATGTGAAGCGCGATCACGGATGAAATCGATTGTTGCAGGATCACGTGCTGCAGCAAGCGTGCCATCTGTGCCGCCAGGCGCAAACAGGATCGTTAGGGCCTGCGGGCAATCTGCCAGCGTAACCGTCGGCTCTATGGCTAATCCCATGTCGCTCTCTACGGGGCGAAGGTCCGTCTGATTGGTAACCAGATGCACGCGTGCGCCCATCATCCCGGCAAAGAAGTGGTAGGGACCAACCAAATCCAGTGCCGTAAACCCGGGATAGAGGAGCATTGCAATATCTTCGTTACCCATAAGCTTGACGCCAGGCAAGCTGGCGAACTCGTTTTGCCAGTTGTCGCTTTGTCCGTCGGCAGCCTTGGCTGAGTTCAGATACTGTGCCGAAAAAAAAGGTGCCGTAGGCCAAGGCCATCAATACATCTCTCCGATGCAACATTTTGGGTCCTCAAATGTTCGTGCGGTGTTTCCTGTTCGAGCCCCAATGTGCGTGGTTATTTCTCCTGGCAGCAATGACATAGTTCCGTTAAATACGGCCATGGTTCATCGTGTGGGAATTCTGCTCTTTCCAGACTTCCAATTGCTTGATGCTGCCGGGCCTATGGCCGTGCTGGAGTCAGCCGCAAGCGATCCGGAGAAGCCCGAGTATCGGGTTGAATTGCTGTCTGAAAAGGGCGGCGGCATGCGGAGTTCGGGTGGAGCTACGCTGCAAACGCAAAGTTTTTCCGGCGCAGGAGTTTTCGATACAGTCCTCGTGTGCGGCGGCGTTGGGGCAGTCGACGCCCAGATTGATGAGCAGACCATGGGGTCTCTTATTCGTCACTTCGAAAACGGTCAGCGAACGGGAAGCGTTTGCACCGGCGCGTTCATCTTGGCGCGCGGGGGATGCTTGCGTGGGAAGCGCGTTACGACACACTGGCGCTATGCAAGTGCGTTGGCGCAGCGTTACCCCGATGTCACTGTTGAAGCCGATCGGATCTGGGTTCGCGACGGATCGATATGGACATCGGCGGGGGTTAGCGCTGGCATGGATTTAGCCATGGCTATCGTCGCCGAAGATCACGGCGCTTCGGTTGCCCGCCAGATCGCTCAGGAACTGGTGATCTACTACCGGCGCCCGGGCGGCCAGTCACAATTCTCCGCCTTGCTTGAAAAAGGAGAAGCGAGTGGCCGTTTTTCGGCTTTGCTGGCCTGGATACGAGAAAACATCGACGCCAGCCACTCCGTTGAGAGTTTGGCTGCAAGGGCTGCTATGAGTCCGAGGCATTTCTCGCGCACATTTCTTAAAGAAACGGGGGTCACGCCTGCACGCGCAGTCGAGCAAATCCGGCTTGAAACTGCAAGGGAGTGGGTGGAACGTAGGACACATTCGCTTGCCCATATTGCCAGCGCGACAGGCTATGGATCGACGGACCGGATGCGGAATTCTTTCCTGCGCGGTTTCGGTATCACTCCGCAATCGCTCCGCCGGGTCTTTTGAGGGAACTCACACTTTCTACTCGGTGGAAACACCGGGGGACAGTTCTCGACGCCCAGATTTTGCGTCTCTATGCGATAGCCCTGGTGAATGGCGTGTCGTCGATGGCGTTTATTCCGTAAAGATGGGTTTACCGGTTGCCTGTTCGGCGCGAAAGCCATGGGCGGTATCGTTCGCCACGCATGGTTTCGGCATTGGATATTTTCTGGCATCGGCCTTGGGCTATCTCTGCGCCGGCAGACTCGCATCGACGATCCGCGGCTCGATCTCGGCCTGTTCCGTGATCGCAACGTCTCCATTGTGATCCTGACTGGCCTTCTTTCGTTGGTGCTCACCAGCACCGACGCCGGTGCCGTGGCCTTCATCGTCTCGAGCATGATCGCCGGCATCGGCTACGGTTTGTCGTTCAGCCTTGTTGCCGAGGTCGCGGTGTCGGCGGTTCCCGCTGAACGGGCCGGAGCCGCCGGGTCGATCGCGGAGACCAGCAACGAACCAGGCAATGCACTCGGTATCACGCTGCTAGGAGCGCTCGCGCCCTTAGCTCCCGGCTGCTTGGCCCGGAGTTTCTGGAACATTTAACGAAACCTCGATTATGTAGCATTGCCCTGGAAACCGCCGCCCAGGCAAAGGAAGCCTCCCTCACCGATCTGCATATCGCGGTCGGCGTCGACGGGCCGCTTACGCTGATAGTCGGCATCGTTGCGTGGCGTCGGCCGCCGAGAAGTCTATCGGAGTAACCGTGCTGCGGCGGCAAACGCCGATGATTGATCGTCAGTGGGGAGTGCCGGCCGATAGGGTTGCGCACTCCCTCTCACGTCGCTGATCCGCACGCTTGCCGTCTTTCTGGACCCTGGAAGCAAGGCGTGCCGCTGCCCAGACACTGGTCAGTTACCCACGGTTACGGAAGCGCCGGGTCCCTCGGGTCAGCATCGCCATTGCTGGCACGCAGCAGCACAGCAAGCCGCTGGTGATCAGGACAGGACCGGTTCCGAAAGTCCCTATCAAGGGGGCGATGAGCGCTAGGCTGACCGGGGCTAGCCCGTATGAGCAAAGAAAGTCGATTGCCGATACGCGGGCAAGCCTCTCTGCGGGAATCTCTCGCTGGATCGCGGTAAACCAGGGTACGTTGAAAAGTTCGATGCCCAGACCGGCCATGAAAAAGGCCGCAATTGGCACTGCCATGGAACCGGGAACCAGCAGGCCGAACGGAACGAAACCATAGAGCGTGAGCCCGCCAAGCGCCCACCAGCCAATCGATTGCGGCTTCCATCTGGCAATGACGAAGGCACCGAAAAGGGCACCGAGCGTGTAGCTCGTGACCGACGCGGTCAGCAGTTGCGGTCCGCCATACCGGGCCTCGCTGACGAGCGGCAGGACAATGCTCGTGACCGAATATCCAAAGGCGATTACCACGGTGAGGGCGGCCAGTCCCGCCGTGAACCATGGATGGCGTCTGGCTTCCTGAAGTCCCTCGGAAAGCTCCGCAACAAAACGGCCGGGGCTGAGCGCCTCCGGGCGCTTGCCGCTGCTTGAAGACACCGGCCACGGTGGCAGGAAGGCGCTGACAACCCACATCCCCGCAATTGCATAAAGGGTGGAGGCCACCCCGAACTGTAGCGCTGCCCAGGTGGCAAGTGCGGGGCCGGCAAAGGTGCTGACCCGCACCGATATGGTCAGCAAGGCATTGCCCGCCTGGCGTTGCGTGTCGGGCACAATCCTCGGAAACAGGGCCTGATACGCGGTTCGGCAGGCACCCTGCCCAAAACCGGCAATGCCCGCTCCGACGATGGCGGCAACAACGCCGCCCAACCCAGCAATGCTTGCGAGGATCGGCAGAAGCCCCAGTGCCGCGGTCAGGCTGGCCAGCCGGATCATGCGGCGCGGGCCCGACCTGTCCGCAAGAACGCCCCCCACCGGCATTGCCAGAACGAAACCGAGCGTGCGGGCAGCGAGCGCAAGCCCGGCTTCGCCCGCGCTCATCCCACCCTCGACGATGGCAAGTCCCAGCACGAAGGGCAGCGCCCATGTTGCCAGACCCGAAGCGGTGCTGCCGGTCCACAGCCTTAGAAAATCGGGGCTCCGCAACAGGCTTCTATCGGCTGTCAGGCTCGTCATCGCTTGCTCTTCTTGCCCGTGGACCTTGGATCGTGGACCGTGAACCGGCCTTGCTCACGGCGCATTCTCCCGAATGATTTTTTCAAACCGTTCGCGGGCGCGTTTCGGCAGGCTTTCCGGCAGGACTGGCCCTACAGTCTCTCCCACTCGTATCAGCATCACCATGCCCATGGAGAAGTGAGGCGAACACTTGATGCCGTAGATGCCCGGCTCCGAGAGGGTTACGGTGAAATCCTCGTTGATCTTGCTGCGAAACGGCTCCGCGCTTTCGGGCGTCATGCCTTCAATGGTGGCTGCGTTGTGCGTTGGCTGTTCGGGCAGGAAGCGCACGCTGTCGCCGGGCGCGATGGCGAGAAATTCGGGCTCATAGATCATCGTCCCGTTTTCGCTTCGCGTGTACATCTTCACTTCATGGGTCTCCGCATAAGCGGTGGGAGCAAACATGATGACGGTTATGAACAGGAAGGCATGAATTCTCACGAGGCTGAAATCTCCATATGGTGAAAGCGAAAAACGGTCGCGTTGTCGGCGGGGTCGCGCAGCGGCGTGGCGTTGACGCGAAAAACCGAAGCGAGCCGCTCCGGTGTCAAAACCTCTCCGGGAGGGCCGCAGGCAACCATCTCCCCGCGTTCCATGATCGCCAGCCGGTCGCAGCCCATGGCCTGGTTCAGGTCGTGCACGGCAACGATCACCGTCACGGGCAGGTGGCCGATGAGGCGCAGGAGCGCGAGCTGATGATGAATGTCGAGATGATTGGTAGGCTCATCGAGAAGCAGAAGCCGTGGGCGTTGCGCAAGCGCGCGGGCGATCTGAACGCGCTGTCGCTCGCCGCCCGAAAGCGTGTCCCAGCGGTTTTCCGCCATGCTGTTCATGCCGACCGTGTGCAGGGCGTTCTGCACGATGGACCTATCTTCCTGTCCGAAGGGCGCGAGCGAGGAAAGCCAAGGCGTGCGGCCCAGTTCAACCACGTCGCGCACGGTGAGCGCCTCCGAAGTTTCCGCATGCTGTTCGACGAAAGCCATGCGGCGGGCGATCTCTCGCCTTGAAAGTTCGTGTGCCGGCTTCCCATCGAGCAGGACCGAGCCTCTGGCGCGTGGCAAAAGTCCGGCAATCAGCTTGAGCAACGTCGATTTGCCTGAGCCGTTGGGGCCGATAAGGCCAAAGGTTTCCCCCGCGTTGATCTCCATGGAGACGCCGTTCACGATGGATTTCGTCCCGGCGGACCATCCCAGATCGTTTGCAACAACTCTCACAATTGCCTCCGTTTTTGCAGGAGAATGAGCGCGAAGCCCGGTGCGCCGACAAGTGCGGTGACGACCCCGATGGGCACCACCTGGCCGGGGATCAGAATGCGGGAGGCGACATCCGCCGCGATCATGAAAATGGCTCCGGCCAGAGCGGATGCGGGAACCAGCCTCGCGTGGCGCGGGCCGACGAGAAAGCGCATTGCATGCGGAATGACGAGGCCGACAAAGCTGATTGAGCCAACGAGGCTCACCATGCTTGCGGTCATCAGGGTTGCCGCGCCAATGAGCACGATCTGAACCTTCCGGACGGCAACGCCAAGCGATGCAGCCGACGACACGCCGAATGAAAAGGCGTCCATCGCGCGCACACACCACAGGCATATGACAAACCCCACGGCCACCACCGGCACGGCCAGGCCAATGTCGTCCCACCGCGCCCCGGAGAGATTGCCAAGCAGCCAGAACATGATGCCGCGCGCCTGTTCGGCGCTTGCCGATTTCGCGATGATGAAAGAGGTGAGAGCATTGAAGAGCTGCGATCCGGCGATGCCTGCCAGAACAAGCTGTGCAGACCCGCCTCCCGATGCGTGTGCCAGAATTGCCACGAGCACAAAGGCCAGCGAGGCGCCGACGAAGGCACCTGCCGATATGCCGAGCAGACCGCCACCCACACCGAGTATGGTAACGGCTACGGCGCCGGTCGACGCACCGGCGGACACGCCGAGAAGATAGGGGTCGGCAAGCGCGTTGCGCACGATCGATTGCAGAACCACGCCCGAAAGGGCAAGGCCCGCGCCGCAAGCGGCTGCGATAAGCGTGCGCGGCAGTCTGTAATTCCAGATGATTCCGCCATCGATCGGGTCCACCGCATGCCCGGCGTTCCACAGATTGTTGCCAATCACCGCCATCACGGTGTCGACGGGCAGCGGAAGCTCGCCGACGACAACGCCGGCAAGCACCGCGGCCACGAGCAGACAGCAACCGGGCAAACCCCATAAAGCGAAAGGCCGCAGGGAAGAGCCTGCGGCCATTGCCACACTCATTTGAGATCGAACGCGGGAAGCGCCTCGACCAGGGTTTCGAGCGCATCAACATTGCGGATCGAAGGGTCCATCGAGTGGGCGTCGAGGATCACGATCCGGCCGTTCTTCACGGCATCCATCTGGCTCACGACCGGATCGGTCTTGAGGAACTCCAGCTTCTTCTCCACATCGTCGGCCGGCATGCGGCGGCGTTCCATCCGGGCCAGAACGATGATGGACGGGTTCGCGCGCGCGATGCTCTCCCAGCTCACGGTCGGCCATTCCTCGTCGCTTTCCACGACATTTCCAAGGCCAAGCTGTTCCATCATGAATGCGGGTGGACCCTTGCGCCCGGCAACATAGGGATCGGCATCCATCTCCGCTGAAGAGAACCAGAACACCGCCGTTGCGCCGTCGAGATCGAGCGCGTTCGCTTTCTCGACCGCCGCTTTCTGACGCGCTTTGAGATTGGCGATCAGCGCATCGCCTCGATCGGCCACATCGAATATACGGGAAAGCTCGTGTACCCCCGCATAGATACCTTCCATCTCGAACATGGCACTGCGTGTGCCGTCCGATCCGATCGAATTGTCTTTTTGCCAGCAATCGGCAGGCAGGATATAGGTCTTGATGCCGACATCGGCGAACTGTTCACGCGTTGCGACGATGCCCTGCGGACCGATATGCCACTCATACTGGGCGGCGACGAGTTCCGGTCGTTTGCCGACCACGCTTTCAAAGCTGGGATCGTCATCCGCCAGTCGCTCGACCTTTGCATTCACGTCTTTGTATTGCGGCAGCACATCCGTAAACCAGACGGATGTGCCGGAAACCTTGTCGCCAAGACCGAGCGAGTAGAGAACTTCCGTGGCCGCCTGTCCCACGGTGACCGCGCTTTCGGGCGCTTTTTCGAATGTGAGGTCAACACCGCAATTGGTGAGGTTCAGTGGATAGGTAGTTTCCGCATGCGCGGAACCGGCAAGGCAGACAGCGCCGACGGCTGCGGCGGATAGGACGCGGAAAAGCATGAATGTCTCCGGAATGCGGTTAAGACGGAGACACGGGAAAGATTGCCGAGTTTATGGTTGAACGTCGAGCGGTCCCCGACGGGACGCGCATACGTTCTGGCTGTCGCCAACGCCTTATGAGAAGGCTGACAAGACTGCATTCGACACCTCTCCGGACACCCCGCCCGGTTTGCGTTTCGTCAGAGCAGCGGCCGGAAAAGTGAATTCCGGTTCTCCCGATGCTCCATCAACAGGCCGGGATCGTCCTTCGCGTGTTCGAACGAACATTGGGCGACCCGGTGTCGGCAGGTCTCCTGACTGACGGATCGTGGCGTGTGGCGCCTTCCCATGGCTCGAAAACCACAGTGGCATTTGGCTTCACGCTCATCGCCTACAGTTGCGGGGGCAGTTTCGTTTCGCCGGACAGGCCGGCGGCGAATTCCCTTTTCATTCCTTACGGAAACCGACATCTCTCTTGTAGAGATATTTCTCAACGACTGACAATAGTTTTGTTCATCTCGTTTCTCCGTCAATGTTCCACACACACTCAAGTCGAGAGCAGCCGGCCTCTGGGAGTTTCATCCAGGTCGATGGACGAGCGAGAAAGGAGTCCTTATCTCCCCAAGAAAGCAATTTCCTCCGGATGCACGAACGTTAACAACAAAAACGCCCGAACCTGCGGTGGCGGAAGGTGCACAAAATCACGCGAACTTGCCGGGGTCCTTCATTACATTGAATCCGCTGCTTGGAGCCTCTGATCAGTTTACGTCTTGACGAGGTACCAAGCGCTTAGTAACTACATAACGTCTGTTATGTTATTTCATTAAGAAATGCAACAAGACGCACTGCTGTTTTCATTCGTCCTTGTTCCCGGTCCCAACATCCCAGCGCTTCTATGACGACGTCGATATCACCGCCGGCCACAAACGTTGATGACCGCCAGTCCCGAGTGTTCCCAATCAGCAAAAGAGTGAACATGAACATAGGCGCGGTGGTCCTCGCCTTGTTTTTGATGGCGTCGATCCTGGTTGCCATCGGTCTGGGCTCGGCGGTGATCTATCCTCAGGACACTGTGCGCTATATCTGGGCAGCATTGACTGGTGGTCAGATATCTGCAGACGAGATTACACGCTATCAGATCATCTGGCAGATCCGCACACCTCGCGTCCTTTTGGCGGCCGTGGTGGGAGCGGGGCTAAGCGTGGTCGGCGTTGCGATTCAGGCTTTGGTGCGGAATGCACTGGCAGATCCGTTCATTCTCGGTGTTTCCTCGGGCGCATCCGTGGGTGCGGTCCTGGTCAACACATTTGGAACTCTCGGGTTTTTAGGGATCTATGCAGTATCTGGTGGAGCATTCGTCGGTGCTCTGGTTGCCACGATCCTGGTTTATGGCGTCGCCTATGGGCGCACGGGCGTAACGCCCTTGCGGCTGGTCTTGACGGGTGTTGCCTTGAGCCTTGGCTTTCAGGCGGCAATGAGCCTCGTGATATATTATGTTCCCACAAGCGAAGCGACCAGCGCCGTCCTGTTCTGGACCATGGGAAGTTTCGGCGCCGCAACGTGGGGCAGTTTGCCAATCTCCGCATTGATCGTGTTGATTGGAATTGTCACTCTTCACCGCACCAGCCGCGCGCTCGATATCATGACGTTCGGGGATGAGGCCGCCGCAAGCCTTGGTTTCGACGCCAATAGCCTGCGCCGCTGGCTGTTCGTTCTGACGGCGTTGATGACCGGGGCCATGGTTGCGGTCAGCGGCGCCGTCGGCTTTGTCGGCTTGGTCGTGCCTCACATTGTGCGCATTCTCACAGGGGCAAGCCATGCTCGCGTTCTGCTGATCGCGCCATTCGTCGGCGGCATCTTCATGGTTCTGGTTGACCTGGTTTCCCGTACACTGGTAGCGCCCCGGGAGTTGCCCCTCGGCGTTATTACAGCCCTGGTTGGAGTTCCGGTCTTCATCGCACTCATGCGCCGGAACAACTATGCCTTCGGGGGCCATTGAGCATGGACCTCAGGCTCGACGGTGTCTCGGTCGACATCAATGGAAAGCTCCTCGTCGACTCGTTGAGTCTGGACGTGCCCCGCGGGCAGATCGTGGGTCTTGTCGGTCCGAACGGCTCTGGAAAGTCGACGGCCCTGAGGTGCATCTATCGGTCACTGCGCCCCAGCCGGGGTGCCGTCTGGATCGATGGCCAGAATATGCGCTCTCTCTCTTTGCGCGCCAATGCGCAGTCGCTTGCGGCGCTCACACAGGAAGCCACTTCCGACCTCGATTTCACCGTCGCCGAGATCGTTGCCCTCGGTCGGGCACCTCATCTGCGTGGCAACGAAAGGCTTTCGCAACGCGAAGAGCGCCTGTGCCTTGAGGCGATGGAGCAGATGGATGTCCTCCATCTCGCCGGGCGCGGCATGCTGAGCCTTTCGGGAGGCGAACGCCAACGCGTTATGATCGCGCGCGCGCTTGTTCAGGAACCGAAGGTTCTGGTTCTGGACGAGCCGACCAATCATCTCGATATGCGACATCAGATCGAATTGCTTTCCCTTCTGCGACGCTCCGGCTTGACGGTTCTCGTTGTCCTGCATGACCTCAATCTTGCGGCGGCAAGCTGTGACTGGATCGGCGTGCTTTCTGACGGTGCTCTCCACTGCGCCGGCACGCCCCGTGAGATTTTGACTGCTCCGATGATCCGCGAAGTCTTTGGCATCGACGTCAGCATCGTGGATCATCCACTGAGCGGCCAACCGCAACTTTTTTACACTCTCCCAACGCAGCAATCTCAGGAGCATACTCAATGACGGCTGCCATTTCTCTTGTACGGCTACTTGTGCCGCTTTCCGCCATGTGCCTGATTGTTGCCGGCTGTGGTGCGGAGGTTGAAGATTCCGAGGCTGAAGCCCGTTCCGTAAGCGTCAAACGCTGCGGAGAGGATGTGGAATATACCATTCCCCAGCGCACTGTGGCCTATGAAGGAGGAAGCGCGGACAAGCTTTTTGTACTCGGCTTGACGGACCATGTGCTTGGCTACGTCATGCCGCCTGCCAATCCGCCGGTGTCCGAGTCGCCATGGGCGGAGGAATACAAGAAAGTCGAATTTCTCGGTGACGATTTGCTCAATCGTGAGCTCGTTGTCGATGCCAATGCCGATTTCGTTGTCGCCGGCTGGAATTCGGGTTTCGCCGACCAGCGAGGCATTACGCCTGAAATCCTCGATAGGCTCGGGATCATGAGCTTCATGCATACCGAGTCTTGTTTCAACTACCCCAACTACCCGGAGCACGTCGAACCTTTCGAGGCGCTGTTCACCGATATGCTACGGCTAGGGAAAATCTTTGATGTTGAGGATCGTGCTGCGGAGGTGGTTTCCGACATGCGCAGACGGGTTGACGCCGTGCAAGAACAGATTCCCGACCGCGAGCCTGTTCCGGTTTTTCTTTATGATTCAGGTGAGGACCAACCTTTCACTGCAGCAAATCAGGTGCCACCGAACGAGATCATCAGCCGGGCCGGGGGGCGCAATATCTTCGATGAGGTAGAGGCGCGCTGGACGCGTGTCAGTTGGGAGTCTGTGGTCCAGGCGGAGCCAGAAGTGATCGTCATTCTCGATTACGGCGACAAACCCGCCGAGGAGAAGATTGCTTTCCTGAAATCGAACCCGATGCTCGCAACACTGCCTGCCATTCTCAATGACAGGTTCTTTATCCTGAACTTCAATGAAGGGATAAGTGGTCCGCGCAATATTGATGGGCTGGAGAAATTCGCTGCGTATATGCGTTCTTTGGTATTCTAGAGGGTTCTGAAGTCAGTCGAATTCCGATGTTTTTTGCATAATTGCGGATAAGCAGACGGGTAAAATAGAGCGGTTTTCCCTGAAACGGCGAACCGCTCTAAAAACGGCACTCATCTGATCTAGGCTTGCCAGAATGTTCCGATCTTGGCGAGACGACTTGAACTGTCTCACAATTTTCTCTCGTTTCTAGGTTGCGCCCACGGTACGCGGCAGACGATGAACGATGTCTGGCAAGCGAGATGATCATTGCTTCCTGCCGCTAAAATGACCATGACATTGCCAATCCGGTTCTGTTCGTACACGGCAAGAACAACTCCCGCTGTCCATCGGGGACCGGCAAGCACTTCCAGCTGTGATCGCGAAAGCAAAGTTGCCCGAGCTGCCGGGCCAGGGGCGCGAGTTTCTGCCCCGATTTCGGCCATCGTGGAAAACATGGCATAACACATGCAGCCATCCGCGAGAGCGAATGTTACCGCAGGCTCATGAAGGGGCCGGCACGGATGCCATGGAGTACAGTTTTATGTCCATGTTCTCGGACAGGACCTCGTCCTTGCGGGCAATGAAGTTCTCCAGATACGGCATCTTGAAATGGGCATCGAGCGCAGCCTTCGAAACCCAGTTCTCATAGAGCATCCAGACCGATCCATCGTCATTCAGCCGGTGAAGATCGTAGTTGATGCAACCCGGCTCCGTGCGGGTCGGCTCGACCAGTGCGGTAAGACGCCGGCCTAACTCTTCCTCTTGCCCTGCCTTGGCCTTGATATGCGCAATGAGTGTTACCTGCTCTGACATTTGATACTCCATTCCATTCAGGTGGTGTTTCGCCGCGCGTAGCGCCGGCGGGCGCCACTCAGCCGCAGTCGGCGGGCATGTTGTCTTGAGACTTTGCCGCTACCTGTTCCCTTGGTGCGGGATCGAGATCCGAGATGAAGCGGAGACCGCCTTCGGTCACAGGGCGCACGAGCGTCCTGTCGAACATCTCAAAGAGCGCCTTGGTGTAGGGTTGCTCGAAATGGCGCTCGAGCGCCTCGGTATCCCGCCAGATTTCGTAAAGGACGTAGTCGTTTTGCTGGTCGACGACTTTGTGGATATTGAAGGCCACATTGCCCGGCTCCGACCGAGAGCATGTGACAGAGCGCCGGAAATATTCCTCGAACTCCGTTTCCGAACCTTCTTTCACCTCGAAATCGACGATCAGAACGACCTCGCCGTTTTCGTTGGTTGGTTCAATGGCGATCTGGGCTTGGGCTGGATGGATTGCCGCAGACAGGGCGAGTGCGATGCCAGTGGCGAATAGACGAAGATTATGCATGAACTTATTCTCTTTGATGGGGTTGGGATTTGGTAAGCCTGTCGTATCAAGCGATGCTGTAGCCGCCGTCGGCGAGCAGCCCATGACCCGAGACGAACGAGGCATCGGCGGTTCCGCCCCGTCTTTGCCGGGTGCTCTATATTTTATGGTCCATTCACCTCCGGCCGGTTGCTACGTGTCTTCGCCGCGGAAGGGTGTGCCGACATCGGCCGTCCTCCGCTCCGCAGGCGTCGATCCAGAACGTGGCAGTTGGCGAATTTTTCTTCTATCCATATAATATTGGATGATATGATGAATGAGTTTCATTAATGAAGCCGACCGAAGTCTCTGATCTGATGGCTTTCGTCGCAGTGGCCAAGCGGCGCAGTTTTCGCAAGGCGGCCGTCGATCTGGCCATCACACCGTCAGCAATCAGTCATCGGATCCGCACCCTTGAGGACCGGCTCGGTGTCCGCCTTCTCAACAGGACGACACGCAGCGTTGCGCCGACCTCCGCGGGGCAGAGGCTGCTCAAGCAGTTGCATTCCGCATTCGAAAGTCTCGAAGGCGCGCTCGACGCGGTGAATGACTTTCGTGATCAGCCGGCAGGCACGCTGCGGCTGAATGCGCCCCATCTGGCGGTCGACGTGATCCTCGCTCCGATCATGAAGCCATTCCTTCAGGCATACCCCGACATCCACCTGGAAATATCCGCCAATGACGGTTTGGTCGACATTGTCGCCGAAGGATACGACGCAGGCATTCGGTTCGGCGAACGGCTGCAACAGGACATGATCGCCATGAAACTTGGTCCGCAGCAGCGCGACGCGATTGTGGCCTCGCCGGAATACTTCTTGAAGAACCCGGAACCGAAGATCCCGGAAGATCTCGCGGGACACGCCTGCATCGGCTACCGGTTCCCCGGAGGTGAACTCTATGCTTGGGAGTTCGCGAAAGGCGAAAAGGAGATCGAGATCGATGTCCAGGGGCCGCTGACGTTGGACAGCCAGCGGACCAGTCTGCGCGCAGCGTCTGAGGGGCTCGGTATAGCCAATGTACTGGAAAGCCTGGCAAGGCCACTTCTGAACGACGGACGCGTCGTGCGCGTGCTGGATGACTGGTGCCCATCCTATCCGGGACTGTTTCTCTACTACCCAAGCCGTCGCCGCATGCCTTCACCATTGCGCGCCTTTGTCGATTTCACCAGATCCTTGGATGACATGCAGCATCTGCTGATGGGTGGCGTCTGACGGCAGGAGGTTGTCGCTAACCTATACGCTTTCAATGGGGACCAACTCTTCTCAACAGGCACAGGATTGCTACTTCCCTCGAGATGCTGGGCAAATCCCTTCGGTACATTCGCATCTATGTGTCTGCTCCGATGGTTTCGAACAGCACAACCATTCGCAGGTGACGGTGTTCGTCGATGGTCATGATCTCTTGATCGAACTGTCGGACGCTTGTCTCGTCCGCAATGGTGGTCGGCCCACGAACCGGCCGGTTATCTTGCCTTTGGCGCCACCAGCCTCGGAAATCTGGCGAAAGCTTCTCCAGTTCTTCAATAAGTTGGAGCATAATGGGATCTTCGGGAACGAGAGCCAGGTCGTGCCGGAGCGCCTCGACAAATCCTGGCGCTTCGTCTCGCCACGCGGGCAGGCGGCGACGCAACTCCGGATCGGAGAAAACCATGCGAAGCAGGCTCCGATCCGAGGCGCCTTTCTCCGAGAAGCTGAATAGCCTGTCGGCGGCTGTGTTCCAGGCAATGATGTCCCACCGTAGATTCAAGGCATAGGCTGGCCGGTTCTCGATCTCGTCCATAAGCTTTTGCACGAGAGGAGAGACAGCGTCCCATTGATAGGCCTCAGCAGGTGGCGGGCGGCGATGCGCGAGGACAAAAAGATGACAGCATTCCGCATCGTCGAGCTTCAGAACCTTCGCGAGTCTCAGAAGGAAATCCTCCGAAACGCCAATCTCCCGACCCTGTTCCAGCCACGTGTACCAGGTGAGGCCGACCCCGGCGAGCGCAGCCACTTCCTCCCGGCGCAAACCGGGGGTCCGTCGCCGTCCGCCGCTCGGCAGGCCGACGTCGGCTGGTCGCAGTCTCTCTCTGTGTCGGCGCAGAAATTCGGCGAGGTCCAGCCTGGTGCGCTCAAGGGATCGGGGCGGCATCGTCTATTACCTTTAGTAACAGCATAAAGTGCTAAATTGTAACATCTTATAGATCATTGGATATCTGCCGCCAATCGCACAGGAGGCAGCATGACTTTCGAAACCGACCAACATCATACCGGTGTTTCGCAGCCATTCACGATGAGCGAAACGACAGCCAGCCGAAAGAAGGCCGGACCGATCGAATGGGCCGGTTTAGCGGTGCTCGCGCTGCCGACCGCGCTTCTCGGGCTTGACATGACGCTGCTCTATCTGGCCTTGCCCGCGCTGGCCGAAGACCTGCGGCCAAGCAGCACGCAGGCCCTGTGGATTATGGACGCCTATGGTTTCATGATCGCCGGGTTCCTGATCACAATGGGAACCTTGGGTGACCGCATCGGCCGAAGGCGATTGCTGATGATCGGAGCCATTGCGTTTGGCGCCGCTTCGGTTCTGGCTGCGTTCTCCCCCACCGCAAACACACTGATTGCCGCCCGGGCGGTGCTTGGCGTGGCTGGCGCAACCCTCATGCCGTCGACGCTGGCGCTGATCAGCAACATGTTCCTTCAGCCGAGCCAGCGTGCGCTGGCAATTGGAGTGTGGGCCACGATGTTCGCCCTCGGCATGGCCCTCGGACCACTCGTCGGCGGAATCCTCCTCTCACATTTTTGGTGGGGATCCGCCTTCCTCGTCGCGCTTCCGGTCGTCGCCATCGTGCTGATCGCCGGACCGTGGCTTCTGCCGGAATATCGCGCGCCGGTCAGTGGCCGGTTCGATTTGCTCAGTGTAGCGCTATCGCTGGCTGCGATCCTGCCGGTGGTTTACTTCGTCAAGGAAAGTGCAAAGACCGGTCTCACGCCTGTTCCAATACTGGTCCTGATGACCGGTGTCGTCTGCGGTGCGATCTTCGTCAAGAGACAGCGCATCTTGTCGAGCCCGCTGCTCGACGTCCGGCTGTTCCGCAACGGCACGTTCAGTGCCGCGCTCGGCATATTGCTCTTCGGGCTGGTCGGTGTCGGAGGCGCCATGCTGTTGGTCACCCAGTATCTTCAACTCGTTCTCGACCTACCGCCGGTCATCGCCGGCCTGTGGATGGGACCTCCCGCCTTCATGATGATCGTGGCCGGTATCGGTGCGCCGCTTCTGGCACGCAATATACGTCCAGCCTTCGTGATGGCCGGATCATTGGCACTTTCTGCAGTCGGCTACCTGCTCCTCGCAATGCTTCCCTGGATGCCCGGTCTCACTCCTGTCACGATCGGTTACGCGCTCGTCTATCTAGGGCTGGGTACAATCGCGGCGCTGGGCACCGACCTGGTCGTGGGAGCAACTCCGCCGGAAAAGGCCGGCTCGGCCTCGGCCATGTCGGAAACGGTCCAGGAATTGGGCATAGCCCTCGGTGTTGCTTTGTTCGGGAGTCTGACCACGCTTGTTTATCGTGAGGCGATATTCGACCGCATATCAAAGAACCTGCCGCAAGATGTTTCAGCAGCGTTCGCGGACAGTTTGTGGGCGGCGTCGACGATTGCCACTCCGGTGGCGAAAGATCTCATCGTTGACGCCAAGGCTTCTTTCGTTTCGGGGATGAGTGCTTCCGCTGCGGTAGCGGCGGTCGGTGTTGCGCTGCTCTCGGTCCTTTGCGCCTGGACTCTGGGGCAGGCGCCGACACTCTCGGACAGCAGGAAGTGAGCTTACCAAACGCTGGTGCAGCTCTAAGTGGAGTGTCTTGAAACCGTGTCCGAAGGGATATCCCTGTAATTGACGGTAATCTGTTCGTTGGTGAAATGAATGACCGCGAATGCGGGAGGCTCCCCGCTGCGTTCCAGCTTCTCTCCAGTCATATCCAGATCGAATTGGACATGCGTGCTCTTCAGTGCCGCAAAGGGATGACCTGCCCAGATTCCCGAAACATTGCGGTGAACATGTCCACAGAAGAGATGCGTGAGGCCGCGGCGCGTTCGAAGCAGATCTGCCAATGGACCTGTATCTCGGAGCTTCAACCGATCAAGTGCAGGCACACCGATATTGCATGGCGGGTGGTGAAGGAACATGAGGAGCGGTGCGTCACCCGCGGCCTCGAACTGCTCGGCGATCCACTCCATCCGAGTCGAACAAAGCTCACCATGATGCTTGCCGTCGCTTGCAAGCGTATCGAGATACAGAATTCGGGCGCCCCCAATCTCCTCGGCGTACTGAACAAAGCCATTGCTCCCATCGACCTCCGGGAAAACCGACAACAGCGCATTGCGGTCATCATGGTTCCCCACAAGCAGCCGATGGGGCAAGTGCAAGGGCTCGAGTTCGCGGCGCAGCACCTCATACGCTAGCGTGTTGTTCAGCTGGATCAGGTCACCGGAGATGATGATACGATCCGCATCGGCGTGCAGCGCGTCGATTTCTTTCAGACAGGCTCGAAGGCGCGCCAGTGGATCCACGCCTGCAGGCCAGTCCCGATCCGGTTCGACGAGATGCAGATCGGTTATCCATATCAGCTTCGTCATACGCGAGTACCATCGTTCTGCGGAGCGACAGCAATCGCCGAGAGATCGGTGGTCGCGCGGCGCGGCGGGCTCCCGGCTTCCTTGCGCTCCGAATAGCGATCGGTCAAAAGATCGACGTGAGGCCGTAGCAAAACTGTAAAGCGCATGAGTTCCTCGACCACGTCGGCGATGCGCTCGTAATAGCTCGACGGACGCATTCGCCCCGCCTCGTCGAACTCCTGAAACGCTTTGGCCACGCTCGACTGGTTGGGGATCGTGAACATGCGCATCCACCGTCCCAGAAGTCTCAGCGTGTTGACCGCGTTGAAGGATTGAGATCCGCCCGAAACCTGCATGACCGCGAGAGTGCGGCCTTGAGTGGGCCGCATACCGCCCATGTTCAAGGGAAGGTGGTCGATCTGCGCCTTCATGAGGCCGGTGATCTGACCATGCCGCTCGGGACTACACCAGATCTGGCCTTCGGACCACATCGCATGCTGGCGCAACTCGCGCACCGCGGGATGGTCGTCGCCTGCAACCTGATCCGGGAATGGCAGATCGGACGGATCGAATATACGTGGTTCGCCACCGAAGAACCGTACGAGACGTGCTGCCTCTTCCACGACCAGGCGGGAGTAAGAGCGGCCGCGCAGCGATCCGTAGAGCAATAAGATGCGCGGCGGGTGCTGGGGACCCGGAGGAAAGCCTTCGGCGGGGCGCTTAAGTGCATAATGCTGGTCGAGAGCGGGAAGTGATCGGGAATCGGGAAGAGTGCGGAGTCTCATATCGATTGAGCTTTCTGTGAGGGGTTGAGTAAAAGGAGAGCTGCCAGGCTGGCGAGACCGAGGACGGTCGTCAGAAGAAGCGCGGAAGCGCCATACCGCTCCATAAGCAGTGCGAAAAGAAGCGGTGCCCCTGCCTGTGCAAAGCGGGCAGGAACCATAAGTATGCCCTGACGAAAGCCGTAGTCGGCGGGACCGAAGATCGCGAGCGGGAGGGTCCCCTTGGCAATCGTCAGGATGCCGTTTCCTCCGCCGTGCAGCGCCGCAAAAACCATTGCCGCCGGAGCGCCCCAGCCGAGGACCGCCATTGCGCCGAGAGGATGCGCAATCGCAGCAATACGTGCCGACAACAAAGGGTGGAAATTGCGAAGAAAACCGAATTCCAGGAGGCGCCCGGCCACCTGAGTGGGGCCGATAAGTGAGGCCGCTGTAAGTGCCGCGGTCGGTGTGGCGCCAGCCAGCTGCAAAAGCTGAGGCAAGTGCGCTGCCATGGCAGTACTCGTGAACCAGGTTGCGGCGAACACAAAGGCGAGCAGCGTAATCGTGGCGGTTTGAGGAGGGGAAGCAGTCGACGATACGAATGGTGCAGGCTGCGCGTTCGCCGTTTCGGCGGGCCGGATACTTGCAGGAACTACGAAGCGGTTGAGCGGAAAGCCGATAGCGAGATGGGCCGCCGCCCAAGCGATGCACGTCCAGCGCCATCCCAATTCAGTTTCGAGCCATGCAGAAATCGGCCAGCAAATGGTGCTTGCGAAGCCCGCGATCAGTGTGATGCCGGTGATTGCGCCACGCGCCTCGCTGCCATAGAGCCGGGCGAGCGTCGAAAAGGCGGCTTCATAAAGACCCAGGGCCATGCCCGCGCCAACAATCAGCCACGCGGCAACCAGCATCGCTGTCCCCTGCGCAGCGGCTAGCAGCACGAGACCGGTGGCAAAAATCAGATTCGACAGCGCGAGCACGCCACGGCCTCCGAGACGGTCGATGCGCCGCCCGGCGAAGGGGCCAAGGAACGCCGCCATGACCAGCGCAGCCGAAAATGCCGCGAAAATCACACCTGAAGAGACGCCAAGGTCGTCTGCCATCGGCGCGGCCAATATAGCGGGCAGATAATAGGTCGATCCCCAAGCGAGGGTCTGCGTGCCGCCAAGCGTGGCGACGACAAGGGTTGTCCTGGATATCATCTGCATGATGCGGCAGCTCTGAAAGATACATTGCTCTTCAATGCCTCGAAGATCGATGTATGTAGGTGCAATGAATGCTGTCGCATTGGGGGCGGGACTTTCTCTAAGAGCGGGTTAGGGCATCAGCGGCTGCTTTGCCGGCGATGATGCAGTCCGTAGCTTCGAGCCAGGCCTCAACGGCCGTCTGGAAAGCCTCGCGTCCCTTGTCGGTCAGGGCATAGACTTTCCGCTCACGGCCCTGGACGGTCTCGCTATGCACGCGGAGATAGCCGCCAGCCTCGAAGTCGTTGAGCATTGGATAGACCGTGCCCTCGGTAGGGCTGCAGCACCCATTGGTCGATCTTTCGACCGCCTGGACCACCTCGTAGCCATGCATCGGCTTGTGATGAAGCACGCTCAGCACGAAGAACTTGGAGAGCGACATCTTGATCGTTCCCCGCCAATAGGCGCGTTGGGTGTAGTCGGGCGCTGGTCGGGAGGCGGAAGTTAATGATCTTGGGAGCGGAGCCATGATTCTTTTTATACCTTGATGATCGATGTATCAAGTCCCGACAGCTTGGTGCTTTCGGCTGGATTGGCCGCGTTGGCCCCTATCATGGTTTTGGGCAGGCTGTGCCCGCGTCGCCGAGATCGAAAATCTGATAAGCCATGTTGGTGTTCCTATCGAATGATGGTGGGGGCTGCAGCAGGCCGACTGGCTATCGATACAGAGTGTCTGTGAATTGCTATTGCAAAGATCAGACCAAGCACTGGCAAAACCGCTGCCAGAAGCAGGTTTGTCTGGAGACCAAAGCGGTCGACAATTTGCCCGCCGGCCAGTGATCCAAGTGCGATGCTGATGTTGAAGATCGAGACAAAAAGCGCCGTGGCGACCTCGATGGCTGAGGGGGCTGCTTTCATCATCCAGCTTTGCAGGCCGACGGAGACACCCCCGTAAGCGATCCCCCACAGGACCAGGATTAGCGTACCGCCCATGGGCGTGTCACCGAACAAAGCAAATCCGGAGATTGTTGCGGCGAGTGCGACAGCGATGGCGATCAGCGCGGCGGCGGTGTGTCGCGATACCATGAGCCCGCACAAAAAGTTCCCGGCGATGCCAGCAGCGCCATAGGCGAAGAGAAGAACGCCGATCCATTCGACGCCGATGCCCGACGTGTTTTGCAGAAGTGGGCGGACGAAGGTGTAGGCCATGAAGTGCCCGGCGACGAAAAGAAATGTGGTGGCCAGACCAAGCTGGATTGGGTGCCGCGCAATCTGATCTCTAAACGTACGAAGCCGCACTGACCGACTGACGGGGAGCTCCGGCAGGCTCCAGAGGTTAACGGCCAGAACGAGAACGCTGAAGAAGGCCATTGCCCCGAAAGCTGCGCGCCAGCCGGCGAAATCACCGATGGCCGCGCCGATCGGTACACCGAACACGGAAGCCGCGGCGACGCCTCCGAAGATGATCGCCGTTGCCAGGCCAATTGATCTTTTGGACACGAGCCTCGTTGCGAGGCCTCCGGCAATGGCCCAGATGCCCCCCATGCAAAATCCGACGATTACGCGCGCGGCCAGAAGCCACCCAATGGTGGGTGCCAGCGCAGATGTCAGATTGGCGATTATCAGCAGCAGGAGTAGGGCGGCCAGTATACGCCGCCTGTCCACGCCGCCGGCAGCGAGGACGGCAATGGGAGCGAAGAGAGCAGCGAGAACCGCCGGTACGGAAATTGTCAGCCCGGCCACGCCGACAGAGGTTCCCAATGTGTCGGCAATGGGTGTCATCAACCCCACCGGCAACATTTCGGTCGTCACGACGGAGAATGTGGACAGGGCAACCGCGTAGACGCAGATCCACCTCTCATTGCAGCCGGAGCCGCGTTGCTGATGCGGCGCTTGCTGTTCTAAGTGCTTCATCCACTCGTCCCTTCTGATGTTCGGGATGCAGGCGAGGAATGTGGCGCTCACCCCTTGTGTTTTGAATTGCCTGCATCGTTCATTTCCAGTGCTTTCCGCTGTTTACAGTATCGATAGGGGCGATAAAGTAGGCTAATGTAGCAACAGTGGGGACAAATCGTGCCCAATGGTGAGTCATGGGACTTAATCGTATCGGTGATGTGTTGGCATTCGTACGTGTCGCGGATAGCCAGAGCTTTACGGTCGCTGCCGACCGCCTCGGTCTCTCCCGATCCTCTGTTGGAAAGTGTATCGTTCGACTTGAGGAAAGCCTTTCAACGCGCCTGATTCATCGCACGACGCGCAGTGTCACGCTCACGGAAGAAGGCCGCATATTCTACGAACATGCGATGCGAATCCTCGGCGAGGCCGATGACGCCGAGGCTGCACTCGCGCAACGAAATGAGATTCCTCGGGGTCGGCTACGCCTCGATCTTCCGATTGCCATGGGCCGGTTGCATGTCCTGCCGGTGCTCCAGGACTTCCTTGCACAATGGCCCGACCTGGTGGCTGACATATCGTTCTCCGATGAGTATCGCGATCTCGTTGCGGAAGGGATCGATGTGGCAATCCGTATCGGAGGCGCGCCCGACAGTCGCCTGATCAGGCAGGTTTTGGCGCCTCATCGCTATATCACCTGCGCAGCGCCGAGCTTTCTCGAGCAGAACGGGATTCCGCGCTCGTTCGATGATATTCAACACTACGACAAGATCGTCTTTTCCCACGCCAACGGCGTGTCGCGCTGGCGTTACAAGGTAAATGGAGAAGACCGAGATGTCAGCGTTCAGGGGCGCTTGCGTCTGGGCAACACCGAGGCCATGCGCGATGCTGCTTTGGCCGGTCTCGGCCTTGTCCAGCTCAGTGCGTTTCTTGTCGGTGAGGACATCAGGCAAGGTAGGCTCATCGCAGTGATGACAGAATTTACGCGCGAAGAACCACCAATCTGCGCGGTCTATCCGACACGGCGGCATTTATCCCCGAAGGTCCGGATGTTCATCGAAGAAATTCGCCAGAGATGGAGAGCTGGGCCACCTTGGCATTGAGGTTTGGTTCAGGGTCCCTGTCCGGCGTCGTGCAAATCGGCATATGCCCGCTCTCTCAATTGCCGGTTCGAGGTTCTCCTGGGCATCGTCTAGTCGTCCGCCATTGGGGGCGGTTACCGAACGGCGGCTTACTGAGTTTTCCCGCCAGAACCGGACAGGCAGCAGGCGGCCCAATTTCGGTCTTTTGAATCGCACTGTTGCCGATGGGCAAGCAGGGACCCGAAAGAGCCATGAGTGCGAGCTTGGACGAGCTTAGCCCAACATGCCACCGCTTGGAAAAGGCCCTGCTGACATCGACGGTTGCGCACTCCCGCAACCAGTTCCAGCTAAAAATAATCCAATTTGGGCAATCGATTATCCTAGATTGGCCAATTCAACCGCCCCCAGGGTCACCGAAAATCGATAGCCTAGCTTGCAGGTTCAAATCACCTCGCTACCGATACCCGCGTGGGTGACGTTCCAAGGAACAACCTTTGATATGTCAATCGAAGCCGCCCCGTATTCTCGGTTCCAGTTCCCGAATTGATGGGGTTGAGAACGGTCGCCGGCGCTATTGAGCATCCGTCAAGCCGAACGACTTCAGACCGATATGTACATGCGCCGGGAGCCCGAAAGATGACTCTTCATCAGATTGGACGCATGATCGTTGTCCCAATCCTCCAAGGCCTTGATGATCTCCAAATGCTCTGTGCAGGAGAGTTTCATCCGATCGATGGACAGGCTGGGAAAAGAAACGAATTCATGTAGCTTTCTCAGGCGATTCTGATTTTCTACCGCTCGCTGGATGAAGGCGTTGTTGGAGCATTCGGCCAGTGTCAAATGGAAGTCGGAGTTGATAGCGAAGAATTCTGCGGCGGAGTTCTCCCCGAGTCGATCGAGAAACAAGGTATGCGCGTCGCGTATACGAGAAAAGGCTTGCGGATCAGGCCGAAAGCTGGGCTCAAGCAAGCCGCCACACTCAACAAGAATGCGGAATCTGTAACTCTGTTCCAGTGCCTCTGGCGTTGCCAGTCCTGGCTCGAAGTGCCAGCCCTTTCCGCGGCTGCGGCTTAGGATGCCGTGCTCGGCCAGCCTGAGGAGCGCAGTGCGTAACTCGCTTGCGCCCACCTCGTAGCGGGCAAGCAAATGGCTTTCATTCACGGTCTCCGATAGCTCGCCTTGAACATAGTCGCGCAGTATCCGGTCGTAGATGCTGTCGGCTCCGCTTTCGGGCTTGACTTGAATCCGCCGGGCCAGTGCTGCGCCGTCCTCGACGAGATAGAAACCCCGGTTGGTCCGAGCCTCGACGATTCCTCTCTCTTGTAGGCGCTTGAGCGCGCTGCGCACCGGTGAGCGGGATACACGCAATCGCTTTGCAAGCCCCTCTTCGGCAAGATGCGCGCCGCTCGGCATGTTCTCTTTGACGGCAATCATGACGATCTGTTCGGCCAGATCCTGATGCAGGGCGCTTGCTCCCTTGGCATCGTTGCCCCGCCGTACCCGCCGGCTAGAGAAAACAGTGTTTGGCACGCCGTTCTCCGTATCTGTCGCTTCTTGAGACTAAAAATGCGCCCTCCACCCACGGTTGCCGCAGGCAGACACGTACATTCCTTTTAGCCTAATTGCACGCGCACCCAAAGACGGCGCGCTGTGGGAAACCGTCAGGAACGTCGAACGCGGACTGCGTTTCCCGCGGTAGCGACGATCGGGGGGCATATGCTGCAGCGTCCGTATGCCCCTCGGTCGAGAACGATCACGCGGCTTTGTGCATCGGGCAGAGGTTGTGGCGCCAGTCCGGTTCACAGGCGGGGCCATCAATCCGGCAAGCCCGACAACCGCCGATCCGCCAGCCACCGGCTATGCGCCAAAACGGCCGTTCGCTGGATCGCGTATCGCCTTTTCCCGTCGCATCCGAAACGCTTCGCCCCAAAGGGACGGAACGCCTGCGATCACCGTCTGTTGCGCATGCACCGACTGTCTTTCCGTGATCGCGGTGGGCTGAAACCTCCAGTTCGGCAACGGACATAACGGCGATGTCGGTTTCCCGCTTTTACCTGACGGTGAGCAGGCGCCGCACTGCAAATGCTTCACTCGGCGCCTTGAAGCCTATCCGGTTGAAACGGGCGTTCCGAGAACATGATGCTCACGAACCGGCATCTCCCGCCGGACGGTATGTAGATGGTCGATTTCGAGATGTGCCGTCACGCCACACTCCATGTCCTCGGCGCGGGCCACAACGGTGCCCCAAGGACCAGCGACCATCGAATGACCATACTTGCGTCGCCTTTCGCCGTTCTCGATGTATTCCCCGATCTGACCGGGTGCCAGCACATAGGTCTGTGTTTCGATCGCACGAGCGCGGAGAAGCACTTCCCAATGGTCCTTGCCGGTCATCAGTGTGAAGGCGGCTGGCAACACGATGACATCTGCACCCTTGCGAGCCAACGCGGCGAAAAGCTCTGGAAAACGCAGATCATAGCAGATCGTGCAACCGAAGGTGATACCGTCCACTTGATAGGTAACGATCTCCGTGCCGCGGCCGTAGCTGTCCGACTCCCGGTAGATCATGCCGTCGGGGGTCGCCACATCGAACAGGTGGATCTTGCGGTAACGTGCGATCTCGCGGCCGGCGTCGTCGAAGACGACCGTCGTGTTGTAGACTTGGCCCTCGTGCAGTTCGGCCACACTGCCGGCATGGATGTAGACGCCGAGCTCGCGCGCGAGTTCCTGCATGAGCCGATAGGCGGCCGACTGCGGGAAGGGCTCGGCCGCTGCGCGGGCGGTTCCCGGTGGGCCGCCCTGGATGTCGAAGCATTCCGGCAGCGCAATCAACCGCGGCCGTTCCTTCTCGACGGTGCGGCGGATCATAGCGGCCGCCTTTTCGAGATTGGCGCGCTTGTCGTCGCGCACGTTCATCTGCAACAGTGTAACCTTCATGGGATTTCCTTTTTTACGCTAGACTAGCTGGCAGCCAAGCCGGGGCGGCATGAGACGAAGTGGCCGTCGGCGACCTCTATCAACCGCGCCGCTCCACCAGCTCCCCCACTGTCATTGCCGTCCTCGGCCCAATCGAACACCATGCCGTCTGGTGCGGCGGTCGGCTGGGAGTACGCACGTGTGCCGATGCGATAGGAGGCATCCGCACTGCGATGTAAATCCGGCACTGCCTTCAGAAGCAGCCGTGTGTAGGGATGCCGGGGCTGGTCGAAGATCATGTCGCGCGCGCCGTGCTCGACGATACGACCGGCCTGCATGACAATCACGCGGTCGGCAATCTGCTCCACGACGCCGAGATCGTGAGAGATGAAGAGATAGGCGAAGCCATGATCGACCTGCAGCCGCTTCATCAGTTCCAGAATCTTCGCCTGCACTGTGATATCGAGCGCGGAGACCGGTTCGTCAGCGACGATGAGCTTCGGCTTCATAATGAGCGCCCGGGCGATACAGACGCGCTGGCGCTGTCCGCCGGAAAGCTGGTGTGGAAAGCGCCCCAGATATTCGGCGGAAAGATCGACCTCGGCCAACGCCTGTCTTGCCCGGTCCCGATACTCCGCACGCGTGACATCAGGCACGTGGCGCAGGCCCTCCGACACAATCTCCCCGATCCTGCGGCGCGGATCGAGTGAGGAATAGGGATCCTGAAAGACGATTTGCATTTGCCGGCGCAGCGCCAGCAAACGTTCGGCCGAAAGCGCGTAGACATCTTCGCCTGCCACGCGGATGTCGCCTTCCACATGGTCGATCAGCCGTAGAATGGCGCGGCCGAGCGTCGTCTTGCCTGAACCGGATTCACCCACGACTGCGACGGTCTCGCTCCGACCGACCGTCAGCGAAACGCCTTTGAGCGCTTCCGTGCAAGTCGGCTTTGCCCAAGGTAGAAAGGATTTGCGTTCGAAGACGACGCGCAGGTTCTCCACTTCGACCAGCGGACCGCTTGCGGCGGGAATGTCGCGTCGCCAGGACTTCTCGCGGCTGGGAAGCGCCTCGATCAGCGCAACCGTATATGGGTGCTGCGGGCGAAGCAGGATGTCGCTCGTGGCGCCTTCCTCGACAAGTTCGCCCTTGCGCATGACCATCAGCCGTTCCGTATAGGCGCCGACCGCGCCTAGATCGTGCGAAATTAGCATCAGGGCCACGCCGAGGTCGCGGGTTACCTCCGACATGATCTCAAGCACTTCTTTCTGGATGACCGCGTCCAGGGCGGTCGTCGGCTCGTCGGCGATCAGAAGGTCGGGCTGCATCAGAAGCACAGAGGCAAGAAGGATGCGCTGGCGCATGCCGCCAGAAAACTCGTGCGGATATTTCTTCAGGCAGCCTTCCGGATCGGCGATGCGCACACGCTCCAGCATCGCGTGGATGCGGGGTGCCAATGCCTGCCGGGAACATTCGCCCTGAGTCCGTAGCCCTTCGGTAATCTGCGCCCCAATGGTCATAGATGGGTTGAGCGAAGTCATCGGTTCCTGGAACACCATCCCGATACCCGAACCCCGCACACGGCGCATATCTCCCGGCTTCAAATTGGCAAGATCGGTGCCCTTGAAGAGGATACGTCCTGAGGTGATCTTCCCCGGCTTCGGCAGAAGCTGCATGACCGCGCGGGCAAGCATGCTCTTGCCGCTGCCCGACTCGCCCACGATGCCGAACGCTTCGCCTGGGTACAGCGCCAAGCCGAGATCGCGCACCACCTCTCCGACGCCGGGAAACGATACACCGAGGTCGGCGATCTGAAGAAGGGGTTTATCCGATTGGTGTCGCAAATTCGTCTTCTGCATTGCTGCTCTGTTCATTCTGCTGCCCTCGGGTCGAGCCAATCGCGCAGCGAATCTCCGAACAGGTTCACGCCGAGAAGCAGGTAAGAGATCGCCAGCCCCGGAAAGATCACGGCCCATGGCGCTTGTGCGAAGATATTGCGACCGTCCGAAAGCATCGCTCCCCAGGTGGGGATTTCCGGCGGCACGCCGAGGCCGAGAAAGCTGAGTGCGCTTTCGGTCAGCACTGCCGAGCCGAACAATGCTGTACTGAGCACCGTCAAGGGTGCCACGCAGTTGGGAACGACATGGTAGAGGATCGTAAAGCCGTTGCGATTGCCAAGCGCACGTGAGGCCTCGATGAACTCTTTCTCTCGCAACGACAGCACGGCCGAGCGGACGACGCGGAAAACTGTTGGCGTGAAGGTAATGGCCATGGCGCCGATCATCCCGGCCACACTGGGTCCGGTCACGGCCATGATGCCGAGCGCGAGCAGTATGCCGGGCATCGCCAGGATTGCATCCATCAGAAGCATGAGCCCGCGGTCGAGCCAGCCCATGTAAAAGCCCGCAACGGCGCCGAGCACGGTCCCGGCCGCCAGCGCGCAGCATACAGCCACACCGCTGACGGCGATGCTGACCGACGCGCCGATCAGGATGCGGCTGAAGAGATCGCGCCCCAAATGATCGGTGCCGAATAGGGACTGCAGCGATGGCGGGGCATAGCGGTGGGCGAAATCGAGCGCGTTGGGATCGAATGGTGTCCACACAAGGCCGATCAGGGCGAGCAGCAGGACACTGCCGACAAGAATCGGCCCCGGGCTAAAATGCGACAGTCGTATGGTCGTTTGGCTCACAACTTCACCCTTGGGTCGAGCAGCGGATAACAAAGGTCCACCAGGAGATTGACGGTGATGAAAATGAAGGAAACGAAGAGCAGGCAGGCTTGGACAACTTGGTAATCGCGGGCATAGATCGCGTCGACGAGATAGCGCCCGAGACCGGGAATGGAGAAGACCGTCTCGGTGACCGCGGCACCGCCCAGGCTGTTGCCGAGTGTGATGCCGATCAAGGTCAGCGTGGGCGCAAGCGCGTTCGGCAAGACATGCCTCAACAGCACCCGGCGCTCGCTGAGTCCCTTCGCACGTGCGTGAGCCACATATTCGAGCTGTAGTACTTCCAGTGCGCTGGAGCGCGACATGCGAATGATGGAGGCGAGCTCACCAACGACGAGCGCCGTGACGGGCATGATCATGTAGAGAAGGCCTTTATATAAGTCGTCACTGAGCGAAACATATCCGACCACGGGCAGTAGGTGCGCCTGTATGCCGAAGACGAGAATCAGGATCAGCCCGACCCAGAATGTCGGCATCGATACCAGGATGATGGCGGTGAGCCGGGCTGCATAATCGAAGCTCGTTTTCGCGCGCCAAGCAGCGACCACACCGATTGGAACGGAAATCAGACTTGCCAGCAGGAGCGCTATCCCGGTGAACTTGGCTGTGATTGCGAAGCGGTAAAGCAGGGTCGGCAGGATTTCCTCGCCGCTATGCGCTGATCGCCCGAAATCGCCTTGCAGAATGTTCGAAAGCCAGATGCCGAACTGAACCGGCAATGGACGGTCGAGACCCATCTCGCGGCGTACGCGTTCGATCGCCCCGGCGTCGTCCAGGTCGCCGACCAGCAATTGGGCTGGGTCTCCGGGGATCAACCGCATGAGCGTGAAGACGATGATGGCGACGACCAGCAAGGTCGGTCCTGCCATGAAGATGCGTTTGACGGCGTAGGTCATGAAAATCCCCGGAGCGTTTCTTGTTGTCTCGGCGGCTTATTCGCTGAGCCACGCACCCCATAGGCGCGGATGACCCACACCGAATTCGGCATAGCCCTCAAGCGCCGTCGCACCGGCCGAAACGACAATCGGATTGTAAAGGCTGACACCCGGCAGGTCTTTCACCAGCACTTCGTGCAGCGCGTCGATATGATCCTGTCTTTGGTCCGGATCGACGGTCGTCGCCGCCTTCTCCAGCAATGCGGTAAAGGCGTCATCCACGATCTCGTGTGCCTTTGCGCTTTCCTGGTTGGTGTCGCTCACCAGTTCGAAGCTCAGATATGGGTCCGTGCGCGGGGAATAGCCGAAGAGCATCATCTGGTAGCCGCCCTCGTAGTAAGCGTCGAGCTGTGTCGCCCATTCCACCACCTCCAACTCGGCGTCGAAGCCCGCTTGCTTCAACTGTTGCTGGACAATAAGCGACGCATCATACTCGTCTTGAAAACGCCGGTTGGTCATGATCTTGAGCGTCTGGCCGTTATAGCCCGCTTCTTCGGCAGCTTTTTTTGCGCCTGTGGGATCGAAGCCCGGTCCCTCGTCCTGAACTGGTGTGTGATAGGCGCTCAACTTCGGTACGGCGGAGGGATTTCCCGTCGACACGCCGTTCGTCATGATCGCTGCGATCTGGTCGATGTCGATGGCACGGGCAATTGCGCGTCGCATCGCCGCGTCCGCGAACAACCCGTCCTTGCGGTTGAACAGCAGCACTTTCCACCCGAACGTCTCTGACGTGTAGACGTCGAGGTCAGCATTGGCCTTGAGTTCGTCAAGGTCGTTGGGTGTGAACTCCCGCGCAAGCTGCACGTCTCCGGCGAGCAGCGCCGCCTTGGCCACGGAGGCATCCGGCACGACCAGGAAAGTGACGGTATCGATGTAAGCTGTCCTGTCGCCGGCAAAACCGCTCGTCGGTGCCTGATTTGGAACGTAGTCCTCGAAACGCTCCAGGCGGACATATTCGCCCTGCTTCCATTCGTTGAGTCTGTAGGGGCCGGTTCCGATAGGGTTCACGAAACTGCCGTCGTCCGCAACCGAGTCCGGATGCAGGATCGCGCCGATGCATTGATGGTTGGCCATTTTAGGCAGGAACACCGCACTTGGCTTGTCGAGCGTGAAGACCACAGTCTGCGGGTCGGGTGCTTCGATTCCGTCGATGACCACGTCGCCGCCTTCGACATACCAGCTCCGGCAACGCCAGCCGGTTTCTTCGGCCAGCATCCGCTCCCAACTCCACTTCACCTCCTCGGAGGTGACGGGTTCGCCGTTATGAAAGGTCCATTCATCGCGGAGGGTGAACGTGTGCACAAGGCCATCCTCGGACACATCCAGCGCCTTGGCGCCGAGCAATCCGACGGTGCCGTCCTCCTTGTAGGCCACGAGCCCTTCCACCACATGGTTCATCACCGCGTCGGTATTGCTGTCGCGTTTTACGCCGGGATCGACGCCCTGAATATCCGTGGTGAGCGCGATGTTGACGCTCCCTCCGGGTTTAGGCTTCTCTTCGCAGAAGGCGGCGTTCAGCGGCGACACCACGGCTGCCGTGGCGAGCGCGCCGGCTGCAATCGCCCCCATTTTGCGAGATATTTGTGGTTGTTTAAGCAGTCCCATTTTGTTCTCCCTCTTGATTGCGGTTCGCGCCACGCTTGTTCAGGTGAATGAATATTCGTGGAAATCGCGTCCCTGATACGGAGTGCGGCAAACCCGCATCCTGCCTGCGGCAGGCTCCATAACGATTGTGGCCACGGTGGACTCCAGGACACCCGACTTGTTGGCCGACGGCGGCTGGAGAACCCCGTAGGGCTCGTCCGTCCGGTCCATGAAAGCGTTGATCACCATGTCCATGTCGACCGGCCGCGACCGGTGCGCCAGCCGTTGCTCGATCAGCATTTCCCGCACCAGCGAATCCGGCGAGGCGCGCACGCCATCGTCCGCCGTGGAGGCCAATGCGGCCGTGTTCTTGAAATGGTTCGTATGCACCAGAAGACCGTCTTCCGGTTTGATCCAGAAGACGTTTCGCGGCGTCGTCTCGAGGTCGATCGCCAGGCCCGAGGCGTGACTGATCATGAAATTGTGGGAATAGTTGCGCGGCGCCTTCATGACCACGCCGATGGCTTCTCCAAGCGTCCTCCGACGCAACAGGTTGCGGCGGATGACCGGGCTGCACACGCCGGCAGTGCGGCCTTCCGCATCGGTATGCAATCCGTTCGCGGTAAGCGCCAGGCCGGCCTTGTTCATGCCGCTGCGCGCCAATTGACCGGCCTCGGCAAGGGTCAATATCTCGGTGCCGTCCTCCTCTTTGATCCTCAGAACGACGGTGGACGCGGCCACAGCGTCCAGCCAGTCCCAGTTCTGCCCATGAAGAACCGTCGCCGATTGCGTGATCTCCGGCAGCGCCACAATGCCCGAACACTCGGCCGGAATCGCCGGACTGTTCTCGTATCGTCTGGCGTTGAGAACCTCTGTACGGGCGTTGATCATCAGAACGGATTCGACCGGCTGCTCCGCTCCCGCAGCGATCGCGACGATCTCACGTTCGCTGCCGGGATCGTAAGCTGCGATTTCCTTCCGAACGTTGTCGCAGATCAGGCACGCCTCCTGCCAATCCACGCCTCTCCGCGCAAATTCTTCGCGATAGAAGGCCAAGCTGCGCGCAATGTGGTCGCCGGCCGCGCGGCCATATTGCCGACCGCGCTCGTCTGGCCCGCCTTCGATCTCGATGAGGGGAAAGGCGTTCATGAGGCGCCCCGCTCGCCAAGACATTTTTCGAAGAAGGTGAAGACCGGCTCGAGTACGTCCAGACCACTGTGACCGACACCGTCGACCACGGCATGCTCGACTTCGATATCATGCGCTTCAAGATTGTCGCGCAGGGCTTTCAGACGCTGAACACGGTTCTCGCCTGCATCATTCGCGCCTGGTCGCCAAGTCCAGCTTCCTTCCTTCACACGGACGTTCCAGGTTTCGGTGTCTCTGCTTCCAACGACAAGCTGGACGGGCACTTGCCTGAGAGCCTCCACATCGATCGCGGTTCCGAAACGGTTCGCTACTCCGCCGATGCCCGGCCACCATTCGACTTCCGGCATCAGTCGCGTCACCGTGCCCGGCGCGCCGATTGAAACACCGCGCAAGGCGCTTGGGTGCAGGTAATAAAATCTGTGCGCGAATTGTCCGCCGCCGGAAAACCCGAACAGCAGAAAACGTTCGGCGACCTTGTCGAGCACCTTGCGCACCTCGCTCACCATGTTGAGAAGCGCAAGGTCGAACCGGATATCCTGATAGTCGAGATATTTGTAGTTGTGCGCTTCTTCTGGCGCTTCCGCGTAGGAACCGGTCACCCCGATCGGAAACAATGGAGCCAGGACAACGCTGTTCGTCCGCTCCGCGAACCGCGCGAACGCGTCACGATAGCCCTCTGCAGTCCGGCGGGTCCCGTGCAACGCGACGATCAGGCTCACTTCGGCCACATCTGCCCTGTGATAGGCCGCCGGAACGTAGAGGCAGTAGGAAAGCCGTTTGTCGCTCTGCAGCGAAAAGAACGGTGTCGCCTCATAGTAAGGAAAGAAGTCTTCGATGCTCATCCGGTTGTCCTCACTTGAAGGGCTTGCAGCTGCGAGCAGCCTGATTGTGCTCGATGGAAATTGTATTTAACTCATGTTAGATACAATGTAAAGATGCGGCCTTGAAGCACGGATCGTGGCCTTTATCGCCACGCAGCCGGTGAGTGACGGCGGCACGGGGAGGAGAGCCTTGCGGCGGAGTTGAGCGTTGGAGAATATCGTCGGAGGGGCTTTGTCCGGTACCGCTTGCTGACTGAGGCGGCGCTTTTGCAATCCGGACTGTTTCATGCGGAAAGCGCGCTCTACGTTCGCTACTCCTCCCATCTTCGGAGCTCGCAATCGATCGACGAGCAGCGTCAGCTCTGCCGCCAACTGGCGGAGTGGGAATGATGGGAGGGGTGCGGGCAACTACTTCGATGAGGCGCTGTCCGGTGCGAGCATTCGTGGATGTGCGGGACTGAGCCGCCCCCGGTGGACGCCCGCGACGGTCGGCTCATATCGTCCGGGCGGAGGCGCTCGACCGGATCTCCCGTGATCGGAGGACTAGGCGATCTCCCGCCTTAACTGGTCGACCTTTGCGCCGACCCATTGCCGGGCATCGTCGCCGAACACGAGCCGCGATGGCACGTGGTCCTGCAAAGCAAGCGCCACGATCTGCGTGGCGAGCATCTTTGGATCACCGGGCTGGCTGCCATTGGCCGCGTCCACAAACGATTGATACTGTGCGATCGCCTCTGCATAGTCTGGAATGTCGATGCTGCCGAAGTTCGCAGACTTCCGGTCCATGAAATCGGTGCGCAGCATCCCCGGCTCGACAAGAAGCGAGCGGACACCCAGCGGTGCCAATTCTTGCGCAAACCCCTCCATCCACCCTTCGACCGCAAACTTCGACGCTGAATACACCGCACCGCCGCCGTTGGAGACCAACCCGCTGACCGACGAAATGGTGACGATGAGGCCAGAGCGGCGCTCACGCATTTGGGGCACAACAGCACGCGCGACATTCATCGTGCCGAACAGGTTGACCTCGAACTGACGACGCACCGCGGCATCGGTGAACGTCTCGAAGAAACCCAGTTCGGCATAGCCCGCATTGTTGACCAGCACGTCGATCGCACCGAACCGTTCGGTGGTCTCGGCGGCAACCGAGTTCGCGGCTTCGGCGTCGGTGATATCGAGCGCGAGGGCGTGCATGCGTTCGTGTTCGCCCGAGAGGGCATCGCGCAGCGCGGCGACGGACCGCGCCGTTGCCACTACCGTTTCGCCCGCATTGAGTGCCGCGCGTGTGATCTCAAATCCAAGTCCCCGGCTCGCGCCCGTCACCAACCAAACCTTGCCCATCGTCTGTCTCTCGCTTCTTTCGCTGTGCTTAAATAGTTAGAAGTGCTAATTGATCAGAACAATGGCCTAATTAGTAATGGGCCCCAGTAGCAAGGATTATCAATGCGTCCGGATCAGCTCGGCGACCTCGCCGTCTTCGCGGCGATTGCCTCCGATCGCAGCTTCACGCGTGCCGCGAAGCGGCTCGGCGTCACGCAGTCGGCGTTGAGCCAAACCATGAAGCGGTTGGAGGGCCAACTCGGTTTTCGCCTGCTCTCCCGCACGACGCGCAGCGTCGCCCCGACCGCTGCCGGCGAACGCCTGCTCGCCACCTTGTCGCCGGCACTGGCCGGATTAGACGACGAGATCGAGGCGCTGTCCCAGGCACGCGGGGCAGCGACCGGTACCGTCCGGATCACGACGGGCAAACATGCCGCGGACACAGTGCTGTGGCCGATGCTCCCGTCTTTCATGCGCCGCCACCCCGGCATCGAGGTGGAGGTGTGTGTGGAAGACGGGATGGCAGACGTTGTGGCAGGCCGCTACGATGCGGGTATTCGGCTAGGCGAGCGGTTGGAGAAGGACATGATTGCGCTGCCGGTCGGGCCTGCGCTTCGTGTCGCGGTGGTGGCCACGCCCGGCTATCTGAACGACCATCCGGCGCCGATGAGGCCCGCCGACCTCACGGCGCATCGCTGCGTCGCCTACCGCGACGCACATGGCGACCTCTCTCCCTGGTCGTTTGAGCGTGATGGCCATGCGGTGACGGTCACGCCAGGCCACGGGCCGGTGTTCAACGACGGGGACCTGTTGGTGGCCGCCGCCCTTGAGGGGTTCGGCATCCTCTACATCCTCGAAGATCTGGTGGCGGCTCCGATTGCCGATGGCCGGCTCACCCGCCTGCTGGAACCGTGGTGCGAGCCATTCGCCGGCTACCACCTTTACTATCCCGATCGGAAGGGGACGATGGCCTTCGAACTGTTCAAGAAGACGCTACATAAATGCAGGACCGTGTGAAAACTCGGTCAGGCGTCGGTGTCGAATCTCGAAACTGGATCCTTTCTGGGAAGGAGATGGGAAGGAGAGGCGGCTCGCGATGGCAGCTAGCGGCTATCGCTTTTCCCAAACCAAGCCTGTCCGCAAACCACCCAAATCAGACTTCCTCTCTGATCGGGCGAACGGCAGTTTCCAGAAAAGTCGAAAGCAGACCGACCGAACGAGATGAGAGCGCTACGCCACAGTTTGGCAGGGTTTCAAATCGTTGCGAAACCTTGTCGACCGTTCGATGCCTGATCAGTTGAATGTACGAGCTTGTAAAAACCGACATCAATGCGACCGCTCCGGAAGCCGAGTTCGCAGTAGACGAGATAATAGAGCCACATACGCCTGAAGCGCTCGTCGAAGCCGAGGCGGGCGATGTCGGGCCACGCTGACAGGAAGCGGTCGCGCCAGGCACGCAAGGTCAATGCATATGACACGCCGAACGTCTCTTGATGCACGAGTGAGAGGCCTGCCCGAGCCGCCTCAACACGCAGGATCGTTTTCGTCGGCAGCATACCGCCCGGGAAGATGTAGCGTTGGATGAAGTCGGGCATACGCCGATAACCCTCGTAATGCTCGTCGGCGATAGTGATTGCTTGCAGAAGCGCCGAACCTCCCGGTCTCAGCGAGGCGCCCAGCTTGCCGAAATACGTCGCCCAGTACTCCGCCCCCACCGCCTCGATCATTTCGATCGACACGATCCGGTCGAACTGCCCGTCGCAATCCCTGTAATCCTGCAATCGGATATCGGCGGGAGTACCGGCCAGTCGAACGTCGGCGAATGCACGCTGTTCGTCCGACAGGGTCAGGCCGGTTACTTTGCCGACGCCGCACTCGATCAGGCGCTCGGCCATGGCACCCCAGCCGCAACCGATTTCCAGCACACTCTCGCCGCCGTCGATTCCCAGAAGTTTCACGGCGCGGTCGAGTTTGGCTTTCTGAGCCGTGTCCAGATCCTCCTCACCGGTGCGATAGAGGGCAGACGAATAATTCACACCGCTGTCCAGCCAGCGGGCATAGAAAGCGTTTCCAAGATCGTAATGGGCGACGATGTTGCGTCGGCTGCCGCGCCGTGTGTTCGCGTTGAGACGATGCTTCACCCTGTTCAGGAGTGCGGCGAACCGCGATCCGCTGTTTATACCGGCGAGCTGATCAGTGTTGTCGAGGCCGAAGGCCAGCATTGCGTCGAGATCAGGAGACGACCAGTCGCCGTCAATCCAGCCCTGCGCAAAGCCGATCTCGCCATCGCGCAGTATGCGCCAGAAGCCGCGCCAGTTCGTGAAAGAAATTGACGCCTCGACTCCCGCTGCACTGCCCGCGAGCATGATCGTCTCGCCATGCGGCAGCCCGATGATCAGGCGTCCGCGGGCCGGCACTGGGAGCAGCGCTGCAGCAACACGGGCGGCGATGCTTCGCCTGCGAGCAGATGCCGGAATCGCGAGTTTGGATCGAGATGCGGTCATGACTGCGTTCGGACATTTGTAATGATGGAGACAGGCGTTTGTGGCGGTGCCGGGCGGTCGTGCAGCCGCACGCCCTTGAGCAGCAACAGCAACGCGTTCCAGTGGATCGCTGCGATCACCTTGAAGGTAAGAAGCGGATGCGTGAAAAACAGACCGAGCAGTGCCCTGTCGGTGAGAACGCGCCGGCGCCCGGTGAGGGCTGCGGAAATCAGGGGACCGCTGCTGTCCGATCCCTTTATGGCGACGGTCACGCAATCACCCTCGAGCCGGACGCTGAAATCGTAACGCATCTCCATGTCCATGAAGGGCGAGACGTAAAACTGCTTGTCGGCGCTATGTCTGGCGGGAGGGTCCTGGGTCTCGTCGACCGCCACCAGATAGGCGTGGCGCTGGCGAAACGTGTTGTGGACCTCATACAGGATAGCCATCAGCGTGCCGTCGCGGTTATGGCAGAAGAAAACGCTGAGCGGGTTGAAGCCGTAGCTGAGGATGCGCGGCATGCACAGCAAGCTGATACTGACGCCACGCGTGTCTAGGCCTCCACGACGCAGCGTATCCTCCACATAAGCACGAACCGGCCGACCGTCGCCCGCGCCGTGGTCGCGGTCGAAGAAGGAGAAGAGGTTGAACCGGTTGCGCGAGAACCAGCGCAACGTCGCGGACAGACGGTCGATCTCGTCGAGATCGAGCAACAGCCAATACATGCGATAGCGAAGATAATGCTTCGCCGGTTTGAACCGACGGTGGCTGACCGAACCGACATACAGTTTAGAGAAGAAGCTCACGCGGCGATCTCCTGCGTTGATACTGCGACCGGAAGGGGATCCATGCATATTCTGCCGGATTCGTCTGGCACCTGCCAGGGTCTGCGCACGCCGCCCAGCGCTTCGGCGACTGCAAGTCCCGACTGCAAGCCGTCCTCATGGAAACCGGCGCCGAACCAGGCGCCGCAGTACCATGTGTTCAAATAGCCCTGCAGCGACCAGAGCCGCTGCTGCGCTGCCATGGCGCGCGGATCGAACAGCGGGTGTTCGTATTCCTCCCGATGAAGCTCCGCCCCGATTGCGATCTCACGGTCGGGATTGAGGGTGACGAAGAGGTTTTGCCGCGTCGGCAGTTGCTGGAGCCTGTTCATCCAGTAGGTGACCGAAATCGAGGTGTGCTCTGCCCCCGACTGCCCGAGATAGTTCCAGCTCGACCAGGCGGCGCGGCGGCGCGGCATGAACGACGGATCGGTGTGCAGCACGGCGACGCTGCGGCTGTAGCGGATGGCGCCAAGCAGTTCGCGCTCTGGCGATCCGGGAGTGTCCAGCATCGCAAGCGCCTGGTCAGGATGTGTGGCGATCACAACATGGTCGAAGCGAGCGCTCGAACCGTCAGTGCAATCCACCGTGACACCGCGCCCGTCGCGGCAGATGGCGGCGACCCGCGTCGATTTGCGGATGCGCGCGGCGAAGCCGGCCGTAAGCCGGACGACATAGCTGCGGCTTCCGCCGGCGACGGAGCGCCAGACGGGGCGGTTGGTGAGGCGCAACAACCCGTGATTCTCGTTGAAGCGGATGAACGCGCCGGCAGGGTAGTCGCGCAGCGCGCTGGCGGGAGCCGACCAGATAGCGCCCGCCATCGGCAGGAGATGATCGTCGCGGAACGCCACGCCGTAGGCGTTGCGGTCGAGATAGTCGCCGAGCGTCACGCCGTGATCGCCGAGCCGGGCGAGATCGCCGGGGGCGGAGCGATAGAAACGCAAAAGGTCGCGGAGCATCGACCAGAACCGCGGGCGCAAAAGATTGCGCTTTTGCGCCATCAGTCCGGCGAGCGTTCCACCCGAATACTCCAGTCGCCCGTCGTCGAGCGAAACGGCGAACGACATTTCGGTTGGATGACTTTGCACACCGAGGTGATCGAACAGCGCGATCAGGTTGGGATAGGTTGCTTCGTTGTAGACGATGAAGCCGGTATCGACTGAGACTGGACCGTCGAACGTTTCCACCGTCACCGTGTTCGAGTGGCCTCCGATTCGCGGCGCGCATTCGAACACGGTGATATCGTGGGCCTTGTTCAACAGCCAGGCAGCCGAGAGCCCGGAAATCCCGCTTCCCACAATGGCGATTTTCTTCCGTTCGGCCATGTTGCCCGTCATGCTCGATCTCCCGCGGCAACAAGGGGTGCGCCGTTCGTTCAGGGTTGGATACGCGCCGGAAGCCGGATTGGATCACCAGGCTATTTCCGCTGGCAGTGATCCGAATGCGCAGCCGATGCGTATTCTCTGCATGAAAACCGATTTTCTGATCCTTCAGGCATCCTGGCCGCCATCGGCGCGTTTCGCGCCGAGGCGAAACACGTCGCGGCTGGCGCGGAATGGTGCTGTCAGGCATAGTCAATTGGTGAGCGAGACGAATGACGATGCGGCGGCGCTGATCGAGGCGATCGCCAGAAACGGCAACCGCAGCGCCTTCAAGGCTCTGTTCGATCACTACGCGCCACGCATCAAGGCGTTGCTGATCCGACGCGGCGCGCCCGATCGCCTGGCAGAAGACCTGGCCCAGGAGGCCATGCTGAGCGTTTGGCGCAAGGCGGCGACCTTCGACCGAAACCGCGCATCGGCTGCCGCGTGGATTTTCACCATCGCGCGCAACAAGCGAATCGACGCCTTGCGCCGCGAGGGCCGGCCGGACTACGACCCGGCCGATCCCTCCCTGATCCCGGCAGCGCCGGCGACGGCGGAGCAGGTGGTGGAGGTGACGCAGCAGGTAGAGCGTCTGGCGCGGGCCATGGAGGTTCTGCCGGAAGCGCAAGCGGAGTTGGTCAGGATGGCCTATTTCGAGGACAAGGCCCACGGGCGCATCGCCACGGAAACCGGCCTGCCGCTGGGCACCGTGAAGTCGCGGCTGCGCCTGGCCGTCGGGCATCTGCGCAAGGCGCTCAACGCTGCGGGGGAGGAGGACGCATGACCGCTGCCTGCAATACCCCGGCGCACCATTTTCCTGAGGAGATGCTGCTCGACTACACCGCCGGCAGCCTGCCCGAGGGCCTCTCCATCCTGGTCGCCACCCATCTGTCGCTCTGCCCCGCCTGCCGGGCCGTCGTGGCCGATTGCGAGGCGGTCGGCGGCGAACTCTTGAGCGGACTGGCGCCGGTGGCGCTGGCCTCCGACGCCCTCGACAAGGTCCTGGGGACGCCCCCGACGAGCTGGCCTGGCAGGCGCTGGCCCCGGGCATCGAGCTGGTCGCCTTGCCGCCCAAGGGGGGCGATGCCTGGCCGGGGACGAGCGGCGTCAGCCTGGTGCGTATGGACCCCGGCACCGTGGCGCCCCGCCACACCCATGCGGGAATCGAGGCGACGGTGATCGTCCGGGGCGGCTTCGCGGATGAACTGGGCCAGTATGAGGAAGGCGATGCCTGGATCGTCGATGCCAGCGTCACCCACGCGCCCGTGGCGCTGCCCGGCGAGCCCTGCCTCTGCCTCGTTTACCTGGAAGCCCCGCTGAAGCCGGTCGGCGACCGGCACGTGGCGAGCATCTAGCCCGCCGGTCACTGACCAGCGCGGATTACTTCTTCGTTCGGATGACTTGGGCGCCCTGCACGTGTTCGGGCAGGGGCTCCGGCTCGGCGCGGGAGTTGACCGCGCGGCGGG
>NZ_CAJXGF010000015.1 GCF_913053745.1 uncultured Nitratireductor sp.
AGAATGGAAGCATATCGTGTCCGGGCAACGCCCCAGCCCTGAGTGAAACCCAAACGCAGGAAAAGACCAAGAAGACGGTACACGCCCAGAAGAACCAGGGGCGATAAGGAACAAGTTTCCGTCCCTCCAACATACAAAGCCCGCCGGCGATGCCGACAGCGTAGACGAGTTGCCACGCCACCGGATTGAAGAACCACCCACCGGGGTTCGGATAATTCGGCAGATTGAGGCGAAACGTTCCCGAAAGAAACCAGATGCCGACGGCCATGCCGATCAGTGTCAGCGGGCTGCGCAGGCCAATCACGATGTAAAACGGCGAGATCAGCAAAAGCACGGCGTAAAGCGGCAGAATGTTGAAATAGCCGAGTTGATGGCCGAGCAATGGCAGGCCGACCATTGTCTGCAGAGGCTCGGTGAGCAGCGGTCCGAAATTGATCCGGCCCAGCATCTCGAACACGCCGAGATAAAGAGCCCCACCAGCGACGAGCGCGATCGCCGTGATCGAGGTTACGATGTGGGTGACGTAGAGGACGCCGGCGCGTCGCCAAACTTTCATACAGGCGGAGAACAGGGCTCTCTCGCGAAAACCGCGCGAATAGGCGAGCCCCACGGCAATGCCGGACATGAGGACGAAAGCCTCGGCCGCATCGGAAAAGCCGAAATTGCGCGACGTCAGGTTCTCATAGAGATTGCCTGGCACATGGTTGATGAAGATCGTGATCAGGGCGAGACCGCGAAACACATCCAAGCGCTGGTCGCGGCCAACGCTTCCGGGAACGAAGGGAGCGTTCATGGTGGAGCTTCACTGCTCCACGTCAGCGGGTTCAAGTGCCGGTTCAGCCACCGGCTCGTTCACGGGTGCTGGCTGAGTGCCACCGCGCCAATGAGAGAGAACGGCTTCCTGCCTGAGCACGACAGGCGAAGGGTCGCGGTCGTCGGCGGTCTGAAAGAGACCGGCTTCGCGGGCATTCAGCGCGCTCCACGAACCAATATGGATGAGGAGCGGTGCGAAGACCTGCGGTCCGGCCACGAGAAGCAGCCAACCGACATACTCGGGCGCAAACTGAAAGGCGAGCCCCAGCGTGACCAGCCCCGTGGCACTGATCCACCAACTGGCGGACCACGCTTCCGACAGGCTGACCGCCCCGGCCTCACGATCGGTCGCAGGCCAACCGCCATCCATGCCGAGGAAAACTTCCAGAACCGCACGGCATTGATACATGAGCATGATCGGCGCGAGCATGCTGGTCGACAGTATTTCCGTCAGCGTGTTGAGAAGCGCACGCCCCGTACCGCCGAACGTTTCGTTCACCCCGCTCAACGCCCCGCGCGCAACGATGAGCAGTTTGGGGCCGATCAACAAACCGAAAACACCGACAAGCAGTGTCAGCGCCAGCCCCTGTTCAACGCGCGGAAACACCGGGAAAAGTCCGGGTTCGGGGAAATAGTCCGGAACGCCCTTCAGCATCGGCGCGGCAATGGACGCTATGATGAACAGGGCCCAAAGCGGCGATGCGACATACGCCATGATGTTCTGCACGAAAACGAAGCGGCTCCAAAGCTTCAAGCCCGGCGCCACCATTACGCGACCGTGCTGAAGATTGCCCTGACACCAACGGCGATCGCGCTTGGCGAAGTCCACCACATTATCCGGCCCCTCCTCGTAAGAGCCGGTCAGATCCGGATCGACGCGCACTGTCCAGCCGTTGCGGGTCAAAAGCGCGGCTTCCACATAATCGTGGCTCAGAATATGACCACCGAAAGGTGGCGTACCCGACAATTCCGGCAAGCCGCAACTCTGAGCGAAAGCCCGCGTACGCACGATGGCATTGTGCCCCCAGAAGGGACCCGAAGTTCCCTGCAGGGCGGCAAGACCGCGCGTATAGACGGGCGAATAATAGCCGGTGGAAAATTGCATCGCGCGCCCGAAGAACGAGCGCGCATGAACGATCTTGGGCAAGGTCTGGAGCAGACCGAGCTTGGGGTCGGCGTCCATGCGCCGCACCATCTCGGCCATGGTCGCGCCTTCCATCAGACTGTCGGCATCAAGCACGATCATATACTCGTACATCGCGCCGGAGGTGCGGATAAAATCGGCAACGTTCCCGGCTTTCTTGCCCGTGTTTTTCTCGCGGCGGCGATAATAGATCGCCGTGTGCGCACCACATTCCATCTGAAGGCGCTTGAACCAGCGTTCTTCCTGATCCGCTACCCGGGGGTCGCGCGTGTCGGACAGAACCGCGAAGTCGAACCGCCCGGCGATGCCGAGCGCATGAAGGCTGCCGATCATGGCCGCCACATGCGAAAACGTCTTGATGGGATCTTCGTTGTAAACCGGCACAAGAACGGCCGTGCGGGCATTCGTCGGCATCAATTCGAACGAGTTTTCCTGCTGCCTCAGGGGCAAGCTCAAAAGCCCGTTGAAGGCGTAAGCGGCACCCCAGGCAAGCCAAGCCGTGCTGGCGGCCAGCAGCACGATGCGCACCGCGTCAATCCACTGAATGCCGTCGGCAGAAAAATAGCCGACAGCGAGCAAGGATACGAGGCCAGCCATAAGCAGGCAGAAAAGGATTGATAATACGCGCCTTACGCTGACCATCATACTCTCATGCGGTTCTCAGACCGCCGTTTGGTTGTTCAGCTTCATGCTGTGCTTCACTTCCAGGCGAAGCGCTTCAAGAACTCCGAAAACAACGCCGGACGCGCACGCTTGCGTTCCAGAACCTGCTCGGGCATGGCCATTGGGGCGGTCGGCAGCGCGTGACGATGAAGCGTCATCGGCTTGCTGTCCGTCTCAAGAACGTGCGTCATCTGTATCTCTCCACTGATAGGTCCAGATTTCAGAAAGTCGTTTGTCGTCGAGTTTGAGATGGCCGCTCATCTCCACCGGCCCGGAACCGTTAGGTTTCAGGTCGATCACCAAGCGCCACATCCCATTGCTGGCTATGCGCGAAACCGTTGAGTGCGCGATCTCGCCCCGGCTTACATTCACAATCGCTTCAATGTTTGAATCGCTTGGAAGGTTCCGCAAAATCTCGCCTTCGAAGTCGACAACAAACTTGCGCAGGCCATCCTTGTTCTCGACCCCGGACACGCCGCCTTCGCCGCTGCGCAGCGCCATCACACGGGCGAAGCGGTTGGTCGTCTCCTCGACCGCACCCCAGGTCAAACGATAATTGAACTCCAACGCATCCCCTGCTTTCACGTCCTTCTCCGGAACCCAGAAGGCGACAATGTTGTCATTGACCTCGAGTTCGGTCGGGATCTCGACCAGTGTAATCGCACCCCGCCCCCAAGGTTCCAGCGGCTCCACGAGCAGCGAGGGTCGCCGTTCGTAATGCGCACCGGCATCCTGGAAGTGCACGAAATCCCGGTCTCGTTGAAACAAACCGAACGCCTGCGGGCTGTCTTCGGAGAAAAAGGAGGTCGCGAGTACCGAAGGGTTGTTCAGATTGCGCCAGAGCTCATCACCGTCCTGACGAACAACCTTCAATCCGTCGCTATCGTGAACCTGACCGCGATAATCATCGAACGCGCTGTCGTTGTTCTCTGCGAACAGGAACATGGACGTCATCGGCGCCACGCCGAAGCGCCCGATATCCTTGCGAGCGAAAAAGCGCGCGGTCACGTTCATGACCGTGTTGCGGCCCGGCGTAATGACAAAGCGGAACGCGCCAGTCACACTTTCGCTGTCGAGCGCAGCGTAAATCGTGATCTCCTTGCTGCGCCGGTTGGGTTTCTCGATGTAGAAATCGGTAAAGCGCGGAAACTCTTCGCCATTGGCGGTCGCCGTATCGATTGCCAGGCCACGGGCCGAAAGGCCGTAAAGCGTGTCGCGACCGAGTGCGCGAAAATAACTCGCCCCGAGAAAAGAGACCAGCTCGTCCATCACGTCGGGAGCATTAAGCGGATAGTGGAGCCGGAACCCGGCCTCTCCTTCCATCACGAGATCCTGAAAACGGGAAGGATCCAGGGGCTTGCGATACTCGAAGTCCCGACCGGTGAAAATAATCGGATGTGCCGTTTCGCCTTCCACTGCATAAAGACGTACCGGTTCCTTAAACAGCCATCCCATGTGGAACGCCTGCAATTCGAATGGAGCCTCTCCCTGCCATAGGGCGTGATCCGGGCGAAAGCGAATCGCGCGATGCTGATCGTAGGTCAGTTCGGCGATTTGCTCCGGCAGTGCGAAATCCGCCTTGGCAAAAGCCTCCGAAGCCTTGCTCTTCATGGCTTGCGTCAATGCATCGAAGGAAAAGGATTGTACCTTACCCTCCGGGTCGCCCTCCTTTGGCGCCGCATCCTGCGCGCGTGCGTCGGGCGCGATGGCTATCAAGCTGGAAGAGCCCAACAGCGACGCTGATAGGCAGGAAACAATAAAGGATCGTCGGTCCATAAACGGAACTCGTATGCGAAAAACTCTGGGTGAAGCCGCGGCACAAGCCACGCGCTTTCAACGCATCAATTGCGGTTTAGTTTCGGCAGAACACATAACATTCGAAGACGGACCGTTACCAAGATTTGAAGGCACAGCGCCAAGCGGCGGATCGCTGTACAGCGTCCCATCGCGACTTGCAATCCTGTTCTGAATCATGCCCAATCGCGCAGTTCACGAAACGTGAGAAAACCCACCATCGACCGCCGCAGCCGAGGCGCGCCAAGGCATGTGGCGGTTCATAAATCCGGGAATTTGCCGATGGATCTAGGACTGAAAAACAAGCGCGCCCTGGTGCTCGGCGCAAGCCGTGGCCTCGGCGCGGCCATTGCCGAAGGGCTGGCGAAGGAAGGCGCGACCGTAATCGCCGCCGCACGCAACAAGGACAAGATCGAGGCCTGGGCCGGAAACTTGCCGGACAATGCAGGCACGGTCGAAGCCCACGCGCTCGACCTGTCCGATATAGCGGCCATAGATGAACTGGCCGACAAGCTCTTGGCCGAAGGCGGCGTCGATATTCTCGTCAACAATACAGGCGGCCCGCCCCCCGCCACGGCCATTGAAGCCGGACGCAGCGATTGGATCTCGAACTTCGAGACAATGGCCGCAAACATTTTTCACCTGTCCGGACGTCTCTTGCCAACGATGCGCGAGCGCAAATGGGGCCGCATTCTCACCGTCACCTCGTCTGGCGTTGAGCAACCCATTCCAATGCTGGCCTTGTCCAACGGCATCCGCTCGGCCATCGTCGGCTGGTCGAAGACGCTTGCCACCGAAGTCGCGCGCGACGGCGTAACCGTCAACGTGCTGATGCCCGGACGCATTCATACGCAGCGCGTGGTCGAACTCGACACCGCCGCCGCCAATCGTTCCGGCAAGCAGGTGGAGGAGGTTTCCGCCGCGGCGGCGGAGACCATCCCCATGGGCCGCTACGGCGATCCGGAGGAGTTTGCCAACATGGCCGTCTTCCTCGCCTCCGAACGCGCGTCTTACGTCACCGGAACCAAAGTACGCATCGACGGCGGCGCGACGCGCTCCGTCTAAACCAGGCTCAGCGCTTCAGCGCGCGCCCGAGCGCATGCCAAGATGCCTTGGGCGTGCGCTCCAGCGTCTCGAAATCCACGTGAACGAGGCCGAAACGCTTGTCGTAGCCGAGCGCCCATTCATAATTGTCGAGAAGCGACCAGACGATGTAACCCTTGACGGGTGCACCTTCGGCCATCGCGCGTCGCACCGCATGCATATGACTGTTCAGAAAATCGATGCGTGCCGGATCATCGACCCGCCCGCCTGCCATTTCGTCACGCGAAGCCATACCGTTTTCCGTCACGTAGATGGGCAGCCCCCTCGTGTAATTCTCGTGCGCCCAGGTGATGAAATGATGGAGCCCTTCCGGGTAGATTTCCCAGTCCATCAGCGTTTTCGGCAACGACCCTTCGACTTCCTTCAATGCCGGGAATTGATCCGACCCGTCGGATGCGATCAGCTTGCGCGTGTAATAATTGATGCCGAGCCAGTCGACCCGCGTGCCGATCACATCGAAATCCTTCTCGAAGCCCTCCGGCATATGGGGACCCAACCCGTCCAGAACGTCTTCGGGATAAGCCTTGTCGAACACACCGCCGAGGAACCAGCGATTGTAGATGCCGTCATAAAGCCTGGCCGCCTTTCTTGCCGCCTCACTGTCATCGGCGGGAGCCGCATACTCAAAATTGGTGACGAGGCCAAGATTGTTCATACCCAGCGCGCGCATGGCTTGCGTCGCCCGCCCATGCGCCAGAAGCACATGATGCATCGCACGGGCCGCCGCGCGTATATCACGCAGGCCAGGCGCATGTTCTCCCAGGAAATGGCTGAGCCAAGCCACGCACCACGGCTCGTTAATCGTCGCCGCCGTCGCCACACGATCGCCGATCCGCTTCATTACAAGTTCAGCGTAATCGGCAAACCAATGTGCAATGTCGCGGTTGCGCCAGCCGCCGAGGTCGGCGAGCGGGGCCGGCAGATCCCAATGATAAAGCGTGGCGAAGGGTTTCAGCCCTCGCGCCAGCATACCATCGACGAGACGATCGTAGAAATCGAGCCCGTCGGCGTTGGCCGCACCGCGCCCTTCAGGCAGAACACGCGACCAGGAGATCGAGAAACGATAACAATCCAGTCCGGCATCGCGCACCAGATCGAGATCGTTCTCCCACCGGTGATAGTGATCGCAGGCCGTCGCCCCGTCCTCACCGCGCACCGTGTTTCCGGGTGTTGCGGCGAACGTATCCCAATGCGACGTACCGCAGCCACCAAAACGACTGCCTTCGATCTGGTAGCCCGAGGTCGCCGTGCCGAAAACAAAATCGGCAGGAAAATCCGTGCGAGAGAACTCGACTTCCATTGCTTCCGTACCTTTGGCGGACATGAGGTTCTCCCCGTTGCTTTCGGAAATGAGATCGTCGTCTTCAATGCCGGCGCGGCGGCGCGGTCGTCTGGCCGATCACGAAATCGGCCTCCCATAATTCGCTCTGCAAAGGGGCTTGCGGATTGTCGATACGCTCAAGCAGCATCCGGGCCACACGTTTTCCCGCTTCGCGAATGGAGGAACGCACAGCCGTGAAAAACGGAATATCGGGCACACTGCCCTTGTATCCGGATTGCAGGAAAGACAGACAGTCATCGAACGCGATGATCGAAACGTCCTCTCCGGCGCGCAGGCCGAGGTCGGCAAGCGCCCGTGTCACGCCCATGGCCGGTAGAACACTCGCCACAACGATTGCCGTCGGCGGTTGTTCCAGTTCCATCAGCGCCCGCGTCGCGCGATACCCATACGGCTCGACCATGTCGGCGCTGAATAGCAGCCGGTCGTCCAGCGCGATCCCGGCTTCTTCCAGCGCCACCTCGTACCCCTGCCTACGCCGATCGGCGAAGTTCATCTTTTCCAGACCGTTGATCAAACCGATGCGCAGATGCCCCAGATCCAGTAGGAACTTCGTGGCGCGATGAAAGGCACGACGATTGTTGACGTCCATCCAGCAGTAATCCGCCCCTTCCTCGTCGCTGCGGCCGTGAACGACGAATGGAAGCCCGAGCCCGTTGAGAATGCCGATACGGCTGTCGCCGGTAAGCGGCCCATGGACCACCACCCCGTCGACACGCTGATCTTCAGCTAGGTCGCGATAGATGCGCTCCTGCTCTTCAAGCGGAGCAAGTCTCAGCAGAACATCGTAGCCGTTCTGGCCGTAAACCTCACCCGCGCCGGCAATGAAATCGGCGAAATGCGGGTTGATCATGATGTGCTCGGAAAGACTGACCACATGACCGATCATGAGGGATTTCCCAGTCGCCAAGCTCGCCGCGCTGGGACTCGGACGGTAATTCAGCCGCTCTGCCGCCTCGATCACGCGGGCGCGCGTTTTTTCCGCCACTTCCGGAAAGCCGTTCAGCGCCCGCGAGACGGTCGTCTGCGACAACCCCAACGTTTGCGAGAGCATTTTCAGATTGATGGCCTTTCGGGTGGTCAAGAAATCCCCTTTCTTCCAAAGCGCATTAAAATTTCGTGTCACAGCTATTCCGTGAGATCAAGTCCTTCCACAGAGCGCTCGTCCGTTTTCATGACAATTCACTCGAAAAACGCTATTTTTGGCGAATTTCACCATGAAAACGAACCTCCCCCTTGACTCGTTCACACTGCGGATTGATGCTGTTCAAATCCAAAGCGCTTTGGATTTCGTTTAAAACGTTATCATAGTGCGGGACCAGCAGAAGACACGAGGAGGAGCGGCTCAGCGCCGCAAGTGGAGGAACCATGAAAACGTCCATGCTTATCGGCGCGGTTGCCCTGGCGCTGACCGGCAGTACAGCCTATGCCGCCGATCTCAAGTTCGCTCCGGGCGAGGATGCCCGGTTCAACTGGCAGAGTTTCGAGGATTTCAGGGCCGCGCACGACCTCTCCGGCCAGGAGATGAGCCTGTTCGGTCCCTGGCTAAGCGCCGACAAGGACCTCGTCGAATCCGTAACCGCCTATTTCGAGGAAGCCACCGGAGCCAAAGTCAATTATTCGGGCTCGGATTCCTTCGAACAGCAGATCGTCATCGACACGCAAGCCGGCAGCGCGCCCAATGTCGCTGTCTTCCCACAGCCGGGCCTTGCCGCCGATCTCGCCTCCAAGGGCTTGCTTGTGCCGCTCGGCGACGACACGGCGGACTGGATGAAGGAAAATTATGCCGCAGGCGAATCATGGGTGGATCTCGGCACGTATGAGGGCGAAGACGGCACGGAGAGTTTCTTCGCGTTCGCCTACAAGGCCGATGTCAAATCGCTTGTCTGGTACGTTCCGGAAAACTTCGAGGATGCCGGTTATGAGGTTCCGCAGAGCATGGAGGAACTCAAGGCTCTGTCGGACCAGATCGTCGCGGATGGCGAAACGCCCTGGTGCATCGGCCTCGGCTCCGGCGGCGCGACCGGCTGGCCGGCCACCGACTGGGTGGAGGACCTCATGCTGCGCACCCAGACACCCGAGGTCTACGATCAGTGGGTAACGAACGAGATTCCGTTCGATGACGAACGCGTCGTCGCCGCAATCGAGGAATTCGGCGCCTTCGCCCGTAATGACGACTATGTGGACGGCGGTGCCGGCGCGGTGGCATCGACCGATTTTCGCGACAGCCCGAAGGGCCTCTTCGCCGTACCGCCTAAATGCTATCTACACCGACAGGCATCGTTCATTCCCTCTTTCTTCCCGGAAGGCACGCAGCTTGGCCGCGACGCAGACTTCTTCTATCTGCCCGCCTATGCGGAAAAGGACCTCGGAACCCCGGTGCTCGGTGCGGGAACGGTCTTTGCAATTACGAAGGATTCGGACGTTGCGCGCGCTTTCATCGACTTCTTGAAGACTCCCATCGCGCATGAAATCTGGATGGCTCAGGCCGGTTTCCTGACCCCGCATACGGGCGTCAATCCCGAGGCTTACGCAAACGATGCGTTGCGCAAGCAGGGCGAGATCCTCACCAACGCAACGACCTTCCGCTTCGACGGCTCCGACCTGATGCCTGGCAGGGTAGGTGCAGGTGCATTCTGGACCGGTATGATCGATTATGTCGGAGGCAAATCCGCGCAAGATGTCGCCGGCGACATTCAAAGGGAATGGGACGCCATCAAATAGGCGCACAAACCTGACACCCCGCTGTCGAGAGGCGGCGGGGAACGGCGGTCAAAAATCGTTCATGCGCCCAGGAGGCCTGGTATGGCCATTTCCTCAAATGAAACAGCTCCGTCGGCCGGCTCGCCCGGCCCCGCCAGTTTCCTGCTCCATCTTGTAATTGCACTTGCCATCATGATCGCGGGCATCGTTTTTGCGGTGCTCTGCGCCGTCGCCGTATTTGCGGCACTCAACACGGTGCTTCCGGATATCAAGCTCATCCAGGCCGTGCTTGTCATGATGCTCGGCGTAGCCGCCTGTTTCGGCTATTTCTGGGGTTCAAACCGTCTCCTCGACATAATCTACCCGCCGCGGGGCAGCCGCGTCGCGGAAAACATCAACGCCGCAAACGGCATCCGCCCATGGCTGTTCCTCGGACCGGCGATCGTCATACTCGGTGTCTATCTGGTCTACCCGGTGGTCAATTCGATCGTCCTGTCCTTTCACGGGCCAAGCGGCGAAAGCTGGGTGGGCGGGGCCAATTACGCCTGGCTGGCACAAGACGCAGCCTTCCGCGAAAGCATGCGCAACAACATACTCTGGCTCATCGTCGTGCCGGCGGCCGCCACGTTCTTCGGACTAATCGCCGCCGCCCTCACAGACCGGATCGGTTGGGGCAATGTCGCCAAGAGCCTGATTTTCATGCCCATGGCCATCTCCTTTGTCGGAGCAAGCGTCATCTGGAAGTTCATTTACGATTACCGCGCCCAAGGCTCCGAGCAGATCGGCATACTCAATGCCATTGTCACCTTTTTCGGAGCCGAACCCCAAGCGTGGATCACAATCCCCTTCTGGAACAATTTCTTCCTGATGGTCATCCTGATCTGGATCCAGACCGGCTTCGCCATGGTCATCCTCTCAGCAGCGCTCCGCGGCATTCCCGAGGAGACTATAGAAGCGGCCATCATCGACGGTGCCTCGCCCTTCCAGATCTTCTACAAAATCAAAGTGCCGCAGATCTGGGGCACCATCGCCGTTGTCTGGACCACGATCACCATTCTGGTCCTCAAGGTGTTCGACATCGTGCTGGCGATGACAAACGGCCAATGGGGCAGCCAGGTGCTCGCCAACTACATGTTCGACTGGATGTTCCGCGGGCTCGATTTCGGCCGCGCCTCCACCATCGCACTGGTCATCATGGCCATGGTGACACCGATCATGGTCTGGAACATCCGCGAAGCACGGAAGGACATGAAATGAGCACGCCCGTCGGCTCCCGGCCCGCTCTGACATGGGTCGTCAATCTTTCCGTCATCCTGCTCGTGGCACTGTGGACCCTTCCCACCTTCGGGATTCTCGTCTCGTCGCTGCGCGACAAGGATCAACTTGCCATCAGCGGCTGGTGGACGGCGTTAACACCCGCCGAGCGCAACATCGTTGCCCGTTCGGCCCCGCCGGAGGAAGCCCAGCCGGTGGGTGACAACTACGCGCTTACGGGCAATGTTTTCGAGGGCGGAAGCGGCAAGGCCGCCGCCTTCGGCATTTCCTCGCGCGATCCTTCAGCATTCCCTGTCGGAGAAAGCGCCGAACTGCGCGGCGGAGGCATGCTCACCGTCGAACCCAATGGCGATTATGAGATCGTTTACAAGGAGCGTCCCGAGCCAGGGCGTGGTCAGCGCATCTTCGTGAGTTCCGTCGAGCCGCCGAAATTCACCACCGAGAATTACGAGAATGTCCTTTTTTCAGAAGGGTTGGGAAAAAGCTTCATCAACACAATGACAGTGACGATTCCGGCCACCGTCATCCCGATCCTGATCGCGGCCTATGCTGCCTACGCGCTTGCATGGATGGAGTTTCCCGGCCGCGCGCTTTTGCTTGCCGCCATTGTCGGCCTGCTTGTTGTGCCCTTGCAGATGTCGCTTATCCCACTCCTGCGTTTGTACAACACAATCGGCATTGGCAAATCCTTCATCGGCATATGGCTTGCACACACCGGGTTCGGCCTGCCGCTGGCCATTTATTTGCTGCGCAACTACATGGCCGGCCTGCCGCGCGAGATCATCGAAAGCGCGCGCGTCGACGGCGCATCGGATTTCGACATATTCCGAAAAATCATCCTTCCCCTGTCGTTTCCGGCGCTCGCCTCCTTCGCCATTTTCCAGTTCTTGTGGGTCTGGAACGATCTGCTCGTCGCCACCGTCTTCCTCGGCAACAATGAAGAGCAACTTGTGCTGACGGGGCGGCTGCGCGAGTTGCTCGGCTCCTATGGCGGCAACTGGGAAATTCTCACCGCCTCGGCCTTCGTCGCCATCGTGGTGCCCATTCTCGTTTTCTTCGCAATGCAACGTTATCTGGTCCGCGGCCTGCTGGCCGGATCCGTCAAAGGAGGCTGACCGCTCCCATGAATGTCCTGCACGATGTTCCCTTCGAACACGCTCCCGGAGCCGTGAGCCGACATGCCAAGGACCCCGACTGGTGGCGCGGCGCGGTCATCTATCAGATTTATCCGCGCTCCTTTCAGGATTCCAACGGTGACGGGATCGGCGATCTGAAAGGCATCACACAAAGGCTGCCCTACATCGCTTCGCTGGGCGTGGACGCGATCTGGATTTCGCCATTCTTCAGATCGCCCATGCTCGACTTCGGCTACGATGTCTCCGGCTACACTCAGGTCGACCCCATGTTCGGCTCGCTGGCCGATTTCGACGCTATGATCACCGAGGCCCACCGTCTGGACCTAAAAGTGATAATCGATCAGGTGATCTCACATTCCTCGGACAGGCATCCTTGGTTTGTCGAAAGCCGCCAGAATCGGACCAACCCCCGCGCCGACTGGTATGTGTGGGCCGATCCAAAACCGGATGGCAGCCCACCAAACAACTGGCTGTCGATCTTTGGGGGTTCGGCGTGGCAATGGGACACGAGCCGTTGTCAGTACTATCTGCACAATTTCCTGACCAGCCAGCCGGACTTGAACTTCCACAATCGAGAGGTTCAGGACGCGCTGCTCGACACGGTGCGTTTCTGGCTGGAGCGCGGCGTCGACGGTTTCCGCCTCGACACGATCAATTTCTACGTCCACTCAGCCGGCCTTGAAGACAATCCGCCGCTCGAACAGGACCAGCGCAACGCCTCCATCGCACCAGCGGTCAATCCGTACAATTTCCAGAATCATCTCTACGACAAGAATCAACCCGAGAATCTGGATTTCCTGAAGCGCTTCCGCGCACTGCTCGACGAGTATCCCGGTACCACGGCCGTCGGCGAAGTGGGCGATGCACAGCGCGGACTGGATATTGTCGCCGAATACACGAGCGGCGGCGACAAGGTGCATATGTGTTACTCCTTCGACTTCCTCTCGCAAGAACCGCTCACGCCCAAACGTGTCCGGAAGGTCATCGAAGACTTCGAGGCGAAAGCGCCGGACGGCTGGTCGTGCTGGAGCTTTTCCAATCACGATGTGGTGCGTCACGCCTCGCGCTGGGCCGATCAGGTCCACGACCGCGAAGCCTTCCTCAAGATGACCACAACGCTGCTGCTGTCATTGCGCGGTTCGGTTTGCTTCTACCAAGGAGAAGAACTCGGGCTTACCGAAGCCGTACTCGACTTCAAGGACCTGCAAGACCCCTATGGCATCCAGTTCTGGCCGACCTTCAAGGGACGCGATGGATGCCGCACACCGATGGTATGGTCGGAAACGCAGGTCAATGCCGGCTTTTCAAGCGCAAAACCCTGGTTGCCGGTCCCGCCGGAGCACCTGCACCTCGCCGTCTCGGCGCAGGACGAGCCGGGCTCGCTTCTGTCCCACTACCGCAAGGCACTCGCCTTTCGCGCCCGCCATCCCGTTTTCGCCAAGGGAGATATCACCTTCCACGATGGCGGAGAGAATACACTGATCTTTGAACGCTCCATGGCGGCTCATGCGATTCTGGTGGCAATCAACACGGCGGATAGTCCCCTGGAACTGCCGCTCGATCTCGAGGGCTATGCGACAATGGAGGACTGGGACGGCAGCGGAACCTTCGAGGACGGTGTGCTGAAACTGCCCGCCTACGGAAGCTGGTTCGGCAGCAAGGGAGTAGTAGGACGATGACAGCGCTGCACCTGCAGAATATCCAGAAAAGCTACGGCGTCACCAAGGTCATTCACGGTATCGACCTGAAAATCGACGATGGTGAATTCATCGTCTTCGTCGGCCCATCCGGATGCGGCAAATCCACGCTCCTGCGCATGATCGCCGGATTGGAGAACATCACCGATGGCGAGATGTTCATCGGCGGCGCACGGGTCAACGACATCCCCCCTTCCCAGCGCGGCATTGCGATGGTCTTCCAGTCCTATGCGCTCTACCCGCATATGACTGTCTACGACAACATGGCCTTCGGGATGAAAATCGCCAAGGCGCCGAAGGAAGACATCGACAAACGTGTGCAGGCGGCGGCCGAGATACTGCAGCTAACACCTTATCTGGATCGCTTGCCCAAAGCGCTTTCCGGGGGCCAGCGCCAGCGCGTCGCGATCGGACGCGCCATTGTGCGCAATCCGAAAGTGTTCCTCTTCGACGAGCCGCTCTCCAATCTGGATGCGGCCTTGCGGGTCGCGACCCGCATCGAAATCGCGAAACTGAAAAGCTCGATGCCCGAAACCACCATGATCTACGTAACCCACGATCAGGTGGAAGCGATGACGCTTGCCGATCGCATCGTTGTCCTGTCAGCCGGGCATATCGAGCAGGTCGGCGCGCCTATCGAACTCTACGAGAAACCCGCCAACCTTTTCGTTGCCCGTTTCATCGGTTCACCCGCGATGAACCTCCAACCCGCCCGGATCGAAAACACCGGAGAGCATACCGTCATCAACCTTGCCGGGCGGCAGGCCACGGTTCCGATTCCCTCACCCGAGAACCTTGCCGGCGCGTCGGCTCATTTCGGCGTGCGACCGGAAGATTTGCGCATCGCAGACGATGACGACCATCTTCTCGAAGGCACGATTCACTTCGTCGAGCGCCTCGGCGAAGTCACCAATATTTACCTCAATGTGAAAGATGTGGATGAACCCGTGGTCGTAAAGGTTCCCGGCGTGCAGAAACACGACAAGGGTGATCGGCTGCGTATCACCGCAAACCCGGAAAAGATGCACCTTTTCACGGAGGAAGGGCGCTCGTTTCTCTACCTTTGAGGCGATTGAAACGATTTATGCATTTCTTGACCCGAATCGAAAGCTTACCTAACCATTCCTGCAGCGACTTGGGGCTTATCATGAAAAACTGCTTTTCAAGCTTCAAGCGCTGTCCGCTTTGGAACGTCGTGTTCTGTCACTGCCGGCCCACCGGCGCTTGCCTCGTTTGAAGCGGAAAAGTAGCGGGCCTCGTATTGCGTATCCGCGAAACCAACGGCAACCGCCCGTCGGCGGATGCGGATTTGCGGTGATGCTTGATGGCGACTGAGACACGCGAAAAACGGGCTGGCCTGCACAACAAGGCGGTGACGCGACGTGACATTTCGGGCTTCGCCCGCGACTATTGTCGTTCAGCGGGCAACGCCGCATATCTGATCGCCGAAGCGACGCCGGACAGTGTTAGCGGAATGACCAGCGTTCTTGTCTCCAACTGGAGCTTCGATACCATCGAGGATGTCGGGTTGCCGGCGATAACCAGGCTCATAGAGAGCTCCGTTTCCACGTTTCCCGGAACTCCGCCACGCGGGTGGCATCCCCTGGCGCTCGCCGCGTTTCTGGCCTGCGACGATGTCGCGAATTTGTGCGTGCACGATCATGAGGAAATGTTTCTGCTCAAACTTCCATCGGGCAAGAAACACTACATCGCCGTGATTTCAGGCACTGAAGCCACCGCACTCGACAGCACCGGGCTTTCCCGCCTTCAGATGGGGCTGTGCCATCTCCTTTCCGGTTTCAAATCCGAGGCAGTCGCGGTCGGCGAACCCTTGTCGGAACGCGAGCGCGAATGCCTTTACTGGGCATCGGAGGGAAAAACCGCCGACGAGGTCTCGCTCATCATCAATGTGTCATCGAACACGGTGAACAGTTACGTCGCCCATGCAATTCACAAGCTGGCAGCGAGAAATCGCGCCATGGCCATCGCAACGGCCATCCGCAACCATTTAATCTAAAGCGATGAATCGATGACGCTTTCGGATATTGCTCAGGAGCTCCGCGAGCTCACCGAAAGCATCGGTGCAAATCGGTTTCACCTCTTCACGATCAGCGAACTGAACAAACCGAAACTGGCATTCCGCCTCGATCACGGATTCCCGCAAACCAGTGCGGAGACCACCGAACTTGTCGGCCGATTACCCAGGCGTTTCGCAGAAAAAATCTCCCAGACCTTCCATCCCATGACCTGGGGGATCGATTTGCCTGGCAAGGTTTCCGGTCTGCACTGGGAACAAATTTCCTCCCTCGAAGATAACTGCGGTGTGGTCCTGCCGCTGGCGACAGAACAGCGTCAGCTCGGCGTTATCTTTTTCATCGGCAACGTCATATATATGGAACGCGATGCCCTGTTCGACCTGCATGGCCGTTGCCATGCGCTTTTTGCGCAGACCGTGGAACGCGACCCGTTCCCGTTGGAGAACCAAGGGCCGGCCATTTCGAAGCGCGAACTGCAATGCCTCAAGCTAACCGCCAACGGTCTGACAAGCGAGGAAATCGCCAAACGACTGGGCCTATCGGTGCACACGGCAAACCAGTATCTCGCCAACACGACCCAGAAGCTGAACGCGGTCAACCGTGTTCATGCCGTCGCCAAGGCTCTCCGCACGGGGCTGATAGACTGACCGGATGTCCCTATCCGTTGATCAACGGCCTTTCGGTACGCACGATACGCGAAGCCTGTAGCGCTTCGGCGAGATAGCGAGAGTTCATTTCCGGATCGTCCGAGGGATCGTCGAACGCCACGTAATTGACTTCCACAGCCGCATTGTCGTCGCTGAGTTCGAGCGTGAAATAAACCGTCGCACCGCTTGGGCGCAGTTCCAGATCGAGCGAAATGCGCGGACTTCCGTCCCATGAAACATGTGCATCACAGCCATGTCCGAGACGTAACGTGCCCGGCATGAAGTACAGCTCCGCCGCCGTTTCCACGATATCGGCCACACTCGCCAGACTCTCAAGCCGGATGAAGGCGATATAGTCGGCCACGTCGATAAGACGCAACTCGTTCGCAACAGCCCGGATGGCATTGGCGACGATGATTTCGCGAGCAGGCGAATGTGGCTGCTTGTCCATAATGTATCCCTGCTGACTACGGTCTCTCACCGGTTCTGTAGATGCGGCGGATGAGCTCCGCGACAGCCTTGTAGAACTGTGACGGAATCAAATTATCAACCGAAACTTGTTTGTACATGGAGCGGGCGAGCACCGGTTCTTCGAAAACTGGAATATTGTGCTCGGTGGCGACCTCCCTGATACGCAGGGCGATCAGATCCTGCCCTTTCGCGACAACTACCGGCGCGGCATCGTCGTCGCGGCGGTAGCGAAGCGCGATGGCGAAATGGGTCGGATTGGCGATCACGAGCGTGGCCTGCGGCACCGCCGACATCATGCGCTGGCGCGCCCGATCGCGGGCGAGCGAGCGCAACCGCGCCTTGACGATGGGATCGCCTTCCGTCTGCTTGTGCTCGTCCTTGACCTCCTGCTTGGTCATGCGCAGTTCCACACGCCACTGATGCCGCGACCAGAAGAGGTCGGCAACCGCAATGACAGCCACGACCAAAGTGACGACCACGAGGCTCTGCACCGCAATGTCGCGAATGACGGAGGTGAATTCGACCGGATTGGTGATCATGCCCGCCAGAAGCCGCGTTTCCGCCTCACGCATTGCCAGGATAAGAAATCCGCCGGCGACAACGATCTTGCCCAGAGATTTCGCGAATTCGACAAATCCCTTGACGCCGAATATCCGGCTCCAGCCTTCTTTAAGCGAGATGCGCGACAGTTTCGGCTGGATCCGGTCGAGCACAAAGCGCGGTGTGTTCTGGAAAACGGATGCGGCAATGCCGGCAGTCACCAAAAGCAGCATTACGACGCCCACCACCTTGGCGATCTCGATGAAGACCAATTGGTAGATCGCCATGGCGTCGGAACGGGTTTCGAGCGACCAGCCGTCGGCGCGCTCCAGAAAGATCGAGAGAAAACCGCCAAGCCGCATCGCGCTGTCCTGCGCGAAGAAGATCGTAAAAACGAGAATAGCAAGGAACGAAGCGAAGACAGGCGCTTCCTTGGAAAAGGGCAGTTGGCCCTTTTCTACGGAATCGCGAACCTTCTTCTCGGTCGCTTCCTCCGTTTTGCTTTCCTTGTCGGCGCCTTCCGCCATAAGTCCCTTCGCTCAAGCGATTTGCAAATACGGTCCATCTGCCGGATATCGTTCCAGACATGTCAGGCAGAAACAGGTCAGGCCGCCTCTTGCTGCATCCCGGGCAAAACGAAGTTGCCTTGCTGAGCCAGTTGAACGGCGCTTGCGGAGATACGCTTGCGAGCCTGGAGGATTTCGGTCTCGGGCACCTCGTCCGAACCGGTGCTGAGTTCGGCCTCGATCATACGGCGCGTGCGCTGGCCAAGCGCCGATAGAACCGCTTCCACCGTATCGTCGGGCGCATTGCGCAACGCCATGGTGACCAACTCGCTCGACAGGCCGTCAAACAGCGCGACACGCGCCTTCTGATCGAGCAGCACAATCTCCTCAAAGCTGAAGAGTTGGGAGCGGATGGCCTTCACATCGCTGGTACCGGTCTGTTCCAGCTCGAGAATTACTTCGTCGGCCTGATCCTTATCCAGTTCGTTGAGAAGCGAGGCCACGCGCGCCAAACCGACTGCCGAATCCTTGCCGGCACGCATGTTGCGGAGCAATTCGGTCATGCGCCCTTCGATGAGCTTCTTGGCCGGCGTCGGCATATCGCCCATCGCGGCCATGCGGCTGACCACGGATGTTCGCAACGACTTGTCCAGACTGACCAGAACTTTGGCAGCGATTGACGGCGCAATGCCGCCCAGGATAGCCGCAATAACCTGCGGATGCTCGGCCGAAACCAGTTCGATCAATTCCTCGGGATCGAGTTTCTCAAGTTCCGCCCAAACCTCTTCTGCCTCCCCGGCCACGGGTGCCGCCCGCCCCATCAGAAGGTTCATTTCCTCTTCGGACAGCGTCTCGTTCAAAATGGTGTCGATGCTGTCGGCCGAATCCAGCAAACCCGCACCTTCTGTGAATTCGGACTCGAACTCGCCGACAACCTTTTCCAGTTCCGCCTGGGGAATCGTTCGCAGCAGACGTGCGCCTTCCATCAGCGCCTTCAATTCCTCCTGCTTGAAGAATTTCAGCAGGCGACCCGCCGAAGGCTTGCCCATCGCCACGAGAATGGTGGCAGCCTTTTGTGCCTGTGTCAGAACCAGAGCTTCTGTCATAACCGACCCGATCTTTCCCTTCGCAATCCGCAACTCGCGCTATTCGACAGCCGCTTTGCCGGCTATTTCCGTCAGCTTCACACCGAAACGCGACGGGTCGTCATCAACGAGCGTGATTTCGCCCCGCGCAATGCGCCGGCCGTTAACCACCACCTCCACGGGTTCGCCGACACGTCGATTGAGTGAAACGGTCGATCCCTTCTTCAAGGCCATAAGCTGGGAAACGGGCATCTCGGCACTGCCCAGAACGATCTGGACCTCAACCGGAATGCTCATCACCAGGTCGGGATTGCCTTCGAAAGAAGCCGTGCTGCCGCCACCGGCATCGGGATTTTCCTCGTGAAGAACGTCCTTCAGCTCTTCGATAGCCTTGTTCAGTTCTTCCTCGCCGTTTTCCTGCGGCTCAGGCTCGGCATTGGTCATCGTTATTCTCCTTCACCGCCGTCCCGGCGCATCATTGCGCCAGGAGCCCTTCGACGACGTCCTTGCGGGCATCGAAAGGCTGTTTGATCCGAACCGTGTAATGGTGTCCGGCTTTTCCGAAATCGCACGTAAACACCGTCTTCTCACGCACCGCCAGGCGCGCCTCGGGCTGTGCACCGTCGCCGAATTCAATCACTTGCCCCTCATGCAGCGAGGCAAGCTCACCGAGCGCCATCCGCATCAGCGGTATGGACGCCTTCAGGCGCACATTCGAGCGCATCACCTCGTCGCTAAAGCGGTTGTGCCAGTCGGCTGCCTTGGCGCTCTGCTGACGCTGATCGCCTGCCTCCATCTCGCGCGTTTCCAAAAGGAGACGTTGCGGCATCCACGCGGAAAGGACACCACCATGCTCTTCCCCGCCTATGGCGAACCGCATCCGCACCCCGGGTCCGTCGCGCACCACGAAACGGCGAAAATCCGCCCCGGCCAGAACTGCCGGCACCTGCAGGCGCAGTCCCAGCGATCGGGCACCCTTTCCGTTCAGGGCCTTCGCAAAAATGTCGAAAGCAAGCGCTGCCACGTCGCGTTCGATCGCCGATGGCGGGCGTTCGATCTGCACCGCCGGCAGTTCCGGGTTGCCACCGAACATCGCTGCGACGAGAAGCGAGATCGCCGTGGGGTCGAGCCGCATGGTGAGCGCATCGCCCGAAACCTCTCCCGCAACGACCACCAATGCGTCACAGCATTCGGGCCTCGGCTTCAATTCCGCCAAACGCACGATCTCGACGTCGATAAGGTCAACCGCGATGGGCGTGGGAAGTTTCTCCTCCAGGCTTTCCATAACGCGCGGCAAAGCACGACTTGCGCAGGAGCGCGCCGCTTCCGACACACGTCGCGGATCGCCAGTGGCGCCCACCAACCGCTCCACGACGAGCGCACGCATCAGTTCAGGGTCTTCCGTCAACGCCATGATCGGCTGTTACTCCGTTAACGCCGCGCGCATCACGCGGCCTGCTTCTCACCGGCCCCACCGGCATTCATGGTGCTCTGCTCGACCGCGTCGATGGTTGGCCGGTCGTAGGCCGAGATGGTCTTTCGGCCGAACTCCAGCGCCACTTGCGGCAGTGAGCCATTCATGTAGGCGAGCAAAGTTTGTTTCACGATAACGTAGAGCCTATTCTTCTTCTCACGGACGATCTTGATCTTCGTCGCGACCGGGCCGACCACCGCATAGGACATGAAAATTCCAAGGAAGGTACCAACGAGCGCCGCGCCAACCAGACCGCCAAGAATTTCCGGAGATTCGTTGATCGCGCCCATGGCCTTGATGACGCCGAGCACGGCAGCCACGATGCCAAGTGCGGGCAGGCCCTCGGAAACGGCAACGAGCGCATTGTAGGATTTCAACTTGTCCCGGCGAATGGTCTGGATTTCCTCGTCCATCAAAGCCTCGATCTCGAAAGGACGGGCATTGCCGATGATGATGATGCGGCAATAATCGCAGATAAAGTTGGTGAGTTCCTTGTTCTTCAGCACGGTCGGATAAGTCTGGAAGATCGCCGATTCCTCCGGATTGTCGATATGAGCCTCCACTTCGCTGCGCGACTTGGTCCGCAGCTCGCGCATCAGGCTATGCAGGACACCGAGCGTCTCAAGATAATCGGTCTCCTTGGGAACCGCGCCCTTGAAGGCTTCCATGCAGGCTTTGCCGGCATCCTTCACTGTGGACATGGGATTGGCGACGAGGAAAGTGCCGAACGCAGCCCCGCAGATGATCACCACTTCCCACGGCTGGATGAGCACGTCCACATGCCCACCCATCGCCATATAGCCGCCGATCACACAGCCGAGCGTTACCACCAGTCCGACAAGAATACCCATCTATACCGCCATTATCTGTAGGCCTTTGCTCCTGTGTATCCGCCGTGGCTTGCGTGAGGCTTGAATGTCGAACGTCTGCGCGAAAGCCTCGCGCAAGATAGACGGACTAATTTTGGCGCAACCGAAGATGGCGGAGGGTGCGCCTTGATCAACACGTTTACGAGCTACCATTTGATCAACCGCGACCTGTCGCGTTCCCTTGAGCGCGTACAATCGCAACCCATGGTGCAGCGCGAGACCGAATACTATCAAGAGAACATAGGGCGGGTGGCTTCCATCGAGGAATTCATCAACGACGACCGCCTGTTCCGCTACGCCATGAAGGCGCACGGTCTTGAAGACATGGCCTATGCAAAGGCGTTCATGGTCAAGGTGCTCGAGGAAGGCATCAGCGATCCGGAGAGTTTCGCCAACAAACTGACCGACAAGCGCTACGTCGAATTTGCCCGCACCTACAACTTTGCCGCCGGCGGAACGAACACAACCACCTACAACCCCGCCCAGAAAGGTACGGTCGACAAATATCTCTCGCGTGCGATCAGCAATGGCGTGGAGCCGAACGACCCGGCGCTTATCGGCAGTATCAACACCTATCTGTCGAAGATTTCCGACATCAAGTCCGTCGACGACTTGATGGGCGATCAGGAGATGCTCAGCTTCGCATTGATGGCGCATGGTTTTGAGGTCGATGAGGTCATCGACCTTGAATTCCTGCGCTCGGTGTTGGAAGGCGGGATCGACGATCCCGAAAGTCCGGCGAACAAGAGCGAGGACGAGCGATACAAGGCGCTCGCCGGGGCTTTCAATTTCGCCCGCTACGGGGAAGATGCGACCACCTATAATGTCACGAACAATCTGGCCGTCGAACGCTATATGCGCCAGACGCTCGAAGAGGACGCGGGCAAACAGAACGAAGGCGTCCGGCTGGCGCTTTACTTCCAGCGCAAGGCGCCCGATTTCCGCTCCTACTACGAACTGCTTGCCGACAAGGCAGTCGCACAGGTGGTGCGCACTGCGCTCGGCTTCCCGCCCGCTCTCGCCCAGGCCGATATCGACAAGCAGGTCGAACTGATCAAGGAGCGTATCGAGATCGAGGATTTCAAGGATCCCGAAAAGCTCGATGAATTTCTGAAGCGCTTCACCACCATGTGGGAACTCGAGAATCCATCGAGTTCGCAGCAGACATCCATCGCCGCGCTGTTCAGTCAACCGGCGGAGTTCGGCATTTCCACCGACATGCTCTTCACGATTGCGCAGTTAAAGAGGTAGCAGACCATGCAGACCGGACTCTATGTCGCCCTTTCCTCCCAGGTGGCATTGGAAAAGCGTCTTGGAACGCTCGCCGACAACGTCGCCAATGCCGGCACGGTCGGCTTCCGTGCCACGTCGGTCAACTTCCGCGACATGGTCAATGGCGACGGACCCGATTCCGTTTCCTTCGCCGCACCCGGAACGCCCAACATAGACACCCATGCCGGGGGCCTGCGTGAAACCAAAAACCCGTTCGATTTTGCCGTACAGGGCGACGCGTGGTTCGCGTTGGACACGCCGGCCGGCACGGTCGTCACACGGGATGGCCGTTTCACCATGCGTGAAACCGGCGAGCTCGTCAGCATCGACGGACATCCCGTCCTGGATGCGGGCGGCGCGCCTTTGCTGCTCGACCCACTCGGCGGCCCGCCCGAAGCCAGTGCCGACGGGACGTTGCGTCAGAACGGCCAACTTGTCGGCGCCGTCGGGCTTTACGCCTTCACTCCGTCCCAAGATTACGCGCGCTTCGGCAATTCCGGTTTCGTCGCCAACGACGCTCAGCCGGTCGTCGATCAGCCCGACATTGGCGTGGCACAGGGCTTTGTGGAGGAAGCCAACGTCAATCCCGTGCTCGAAATGATGAATCTCATCGAGGTGCAGCGCACTTTCGAACACGTGTCGGCGCTGATGAGCGATAGCGACACCGCACTCAAAGACGCGATCAAACTGCTGGGTGCATGAGCGACGCTGTGACAGAGTTCTCCTCCCCCACCCCGCCGCGGGAAACCGTGCTCACCGCGCTGGAAGAAGCCTATCGGCGGATTGCCGGCGACGAACGCTTTCTCGTCAGCCACGGCGGTCGCGTAAGCGAGGTTTCGCCCACGCATTACAGCGTTCGAGGCCTCTCGGAAACCGCCAGGTTGGGCGATCTCGTGTCACGACGCGACAAGCGAGGCGGTGCGGCGGGGGCCGGCGAAATCGTGCGCATTGCCAAGGATGGCGTTCTGGTCGCACCTTACGAAAAGGCGGGACAAGTCGGCCTGGGTGAAGCCGTGTTCAACCGCGGCCCACTCGCTCTCGCTCCCGGTCCATCCTGGCGCGGACGCGTGGTGGACGCACTGGGCCGACCAGCCGACGCCAAGCCCGCCCCTGCCGGCGGCCCGAACTCGACGGACACGACGCCGATAACGCCGCCCGCCATGCAACGCCAACGCGTTGCCGAAGGATTTCGCACCGGCGTGCGCGTCATCGATATCTTCACGCCGCTTTGTCATGGGCAGAGACTGGGTGTCTTCGCCGGCTCCGGCGTGGGCAAGTCGACGCTCTTGTCGATGCTTGCAAACGCCGACGCCTTCGACACGGTGGTCATCGCGCTGGTGGGAGAACGCGGTCGCGAGGTGCGCGAATTTCTCGAAGACACGATCGGTTCGCAGGGCATGGCGAAATCCGTCGCCGTGGTCGCTACCAGCGATGAAAGCGCCATGATGAGGCGGCGTGCCCCGGATACGGCGATGAGCATCGCCGAATACTTCCGCGATCGCGGTGACAAGGTCCTGTTGATCGTCGATTCCATTACCCGCTTTGCGCACGCGCTGCGCGAGGTCGCCATCGGCGCCGGCGAACCGCCCGTCGCCCGGGGCTACCCCGCATCGGTCTTTACCGAACTTCCGCGCCTGCTCGAACGTGCCGGCCCCGGCGAGACGGGACGCGGTTCGATCACGGCCATCCTTTCGGTGCTCGTCGACGGCGACGACCACAACGATCCGGTCGCTGACGCGGTGCGCGGCATTCTCGACGGCCATGTGGTGCTCGACCGTGCCATCGCCGAACAGGGGCGGTTTCCACCCGTCAACCCGCTCTCCTCCATCTCACGACTTGCCGACCGTGCGTGGAAACCCGATGAAAAGCGGCTTGTCATGCGGCTCAGGGCGATGATCGCGCGCTTCGAGGATACCCGCGACATCCGCCTGCTCGGAGCCTATCAGCCCGGCCACGACGCCGAGCTCGATCAGGCCGTCCGGCAGATACCGTTGATCTACGATGCCCTTAGCCAGTCGCCGAACGACCCACGCTCAACCGATCCCTTCACGGACCTGGCAATGAAATTGAAAGCCGGGGAGCCTGTACAATGACGATGAAACTGGCCAGCCTCGAACTTCCGGATGGACGGCGCACGGAACCGAATCCGACCGCCGCCGCCCTGACCGAAGCGCCGTCAGCCCACAGGCCCCGCTTCCTGCCTCGACGCAAACAGAACACGGGCACCGTGGTTCACCGGCCAAGCGGCAGCAGAAGCGACTGGGTAATCATGCTTGGAGGCATCGGCCTCGCCGCCATCTGTGCGATGTTTCCTTGGTACATCTTCTTCAATCAGGAGCAATTTGGCGTTCGTCCGATGTCTTTTGCCGGGCGGCCATCCCCGGACGCACCACGCAGCGAAGCGCTCCCCGGACTTGTCGGGGCACGCATACCGACGCAGATGATCGCGATGCCGCAGGTCGACTACACACCGACCGGCACAGTCGACCGCACACCCACGAAGGCACTTGAAGATCAGCCGTTTCCCGGCGACACGCCGAGCTTCCGCCTGATCCATGTGATCGGTGGACGCGCCATGATCGAGGATGACGAAGGTTACTGGATGGTGCGTCGCGGATCGCGATTGCCCGATGGCAGCCGTGTTTCGCAAATCCAGTGGAAGAACGGTCACTGGGAAATGATGACCTCGCGCGAACTTGTGATCACGCTTTCCGACGAAAACGGAACGTAAGGCCCGCACAAGACTGACTACCTAAAGTGCGGCAGACATGTTCGCATAGACCGAGAGACTTGCCCGATGCAGCCCGTCAATCTGTTCGATCTCGCCACGCAACAGGCGAAATGGCTTTCCGTCCGCCAGACGACGGTCGCAAGCAACGTCGCCAACATCAACACACCCGGATACAAGGCGCTTGAAGTCGAACCCTTCGAAAACGTGCTGAACGGGTCGCGCGTGGCTCTCCAGAGCACCAATCCGAACCATCTGCAGTTCGGCGCGACCAACGCCTCCTTCGCTGTCGGCAGCACTGAGGATCCGGCGGTTCTGCCTTCGGAGAACACGGTGAAGATGGAAGACGAACTCGCCAATGCCGGCGAGGTGCGCCGCGCCTTCGAGCTCAACACCGCCATTGTCAAGGCATTTCACCGCATGCTCATGAACACGTCGAGGGGTTAATCCGTGGATCCGCTTTCCGCTTCCTTGAAAGTCGCCGCTTCCGGCCTGCAAGCGCAGTCCGAACGCATGCAGGTCGTGTCGGAAAACCTGGCGAACGCAAAATCCACCAGCGATATACCCGGCGGCGATCCCTATCGGCGCAAAACGATCAGCTTCGTCGCCGAACTCGACCGCAATATCGGTGGCAGCGTCGTCGAAGTCGGTTCCGTCGCACGCGACCCCACCGAATTCACACTTGAGTTCAATCCCGGTCACGAGGCCGCCGACGAGCGTGGCTATGTGAAAATGCCGAACGTCAACGTGCTGATCGAGATGGCCGACATGCGCGAGGCCAATCGCGGTTACGAAGCGAACCTGCAGGTCATCAAGCAGGCACGCGAACTCATTTCCATGACCATTGATTTGATGCGGAGCCAGTCATGATCCCTCCCGTAGGCAGTATTGCCCCTTCCACCCTGACCGAAACCACCGGCCTTCAATCCGCGCGCCAAACGCCCGCCTCCGAAACCGGCGAGGCGTTCAGCGCCATGCTCGGCGAAGCTGCCGCCGACACGGTCGCCAAGTTGAACCACGCCGAAGGACTTTCGCTCAAAGCACTTCAGGGCGAGGCCGAGACCCGCGAAGTTGTGGATGCGGTCATGAGTGCCGAACAGGCACTTCAGGCCTCCATTGCCGTACGCGACAAACTCGTCACCGCCTATCTCGACATCAGCCGCATGGCCATCTGAGGAGCCTGATCAATGAAAGCCCTGTCGATCGCCGCAACCGGCATGAGCGCCCAACAGCTCAATCTGGAAGTCATCGCCAACAACATCGCCAACATCAACACCACCGGCTTCAAGCGCGCCCGTGCCGAGTTCTCGGACCTGCTCTACCAGACCGAGCGCATGCAGGGCGTTCCAAGCCGCGCCAACCAGGCCATCGTGCCGGAGGGCGCCAATGTGGGCCTGGGCGTTAAGGCCGCCGCCGTGCGCAACCTTCACATTCAGGGGCCGATGAACAACACCGGAAACAAGCTCGATGTGGCATTGGTCGGCAAGGGCTGGTTCGAGATAGAAGGCACGGACGGCGAACCACTCTACACGCGCGCCGGCTCGTTCAACACCAATGCCACCGGTCAACTCGTCACCACGCAGGGTTACAACGTCAATCCGGCAATCGTCATTCCGGAGGACGCCGTGGAGGTTGTGATCAACAAGACCGGCCAGGTCTTCGCCCGCATCGATGGCCAGGCAGAGCTTCAAGACCTGGGTCAGCTCACCTTGGCCAACTTCGCCAACGAGGCGGGGCTCGATCCGATCGGAGACAATCTCTTCCGCGAGACGCCGGCTTCAGGTGCCGCCATCCAGGGCGTACCGGGCGATCCCGGCTTCGCCGTTATCGAGCAGGGTTATCTCGAGGGCTCCAACGTGGATCCGGTGAAAGAAATCACCGAACTGATCTCTGCGCAACGCGCCTATGAGATGAACTCCAAAGTCATTCGCGCGGCCGACGAAATGGCTGCAACCGTCACACAGTCGATCCGGTAGGTTGGCATGAACCGGCACAGCCCCTTCCACGCGCTCTTTCTCGCACTGGTCAGCATTGTCGCGACCGGCCTTTCGGCTGCGGCGCAGGAACAGGCGGTTGTGTCAACTCGCGTCATCTATCCCGGTGAGACCATTGCCATCGACGCGCTCGACGAGGTGGTCTTGCGCCGCCCGCCGCGCGGCAACACGGCGATCGCCCGCATGCTCGAAGACATTGACGGCAAGGTTGCCCGGCGCACACTGCTGCCGGGACGGCTCATACCCGTCAGCTATGTTCGCGACGCCTATCTGGTCGAAACGGGCAGCCCTGTTACCGTCACCTTAAGCGAAGGTGCCCTCACCATCTCATTGCGGGCAGTCCCCCTTCAGGCCGGCGCCGCCGGCGACATGATCCGATTGCGCAACATCGAAAGCGGGCGCACCTTCATGGGCGTGGTGCTTGCCGACGGAACCGTCCAGGTCGGTGCCATATGATCCCCCGCCTCTTCCTTGCAGTGATGATCATAGCGCTGGCCCTTCCGGCCGGCGCGGCTTCGCGCATCAAGGACATCGCCATGCTGCAAGCCGCACGCGACAACCAGCTTGTCGGCTATGGCTTGGTGATCGGCCTCCAGGGCAGCGGTGACAGCCTGCGCAATTCGCCCTTCACCGAACAATCCATGCGCGCCATGCTCGAGAATCTCGGTATAGCGTCCGAAGGTGGACGCGCCCGCGCAAAGAATGTCGCCGCAGTGATTGTGACGGCGAATCTGCCACCATTCGTCCAATCCGGTGCGCGCATCGACGTCAATGTTTCGTCGCTCGGCGATGCGACCTCTCTTGCCGGCGGAACGTTGGTCATGACCCCGATGCGCGCCGCCGACGGCGAGATTTACGCCGTGGCTCAGGGATCGGTCATCGTCTCCGGCTTCAGTGCCCAAGGTCAGGCCGAGACGCTGACCCAAGGTGTTCCCACGTCCGGACGCGTCCCCAACGGCGCAATCATCGAGCGCAAGGTCGAAGCCTCCATGTCCGACAGTGCAACGCTGGTGCTGCAATTGCGCAATGCCGACTTTTCCACCGCCGTACGGGTCACCGATGCGATCAACACCTATACGGGTTCGCGCTTCGGCGCGCGGCTCGCCAAGGAAGAAGATGCGCGCACCATTCGCATTCGTCGACCGAAGGGCATTTCCTATGCCCGCTTTTACGCAGAGATCGAAAATCTCATGGTGGAGTCGGATGCCCCCGCCCGCGTCGTGGTCGACGAGCGTACCGGCACGGTGGTCATCGGCAACGATGTGCGCATCTCCCGCGTCGCCATCAGCCACGGTACACTCACCGTGCGCATCACCGAAACGCCACGTGTGGTCCAGCCCGAACCGTTTTCACGCGGCGAAACGGCCGTCGAGCCGTTCACCGAAATCGAAGCCGACCAGCCCGACGCCAATGTAGCGCTGCTGGACGGACCCAACCTGCAAACCCTCGTTTCCGGCCTCAACCGGCTGGGCGTGAAGCCCGATGGCATCATCGCCATTCTTCAGGGCATCAAGTCCGCCGGCGCTTTGCAGGCCGAACTCGTGCTGCAATAGGTGCGCCGTATGCCCCGCAGGATCCGATTGAAGCAATTTGCCATAAGCGCCTTCGCGGGCATCGTGTTTGCTACGCAGACCGCGCCGCTTCACGCTTTGGCGGCAGACGACCCGACTGGCATGAAGCCGGACGAAGTGGAGCGCTTTTGCGCCAATATCGCCGATGCCGCGCGCGACCGGCGCTATGCGCTCCAGGCCATGGAACTGGAGAAACTCAAGGGCGAGGTAGACGAACGCATCGCAGCGCTGGAAGAGAAGCGCGCCGACTACGAGGGATGGTTGGAGCGTCGCAACGACTTTCTGGCACAGGCTGAGGCCGGCATCGTCGAGATCTATTCGTCGATGCGGCCCGACGCCGCTGCCGAACGTCTGGCGGAAGTGCGCGTCGAACTCGCCGCCGCCATCCTGATGAAGCTGGAGCCGCGCACCGCCGGCATCATCCTCAATGAAATGAACAGCAAATCCGCTGCGACGCTGACGACCATCATTGCCAGTGCCGCGCGTCCGGAGGACCCGACATGACGTTCCGGCCCGTACTGCTTCTGCCGCTTGTCTTCGTCGCAGGCTGCTCGCAATCGCTGAAGGAAATAGGCAAGGAACCGACCATGACCCAGGTCGGTGCCACCATCGATCCGGAAGTGATGGCCGCCTACAATTATCCAAAACGGCCTGCTCCCGCCCTCACGCGCTACTCGCTGTGGGACGACAAGCAAAGCCGCCTCTTTACCGATCCGCGCGCACTCAATGTCGGCGACATACTGACTGTCGAAATCTCCATCAACGACAAGGCCCGTTTCAAGAACGAATCCGAACGCTCGCGCGACGCGGCGCGCAGCCTGGGCCTTTCGGGATCCTACTCGGTCGGTGGTGCCGGTTCCTCTGCGGCCGCCGAAGGCCAGATCGGCTCGGGCACCTCAACCGCGGGTGGCGGACAAACCGAACGCTCGGAGAATATTCGCCTTCTGGTGGCTGCAGTGGTCACGCAGGTTCTGTCGAACGGCAATCTGCGCATTCGCGGCACACAGGAAGTGCGCGTCAACGCGGAGCTGCGCATCCTTACAATCGAGGGCATCGTGCGGCCGAGCGACATCGACCCGCAGAACATGATCTCCTACGAGCGTATCGCCGAAGCCCGCATCTCCTATGGCGGGCGCGGGCGGATCAGCGAGGTACAGCAGCCACCCTACGGCCAGCAGTTTCTCGACCAGGTGCTTCCATTCTAACCGCCGCCGGAGCCTGAACACGCATGGCGTTACTCGAACAACAACCATCGCAGAACAAGGGGCCTTCCCTCGCCGTTCAGTTGGCGATGCTATTGGTCATGTCCGCGCTCGCCGCAGGCGCCGCCTGGCTCGCCGGCAGCTACCTGGAAAGCAGGACCGTCGGCGAAGATACCGATACGGCAATGGCTGAAAGCGGCGCGCACGACGAAGCGACGGACGAAGAGAACAAGCCCCGCGAACCGGCAGGCGTATACGCCATCGAACCGATTACCACCAATCTCGCGGAACCCAGCGAGGTGTGGGTGCGCGCGGAAATGGCACTCGTCTTCGAAGGTGAGCCCGATGCAGCAATCGCCGAAGCCGTGCACCAGGATCTGTTTGCCTATCTGCGCACCGTAAAACTACGCCAGGTGGAGACCGCCAGCGGCTTTCAACATCTACGTTCCGATCTGACCGAACGCGCCAGCATCCGCAGCGAAGGTGCTGTGAAACAGATTCTTTTCCGGGCCCTTCTGTTCGAATGAAACGCCTTCTCCTATCGATTGTCGGCGTGCTTCTTCTGCCTTCCGCGGCAATGGCGCAGACCCTCGACCTCGGCGCTCTGACCGGCGCCGACGGTTCGACCATCGGCACGATCATTCAGCTTTTCGGCCTGCTGACGGTGCTTTCCGTCGCACCCGGAATCCTGATCATGGTCACGAGCTTCACCCGTTTCGTGATCGCCTTTTCCATCCTGCGCGCCGGCATGGGATTGCCGACGACACCGGCCAACCTGATCCTCATCAGCCTGTCGCTGTTCATGACCTTCTACGTCATGACCCCCACATTCGACCGCGCCTGGGCGGAAGGAATTCGCCCGCTGATGAACAACGAGATCAGCGAACAGGATGCCGTACAGCGCATCGCGGAGCCATTCCGGGGCTTCATGGTCAATAATGTGCGCGAAAGAGATTTCGCCCTCTTCGCCGACCTTGCCGCAGAGCGCGGAAACGTCGACATCGACGTGACGGTCGAAACCGCCGATCTGCGCGTGCTCGTACCCGCTTTCATGATTTCGGAGATTCGACGCGGCTTCGAGATCGGGTTTCTGATCGTGCTACCGTTTCTTGTGATCGACCTGATCGTCGCCACCATTACCATGTCCATGGGCATGATGATGCTTCCGCCCACCGTCGTTTCCTTGCCGTTCAAGATACTGTTCTTCGTCCTCATCGACGGCTGGAACCTGCTCGTGGGCAGTCTCGTGCGATCCTTCGTCTAGCGAGAAATCGCTCGCCCGGGAAAATAACGTCCATACATTAGCTTTTTGGTAGGAAATCGCCGCCATAAATGCCCCCAAGCATGGCGGACAGATCCTGCAACGGGATCAAGGGCATGATGCCGCTCCGTCATACCGGTGAGCCCGGTATGTCCCTCGTTTGTTTTGTATTTCAGGGGCGTTTATCCCATGGCAAGTCTTATGACCAACGCGTCGGCAATGACCGCGCTGCAGACCCTCAACACCATCTCCAAGAACATGGACACCACCCAGTCCCGCATTTCGACGGGCCTGCGCGTGGCGGAAGCCTCCGACAATGCGGCTTACTGGTCGATCGCGACTTCGATGAAGTCCGACAACAAGGCCCTTTCCAGCGTTCAGGATGCTTTGGGTCTCGGTGCCGGCAAGCTCGACACGGCCTACACGGGTATCAACGAAGTCATCGACACCGTCGACAAAATCAAGCAGAAGCTTGTGACGGCACGCGGTGCTTCGCAGGAAGACCAGCAGAAGATCCAGAGCGAGATCGAGGCACTTCAGTCTCACATCACTTCGGTCGTCGGCAACTCCAATTATGCCGGCTCCAACATCATCCAGGACAACGCCGATGTGAACGTCGTTGCTTCCTACAACCGTGATGGCACCACCGTTACGGTCGACCAGATCACGCTCACGGGTGCCGATGTTCTGGTGCTGGACGCCGCCGGGGCGGCCGGTAGCGCTTCGACCGTGGTCACCGCTGGCTGGTTCGATGCTTCGGGCGGTGCAATCGCCGACACAGCGATCGACACCATGCTGGGCGAAGTGGAAACCGCACTTTCCACGCTTGCCGACCAGGCTGCGGATCTCGGTGCAGCCAAGTCGCGCGTCGATCTTCAGAAAGACTTCGTCTCGAAGCTTTCCGATGCCATCGAGCGTGGTGTTGGCCAGTTGGTCGATGCGGACATGAACGAAGAGTCGGCTCGTCTTTCGGCCCTGCAGGTTCAGCAGCAGCTGGGCGTTCAGGCGCTGTCGATCGCCAACTCCAACTCGCAGAACATTCTGTCGCTGTTCCGCTAAGCGATCGATCCCGGACATTCAGCGCCGGTATCCTTCAGAACCGATCGGGCCGCTCGTAAGAGCGGCCCGATTTTTTTTGTGCAGTCTACAGCAGGCATCTTGCGTTAATCGGCTGTTAACCATGTGAGTCTACTCATTGTTAACCATACCCGGCGCCGTATATGGGCGCGGATCGGGGGCGGCTGAACAAAGGGGTGATCACGTGGCCAGCATCATGACCAACACATCTGCGATGGTTGCATTGCAGAGCCTGAAAGCGACCAACAAGTCCATGGACGTGGTGCAGGGACGCATCTCCACGGGTTACCGTGTCGCCGAAGCGAGTGACAATGCGGCCTATTGGTCGATCGCGACCACTATGCGTTCCGACAACAAGGCTCTATCGGCCGTCCAGGACGCGCTCGGGCTCGGTGCCGGCAAGATCGACACGTCCTACACCGCCATGAACAACGTTCTGGAGGCTGTCGATTCCATCAAGTCGAAGCTGGTGACCGCACGCGGCGCAAGTGCCGAGAACCAGGGCAAGATCCAGGCTGAAATCGACATCCTGCTCGATCAGATCAGAAGTGCCGCCACCGGCGCAAGCTACGCCGGCACCAACGTTCTCGCCACCGATGACACCGGCGATATGGAGGTCGTCTCCGCATATAACCGATCCTCGGCCGGCACCGTCACCGTCGACACCATCCAGATCGACATCGCCAGCGTCAAGCTGTTCGCCGCCGGTGGTCTGCCGGGCGGTCTCGCCGACGACATCATGCAGATCGACATCGTCACCAACGGAGCGGATGCCGACATCGACGGTTATCTCACGGACGTTGAAACGGCCCTGTCCAGCATGTCGACGGCAGCCGCCGACCTCGGCGCCGCCAAGACCCGGCTCGATCTGCAGAAGGATTTCGTTTCCAACCTGATGGACTCTATCGAGCGCGGCGTCGGCCAACTCGTCGACGCCGACATGAACGAAGAGTCCACCCGCCTGCAGGCCCTTCAGGTTCAGCAGCAGCTCGGCATTCAGGCATTGGCCATCGCCAACCAGAATGCCCAGAGCATTCTCGCTCTGTTCAAATAGCCGCACGATCTCGACACAGCCGATTTCGAAATGGGGTCGCATCGCGGCCCCATTTCATTTTCGCACAAGCTTCGACCTCTAGTCTCCCCGACAGATTTCGTATGGGAGCATTGGGCGTTGCCTGAGCAGATTCAGACCGTCGTTGAAAACTTGAAAAGCCTCGGCATGCGCCGGCTCGTCCTTCTGGGCGGCATGCTGGCGCTGGTGATGGCCGTCATCGTTGCCGGCGCGGCCTATCTCAACAAGCCGGCCTACGAAACCCTTTATGTCGGGCTCGATCGTTCCGACGTGAACCAGATCGGCCTCGTTCTGGGAGAAGCCGGCATCGGTTTCGATGTGGTTTCCGATGGAACCGCGGTTCTGGTTCCAGCCGGAAAAACCGCACAGGCAAGAATGCTTCTCGCCGAGAAGGGCCTGCCCAGCAGCACCAATGCCGGTTACGAACTCTTCGACAATGTCGGCTCCCTGGGCCTCACCACCTTCATGCAGCAGGTGACCCGCGTGCGTGCCCTGGAAGGCGAAATCGCCCGCACCATACAATCGCTTAGCGGCATCAAGGCCGCGCGCGTTCACATCGTCATGCAGGAACGCGGCACCTTTCGTACCGAAGAGCGTCAGCCTTCGGCATCCGTGGTCATCCGTGCCTCCAATCTCGACGCCACCGAGGCCGCCGGGTCGATTCGATACCTCGTCGCCGCTGCTGTACCGGGCCTCGACGCGGAAAAGGTGACGGTGCTCGATTCCGCCGGCACCTTGCTTGCCGCAGGCGACGATCCGTCCAACAGCACAGCGCAGCGCTCCATCGGCGTGGAACGCACCGTCGAGAACCAGATCGAACAGAATATCCGCCGTGCGCTCGCCCCCTATCTCGGGCCGGACAATTTCCGTGCCAGCGTCAAGGCCGACGTCAACACTGATGCCCGTCAGATCGAAGAAGTCATCTACGATCCCGACTCGCGCGTCGAACGCTCCGTCCAAGTGGTGCGCTCCAGTGACAGTGCCAACCGCGAAACGGCGATCCAACCCACTTCCGTTGCACAAAACCTCCCCGAAGACGACACCAGCGCAACCGCGGGTCCCAAATCGTCCGAGGAAAGCGAGCGACGCGAGGAAACCACAAACTACGAACTAAACACCAAGCGCATCGCCACCACCAGCAATGGCTATAGCGTCGACAAAATGTCGATCGCGGTCGTCGTCAACCAGGCGCGCATCACGGAGATTCTCGGTCCCAACGCGACGCCCGATCAGATCGACGAGCGCATCGGCGAGATCCGGAATGTCGTGGCCTCGGCCACCGGCTTCAATGAAACTCGCGGCGACATTATCAACGTCTCGTCTGTGGAGTTTATCGACGGGCTGGACGGCACGCCATTGCCTGAACCCGGCATTCTCGCTTCCATAGGCCAGCACACCGGCACGTTGATCAACGCCGCCGCGTTCATTCTGGTCGCCTTTCTTGTCACCTGGTTCGGTCTGAAGCCGCTCGGCAACAACCTGATGCGCCCGATGATCGCGCAAGATTCTGCCGAGGACGATGGGCAGCGCACCTTGCCGAACCTGGAGGAAGATCAGGTCCGCCTTACGGACGGCGCCTATTCCGATCCCGAGTTCGAGGAAGACGACACCTACGGCACCCATCGATTGAAGATCCGTCCAGCACCCCAGGAGCGCCTGGCGCGTATGGTCGATCTCAACGAGGAACGCACAGCGCATATTCTGCGCAAATGGGCGCGCGCCGAGGCGGAGGCAGGCTGATGCCCCCCGCCCTCTCATTGATGGACGTCCTGCCGGATTTCGGCAGTCCGGCTCCCTCAGCCGCCGCGCAACGTGCCACCGCGAACCATTTCGATCCGCTGCTGCGGGCACCGGAACCGCCGACCGAAGAGCCCGCCCCCTCAGTGCAGACCCAGGCGGACGAAATGGTTGTCGCTGCGGAGACCGCTCTTGCCGAAAGGCTTGCGCACGAACACACGCAGCAGCTTGAGCAGGAGCGCCAGCGTCACCGGGAGGAATTGGAAGCGGTCCGGGCCCAGTTTGGCGAGGCAACAGGCGAGACGATAAAGACCCGTTTCTGCGAACTGGAACAGCAGGTCGTCGATCTTACCACGCAGGCGACGGCACGCATGCTCGCCACGACGTTAACGGACGATCTGCAAAAACGCTCCGTCGCTGAACTCGAACGTGTGGTGCGCGCCGCGATCGACGATCGCGATGCTGTGCGAATCCGCGTTAGCGGCTCGCCTGCGCTTTGGGAAAGTCTGAAAGCCGGTCTCGGTGAAAAGGCAAGCCATGTCGATTTCACCGAAACGCCAGGCTTCGATATCAGCATAGCGGTCGATGAGGAGCTCTTTGAAACACGGCTCACAGAGTGGTCGGCAACATTGGCGGAATTGATCTCATGAGCATGGCCGAGAACGAGGAACGGGCATCCGAGATCATTATCGTTCGTCGCGGCGGCGGCGACGAAGACGAGGGCCATCACGGCGGTGCATGGAAGATCGCATTCGCGGATTTCATGACCGCCATGATGTGCTTCTTTCTGGTTATGTGGCTCATCAACGCAACCGATGACGACACGAGAACGGCTCTGGCAAGCTATTTCAATCCGGTGAAGCTCGTTGATCAAAGCACAAGCAGCAAAGGTCTTGAAGACGTTGAAGGCGAGCCTGTCCAAGACGCGCCAGACGAGGTGGAAACCGATGCGCCCGGCGCACCGTCCCAGAATCAGGATCAGACATCGGGTCCCATGAGTTTCGAGAACGCCGTCGGGCGTTCGGAGACAGAGCAACTGTCCGACGAAAATCTCTTCTCGGACCCTTATGCCGTGCTGGCGGAAATCGCGGCCGATACGGACACGATGCAGAACATATCGAACAAGGGCGAAGGCGGGGCGCGGATTGCCGGTCCCTCTTCAGGCGCCTCGGGCGGCGAATCCTATCGCGATCCCTTCGCGCCGGATTTCTGGTCGCAGCAGGTGGCCCGCCCTCGCATCGGCGTGCAAGGCGATCCCGATGATGCACGCGAAAACCCGGCGGGCAGCGACGTCGACGTTCCGACCAACGGCGAAAACAGGCCGCCAGCGGTGGCCCGCGAAACGCCCGAGGATGGCGATGGAACCGCCGTCGCACTAAAACCCGTTGCCGAGGTCGAGCCGCTGAAACCGGCCGAACAGGCGGAACCCGAATCCGAACCGACGACACCGCATGCCGAACCGCAACTGGCGGAGATCGCCGAAGAGGCGTCCGCGAATTCCGACATACAGCACACAGAGCGTGGCGAACAACTTGCCGAGCAAATTCGTGCTCAGCTCGCGGAACAGTTCGCCGGCAGTCCACTCGAAGGTTCGATCTCGGTCGTGGCGACGGATGAAGGCGTTCTGGTTTCAATCACCGACAACCTCGAGAACGGCATGTTCCCGGTCGGTTCTGCCGTGCCGCAGCGCGAACTCGTACTGGCCATGGACAAGATCGGCCAGACGCTTGCCGCTCAACCCGGGAAGATAAACGTGCGTGGTCATACGGACGGTCGCCCGTTCCGCAGTGAAACCTACGACAATTGGCGCCTTTCCAGCGCACGCGCTCAAGCTGCCTATTACATGCTTGTTCGCGGCGGGCTCGATGAATTGCGTATCGAACAGGTCGCCGGGTTCGCAGACCGCAAGCTCAAAGTGCCTGATGATCCTTATGCCAGCGCGAACCGCCGCATCGAGATCCTGTTGGAAGTGCCGCGATGAAAAGGGCCGCAAGACTGGCTGTTTTCCTGGCGGCCGGCATGTGTCTTCATGCCGGCGCCCACGCCGCTCCCATGCAGCCCTATCAGATGGTTCGCTCGCTGCAGCGCCTTCAGGACCAGATCGCCAATGGCGATCATGCGGCACTGCCGATGCAGCAGAAGCTTCTGAGCATTATCGACAATCGTATAAGAAAGGCCGAACCGGAGGATTTCTCCGATCCAAGAAACCTCCAAGCGCTGCTTATCTACGGTCTCAGCGGCGGCAATCCCAAGACGCTGGAAATGCTTTTTGCAAAACTCTCTCTTGCAGAGACGCAGGCCCGGCTCGGTGAAGCGATCGTGCGTTATGCGCTCGGCGACTTTACCGCCGCCCGAGCCGTATTGCAGACCATCGATCCGAAGACACTGCCGCCGGAAGTCGGACCTCCGGTCGCCCTGGTCAGTGCAACCGTGACCGCGCAGGACAATCCGCTTTTTGCGCTCAGAATGCTCGATGAAGCCCGGCTTTTAAGCCCTGGCACACTGATCGAGGAGGCCGCCCTGCGGCGCAGCATCCCCCTCGCGGCAGCGATGAAGGATGCCGATCGGCTGGCAAGAGCATCGGAGCAATATGTCCGCCGCTTCCTTCGCTCCCCCTATGCAACGCAATTCGTCGACACCTTCGTTGCCGCAGTTGTGGAAATGCACGATGCCGTGGACCCGTCCATGATCGATCGCGTGACGGCGCAAATGTCCAACGAGCAGGCGCGGATCGTCTATCTGCGGCTCGCGCGCAAAAGCGCCATCGAAGGGTACGATCGGCTGCTGTCCTTCGCATCCAGCAAGGCGATGGCCTACAGCCAGGGCGAAAACGGCGCCAACGATCCACGCGCCGTGCTTTACGCGAACATGGCTTCGGTAAGTTCGGATAATGTCAACGACGTGCTTTCGGCATTAAACGGAATTGCCCGCGATCGGCTTTCCGCCGCCGACCGAGAGCTACTCGACGCCGCCAAGGCCATCGCCAAGGCGGTTCTGGATGAACCACGCCACACCTCTGCCGTGAGCGATGAACCAGAGCCGGCGCCTCTCCTTACCCTCGAAGACGTTCCCGCCGACGCCCAAGAAGCGATGGCTGTCGAGCAAAATGCCGCTCCGGCCGTGTCGCCGAGGACGATGGACGCAGCATTCCCCGCCGATGAAGAGAACGAGGCGGCTGATACTTACATGAAGGAATTGCGCAGCAAGCTCGAAGACATCGACGCACTGCTTGAGAAGGAAACCGGTCAATGAACGCCGCTATCAGTCGAGGACTACCGGCCGCCGCACAGTCTCTTGATTCAGGTTCGCACAAACGCGGCACCGGAACCTCGGACCTGACCGGATTCCGGGATGCGTTGAAGGAACGTCAAGGCACGGAAGGCGACAACGAAAAGACGGCAGCGAATGAAGAGACAGGCTGGCGGCCGATACGATGGACCGTACCGCACAAGATGAACGTGCAGGAAGGGAACGTCGAGGGCGATAATGGGCGTGAGCGCGAAACATCGGTCGAGATTTCGCTTCCAGCCGAAACCGTATCCCAGAAGCGACCGACCGAGAACCCTGACAGATCCATATCTCTCGACGTTGCGGGCAAGGCGGTGCCAATCGATGAGAATGGCGCGAACGCTAAGAGCACCCCGCAAGCAGGGGATATTCAGCGCACGAACGAAGCCAAGACACAGCTGTCGGAAAATCCGGCGGCAAACACAACACCAATCCCTGCAACACTGGTCGCCGGCACATCGCGGGCCACCACCGCGCAGCCCAATCCACAGGGCGCGGGCAGCAGCCGGGAGCGCACGGCATCGATATTCACGTCGAACAGATCTGAACGGCCCGTGCCCGAGACCGCCAACGCGACGGCCAAAGTCAATGGCGCTCTCGGCGAAAAGGCTTTCGCATCGGCGGTCGAGCAACCGACCAATCATGCAATCAAAGGCGAGGCTGTGCAGCGCGGCGAAGGCTTAATGCGCGAGGGCCTGCAACAACAGCAGCCGGATATCCGTGTGGTGTCCATCCAGCGCGTGCCCGCTCCCGCGCCCCTAGCCGGCAACGAACAGGCCGGCGGCACACAACGCGCGGCGGCAAGCGAGTCCCCTCACCTCCAAGCCACCCAGCAAGGTGAAGCCGGGCGCATGGTGCAGACATTGAAGATTCAACTTCAGCCAGCCGAGCTCGGCATGGTGACGGCGCGCCTGCGCATCGTCGCCGATCAGTTGACGGTGGATCTTCAGGTGGAAAACGCGGAAGCACGCCAGCGCCTCAGTACCGATAGCGATTCAATCGTCAAAGCGTTGCGTTCGCTTGGCTATGAAATCGACCGCGTGAACGTACAGCAATCTGCGCCCGGCGGACAGAGCAACACGGCGACCGGCGGCAGCGGGCGCGACGGTGCGTTCCAGTCTATGAACAATGGCGAGAGTGACGGCGACCGTTCGCACGGAGCTGGCGATCAGCGCTCATCGCGCGAGCAGGAGCGCCACAAGGGAAGACAGGCGCAGGACGGCGGGGATGCGGCGCGCGGCGGCCTTTATATTTAGTCTTTCACTCCTCACCGTAAACGCCCAGGCAGCGGACAATGCCTGTGAGAGCGAGATCCTGCGCGCGGCCGAACGCTATCGGGTTCCGCCAGGCATTCTTTATGCCGTCGGCCTCACCGAGACTGGCGTGAAAGGCAGTTTGCAGCCCTATGCACTGAACATCGAGGGCACGGCGGTGTTCGCACGCAATGCAAACGATGCGATGCGCACCTTCGAACAGGCACGCGCTCAGGGAAAGAAACTCATCGACTTGGGCTGCATGCAGATCAATCATCACTACCATGGCGATCAATTCGAGAATCTGCGTTCCATGCTCGACCCTCGACAGAATGTCGATTACGCGGCCCGTTTTCTGGTGCAACTCAAGCGTCGCCACGGGTCGTGGTCGATGGCGGTCGCCCGCTACCACGCCGGGCCAAACAACGATCCGGCACAAAAGCGTTATGTCTGCCGGGTCATCACGAATATGGTCGCCACTGGCTTCGGTGCGTGGACATCCGATGCGCGAAATTTCTGCGACTCTTGATTGAATATCGCGACTTTGACCCCGGAAGCGCACTTCTCGCGCGACTCCCCAATATTGACTCCTGAGATTTCATAGTTGTGCGCGATTCGCTCAACCGGTTACCACTTGACACATAACGTGATTCGGAGGGCGGGCCGTTGATTGTGGTGATAGACGAGCGTGAGCTGGTGACAGATGGTTATCACTCACTTTTTAATCGTGAGGGGGTTGCGAGCGCAGGGTTCGCACCGGATGAATTCGGCGAATGGGTCGAGACCGTCGCAGATGACGAGCTCAAGGCCGTCAGCGCCTTTCTGCTCGGGCAGTGCGACGGGGGCGGCATCCGCGCCCAGCGCATCCGCGAGCGTTCAGCCGCACCGCTGATCGCGCTCAGCGAGCGCAACTCGCTCGACGATACATTGCGCATGTTCGAGTGGGGCGTCGACGATGTCGTGCGCAAACCCGTTCACATTCGCGAAATCCTGGCGCGCATCACCGCGATCCGACGGCGTGCGCATCAGGACGCGGCCACGTTCACCGAAATCGGTGCGATGCGCATCTATTTCGACGGGCGCGATCCGGAGATTGAGGGCCAGCCCCTCCCCCTGCCGCGCCGCGAACGTCGCATTCTGGAATATCTGGCAAGCAACCCGACGCGTCGGGTCACCAAGACCCAGATATTCAACGCCATCTACGGCATCTTTGATGAGGATGTCGAAGAAAACGTCGTGGAAAGCCACATCAGCAAACTACGCAAAAAATTGCGCGAAAAACTTGGTTTCGACCCGATCGATTCCAAACGTTACCTCGGTTACCGGCTGGCGGATGGATAATCCGCCAGCTTTTTTTCTTCAAAGCACATCGCCACCAGTTTCACGCAAGTCACGTCTCCTACCTTGACCGTGATCGGCGTAGACTACGAGGAGACTTCCGATGGGCCTTTACGGCATGATGCGTACCGGCGTTTCCGGCATGGCGGCACAATCCAACCGGTTGTCGACCGTTGCCGACAACATCGCCAATTCCAGCACCAATGGGTACAAGCGCGCGAAGGCTGAATTCTCCTCGCTCGTTCTGCCGTCCTCCGGCGGCTCCTATAATTCGGGTGGCGTGACGACATCCATCCGCTACGAGATTTCGAAATCCGGCCCGCTGCAATACACAACATCGGGAACGGATCTCGCTATCGAGGGCGGTGGCTTCTTCGTTGTAGAGGGCTCTAACGGTCAACCTTTCCTCACCCGCGCCGGTTCCTTCGTGCCGAATTCGCAGGGCGAACTGGTCAATGCCGCCGGCTATAAGCTCATGGGCTACAGCTACGCCAACGGCAATCCGGCCGTGACAGCCAACGGTTTCGCCGGGCTCGAAACCGTCTCCATCGCCCAGTCGGATCTGATCGCGACACCGTCCGCCAACGGCTCCGTCACGGGCAATCTTCCCGCCGATGCCGAAGTCGTTACGGCGCCCACGCCAGGCAGCAACGACCCGAACGCCGAGTTCACAAAGAAGACCTCGGTCGTTGTCTACGATACGCTCGGCAACAAGCGGCTGATGGACGTCTACATGACGAAAACCGCAGCAGGCGGTCCTCCGCCCACGACAACCTGGGAGGTCGCCGTCTTCGACCGGGAAAACGCCGATCCCGCAAGCGGCAGCTTTCCCTATGCCAGCAGCGCCGAAAGCCCGAGCCCGCTGAGCACGACGACGCTCGTGTTCGACGCAAACGGCGAGCTAACCGGCGGCACACCGAGCATGACCTTCGACGTCCCTCCGGCTTCTGTGGGCCAGAGCTTCACACTCGACATGTCGTCGCTCACGCAGCTTGCGTCCGACTTTGACGTCAAGGCCGAGGTTGACGGCAACGCACCCAGCGCCATCGACAGTGTCGAGATCGCCGAAGACGGCACCATATTCGCCCAATATGCCGACGGTTCGATGCGCGCGCTTTACCGCATCCCGCTTGCCAACGTTCAAAGTCCGGACCAGCTCAACGTGATCACGGGCAATGTTTTCTCCGAAAGCGCGGATTCAGGCGGCGTGCAGCTCGGTTTCGCCGGCACCGGCGGCCTCGGCAAGGTGACAGCCGGAGCGGTGGAACGCTCCAACGTGGACATCGCCACGGAACTGACGGACATGATCGAGGCCCAGCGCAATTACACGGCCAACTCCAAATCATTCCAGACCGGTTCCGAACTCATGGAACTCCTGGTCAACCTGAAACGATAAGCGCGGATTTCTGGAACGGGGGAGTGGAAGAAAGTAAATGTCACTGACATCTGCATTGAGCATCGCGCAGACCGCGCTTTTCAACACCTCGCGCCAGACTTCTGTCGTTTCACGCAACGTTTCGGAAGCCAGCAATCCGGACTACGCGCACCGTAGCGCGCTTCTGTCCAGCATGGCGCCCGGCGCGCGCGTCGTTCAGATCCGACGCGCGGCCGACGAAGTTCTCTTCAGGCAGAACCTCTTCGCGATCTCCGCCTGGCAGGGCCAGAAGGCCATGTCCGGTGGGCTCGATACGATGCGCCTGACGGTGAACGGCGTCGAGGACGCCAACGCACCGGCAACCGCCATCAGCAAGTTGCAGGAGGCGCTGCAACTTTATGCCGCCACGCCATCCAATGCCACGCTTGCGGAAAGCGCCGTGCAGGCAGCCCACCAGGTGGTGCGTTCGCTCAATGACGGTGCTGGCGCCGTGCAAAATTTCCGGGCCGATGCCGACCGCGACATCGCAACGGCCGTAGACGATCTCAACCACCTCCTGGGCGAGTTCGAAACCGTCAATACCGAGATCGTCAACGGCACACGTTCGGGCCGAGACGTCTCCGACGCTCTGGACCGCCGCGATGCGCTCCTGAAGAAAATCTCGGAATATGTAGCCATATCGACAACGACCCGCTCGGGCAATGATATGGTTATCGTCACCGCGGACGGCGCGACACTGTTCGAAACCATTCCGCGGCCGGTCACCTTCACGCCGAACACGAGCTATGGCCCCGGCACCACCGGCAACTCGGTCTATGTAGACGGTGTTCCGCTGGTGCCCGGAGCGGGCGGCAACACCAGCGCCAAGGGTTCCATAGCAGCCGCCCTGCAGCTACGCGACGAGACCGCGCTACAGATGCAGCGACAGCTCGACGAGGTGGCGCGCGGCCTGATCACCGCTTTCGCCGAAACCGATCCGAGCGGCACCCTTCCGGACATGGCCGGCCTCTTCAGCTGGGCAGGCGGGCCCGGCATCCCGCCGGCAGGCACACTTATCGACGGCCTGGCAGGCGCGATCCGCGTCAACGCGGCCTTCGACAAGAGTGCCGGCGGCGATCCCTCATTGCTGCGCGATGGCGGTGCCAACGGCGCCGCCTATCTGCACAACACAACGGGTGCCGCCTCCTACTCGGATCTTCTTCTGAGCTATTCGGAACGCCTCGACGAGCCGATGGCCTTCGATCCTCTGACCGGTCTCGACACAAACCGAAGCGTTACGGCGTTCTCGTTCGATTCCGTCGGCTGGCTGGAGGCCACCCGCAAACAAGCGGCAAGCGGCGCGGAAGGCAAGGAAGCTCTGGCCGTGCGTACGGCAACCGCGCTCTCGAACGCGACCGGCGTCAATGTCGACAACGAGATGGCGCTGCTGCTCGATCTCGAAAACGCCTATGAGGCATCGGCGCGGCTTATCTCGGTGATCGACGAGATGTTGTCCACCTTGATGCAGGCAACCCGGTAAAGAGACCGAACATGAAAACCTCCTTCATCTCATCGCTGGCCATGTCGCAAACGCTGCGCTACCAGACCATGCGCATGCAGGCTGAGCTTGCCGAGAGTTTGAAGGAATCGCAGACTGGCCGCTATGCGGATGTCGGCACGGCACTTGGCGCCCATGCCGGCCGCAACCTTTCGATGAATCGCAACATCGATCGCCTGAACGGCCTTGTCGATGCCAACGCGATCGCCGCCAACCGGCTGACGGCGACACAAGACGCGATGACGCAGCTTGGCGACATCGGTCAGAGCCTTCTCGCTTCCTTGACAGCGGCCAAATCCGATATCGACCAGGTTGCCGTCTCGCGCGCTGAAGCCGAGCGCGTGCTCAAGACGATGACCGGCATACTCAACAGCAATCTTAACGGCGAGTATCTGTTCGCGGGTATCAATACGGATGTTAAGCCGGTAACGGATTTTCAGGATCCGGCCTCTCCGGCAAAGACCGCTTTCGATGCGGCCTTCATGGCGAAATTCGGCTTCAGCCAAGACGACCCTGCCGCCGCCAGCATCAGCGCGGCCGACATGGACGACTTCCTCACCAACTATGTGGAACCGCAGTTCATCGGTGCGGGATGGGAGACCAACTGGTCGAGCGCATCCGACCAGAAGATCACCAGCCGCATTACGATGAACGAGACTGCCGAAACGTCGCTTACCGCGAACGAAGCCGGCATACGCAAACTGGCCATGGTCGCCGCGACGGTTTCCGACCTCTTGAACGGACCACTCAGCGAGGAAGCCCGCGAGGTTCTCTACGACAAATCCCTCACGCTCGTGGGCGAAGCCGTTGCCGATATCGCCAATGCACAGGCCCAGGCCGGCATTGTGGAAAATCGCGTTTCCGAAGCCAGCGAGCGCCTCTCCTCGCAGGTCGACCTGTTCAAGTCTCTCATCAAGGACAGCGAGGGCATCGACCCCTACGAAGCCGCCACCCGCGTTAACGATCTGAGGGCACAACTCGACGCGTCATACGCTCTGACAGCGCGACTTCAGCAGCTCAGCATCTTGAACTATCTGCGATAACCGACAGCCGGAACCAAACGAACGGGAAGCACATGTATCAGTTTTCCTACAGCGAAATTCAAACCGACTCGCTCGCCGATGCCCGGGATCGGGAGGAGCAGGTCCTGAGCCGTTCGATCGATCTGCTCCAGGCTGCCCGCGAGAAGGGGGTGAATTCGCAGGAAGCCGTCGAAGCCATCCACTTCATGATCCGCGTCTGGACCGCGTTCATCGATGATCTCGGCAATTCAGAGAACGAACTGCCGAAAGAACTGAGGGCCAATCTCATTTCCATCGGCTTATGGCTGTTGCGGGAAGGCGAAGAGATCCGACAGGGGCGTTCGCAGAATCTCGATGGCCTTATTGAAGTGTCGCAGATCATCCGCGACGGCATTCAACAATGAGTACATTGAAGATTTCCCTGAAGGCGAATGAGAAAATCTACGTCAACGGCGCCGTCATCAAGACCGACCGGAAAGTGACGCTCGAGTTCTTGAACAACGTCCAGTTCCTCCTGGAAAATCACGTGCTTCAGGCTGAGGACGCCCATACACCGCTGCGTCAGCTTTATTTCACCGTCCAGATCATGCTGATTACACCGGACAATGGCGACGACGCGCGCAGACTTTTCAACCAATTGCTGCCGCGGCTTTTGAACAGCTTCACCAACGAGCGCATCCGCGCCGGACTGAAGCATATCGAAGAGCTCGTGGCGAACGGGCAGGTCTACGACGCGCTCAAAGAGATCCGGGCACTTTACCCAGTCGAAGAGGAAATCATGAGGCAGAACACCGCGCCGGCGACGGACGAACCCGTTGCGGCGGTGGCAGGAGAGTAAGCCATGAACGTTGAAGCGACATCGGGCGCCCAGCAGCCCTACAACAACGGCACACAGCAGGCCAATGCGCCGCAGACCGTGGATTATCAGGCCTTTCTGCGTTTGCTGGTTGCCGAAATGAAGAACCAGGATCCGACAAGCCCGATGGAGTCCACCGATTATGTGGCACAGCTTGCCACCTTCTCGCAGGTGGAACAGTCGGTGCAGGCCAACGCCAAACTCGACCAGATCCTTCAGGCCTCGGCGCTTGCACAGGCCGGCAGCCTCGTCGGGCGCGAGATCACCTCCGCCGACGGGGAGATTTCCGGCAAAGTCGCCGAAGTGCGTCTTTACAGCGACGGCGTGATGGCCATTCTGGAAAGCGGCGACAAGATCCCCGTCGGACCCGGTGTCGTGATCCGCTAGGCCATGAACGAAGCCGACGCACTCGACATCGTCCAGTACGCGATCTGGACCGTGCTGGTCGCCTCCAGCCCGGCTGTTATCGTCGCTATGGTCGTCGGCGTCGGCATCGCGCTCGTTCAGGCACTCACACAGGTGCAGGAGATCACTCTCACCTTCGTGCCCAAGATCATTGCGATCCTCGTGGCGGTTGCCTTCTCCGCCCCTTTTGTCGCCTCACAGATTTCCGGCTTCAGCAACGTCATCTTCCAGCGTATCGAAGGCGGCTTCTGATCCCTTCCCGCCTCCGTTTCTCCTCTTTCACGCAAGCTTGAGACGCTAGCTTCGGCGCACGGGCGTGCAAACACGCCCCGAATCGAGTGGGAAGACGGCATGGCGTTGAGCGAAGCAATCACAGGCGCAGAGACCAGGAAGCACGGCCGCGATATCGGCTTCGCGGTTGGCGTCGTCATCATTCTGGCGGTGCTTTTCCTGCCCATCCCGCCATTCCTCATCGATGTCGGCCTAGCCTTTTCCATCGCGCTTTCCGTGCTCATACTGATGGTCGCTCTCTGGATTCAACGGCCTCTCGATTTTTCATCCTTTCCGACCATACTGCTTATCGCCACCATGTTGCGCCTGTCGCTGAACATCGCGACCACCCGTGTGATCCTATCGGAAGGCCACGAGGGCGCAAACGCCGCCGGCTATGTCATCGGCGGGTTCTCGCGCATGGTCATGAGCGGGGATTTCGTGATCGGTCTGATCGTCTTCATGATTCTCGTGGTGGTGAACTTCGTTGTCATCACCAAGGGCTCGACCCGCATCGCGGAAGTCGGTGCACGTTTCACCCTCGACGCCATTCCCGGCAAGCAGATGTCGATCGATGCGGATCTGTCCGCCGGCACAATCGACGACAAGGAAGCCCAGCGCCGGCGTGCCGAGTTGGAAGAAGAAAGCTCCTTCTTCGGCTCTATGGACGGTGCATCCAAATTCGTGCGCGGCGATGCGATTGCCGGTCTCATCATCACTGCCATCAACATCGTCGGCGGTATCGCCATCGGCTACGCCCGTCACGACATGAGCATTGGCGAGGCTGCGGACGTCTTCACCAAGCTCTCGGTGGGCGACGGTCTCGTCTCGCAAATTCCGGCGCTGATCGTCTCCCTGGCCGCCGGCCTCCTTGTCTCCAAGGGTGGCACACGCGGATCAGCAGATCAGGCCGTCTTCGGCCA